>RFGP01000123.1 GCA_003697365.1 Chloroflexota bacterium | reverse complement strand
GTGTTGCGCCGTGCACTTGACCAAGCCTATCAGGCGCGTCTTCAAATTCTTGAAGTCATGCGTGAAACCATTAGTGAGCCACGTCCAGAGCTCAGCCCTTATGCACCACGTATGTTGACTCTTCAAATCAACCCGGATTATATCGGCGCTGTTATCGGCCCCGGCGGCAAGATGATCCGAAGTATTCAAGAACAAACCAACACGCGCATTGAAATCTTAGAAGATGGTACGGTCATCATCTCAAGCATTGACATGCTCGGTGCCGAGCGCGCTCGTGAGATGGTAGCTACCTTAGTTGAAGAGCCAGAACTGGGTGGAATTTATACCGGGAAGATCACTCGCATCGAAGACTATGGCGTATACGTTGAATTCTTGCCCGGGCGAGATGGCATGGTGCACATTAGTCAACTGAGCGATGAACGCATCGAAAACATCCGCAATGAGTTTAATGTAGGTGATGAGATCATGGTGATGATCACCGATATTGAGCGTAATTCGGGTAAGATTCGCCTCAGCCGTCAAGCTGTTCTAGAAGGCTGGACAATTGATGAGGCGCGTGCAAAAGATCGCGGTATAGGTGGCAGCAAGGGTGGCGGGCGTAGCAGTCGTGGCGGTAGTCGTGGTGGTGGCGGGCGTGATGATCGCCGCAGCAACGACCGTCGTAGTAGCAGCAACAACCGTCGACGCTCATAAACCTTAAACATAAAACAGCAGCGATAAAATAACATAGTGTCGCTGCTGTAAACGATTGAGGATATAACCATGCATATTGTTGGGGGACTCATTCGTCTTGACGATGTTCCTCTTGAGCTAGACATCGTTGCTAAGTTTCATAAAGTCTTATGCTCTAGTCCCTTGCAAAACTGCATTATTTCACATCAAAAAGCCGCTGTATTTATTCACTCTTCACCAGACGAAAATCAGTACAATCATCTCTTAGTGGCACACAATGCTCAGCTGTTCAATCGCGATGAGTTGATCCGAACGCTTTGCCCTGCACCACAAGACAACATAACTACTAGTGAGATTATTGCTCTAGCTTATGACAAATGGGGTACAAAATGCGTTGATCACTTTTGGGGAGATTTTGCTTTTGCAATTTGGGATAGAGCAGAACAAAAACTAGTCTTAGCCCGTGATCATGTAGGTGTACGCTCACTTTTTTACTTATACTGTGCGCCCTATTTTGCCTTTGCTTCAAATATGAATGCGCTGAAAAGTTTGCCCTTTTTTAATCAAGTTATTGATGATGAATACATTGGCGCTTTTTTGTTAAAGCAACGTCCACCTATTGAAAAAACGTCATTTCAACAAATACGCCGTTTGCCAAGTGGTCATATACTCGAAGTGAGTCGTGAAAAATCCCCGAAAGTGTGGTCACATTGGGACTTGTCAGCAACTTCTATTCCACAATATAGCAATGAACAGCGCTATATAGAAGAATTTTATGAGCTGTTTGCCCAGTCTGTTCAAATGCGAATGGCTGGAACCACAAGAATTGGCGCTGAACTAAGTGGTGGCCTAGATTCTTCTGCAGTGACAGCAATTGCCCATCATTATCATGCACAACCACTAACTACATTTTCTGCTATCATGCCAGATGTGGCTGATAGCAATGAGGAAGCAACAATTCGTATAACAGCTAATTACGTTGGTGTGCAACCTAACTTTTTTCGGATAGATAACGTAGATTTACCCGCACTTTTACAAGAAATGCATCCGTATATTGGCGATTTTTATCATGCACCAAATGAGTTCGTCGTTTGGATATTAGGAAAACTTGCACGCAAACAAGGGTTTGATGTCATTCTAACAGGCCATGATGGTAATACAATGTTATCCGATGCTGAACGCTATGCCAGTGAAGTTGCGTTTCGTGGCGACTGGCAACTAGCAGATCAAATAATAAGCGCCGTTTCAATGAAAATGAATCCGAATGAATTAGAAAAATATCGGCGCAACTATTTTCGTCAAGACCTAGAGCCCTTATTACCATTGCTATTGCGCAAGGGTGATCTACGTAATTTTTGGCGAGGACTGTGCACTGTTCAATCTGTTACCCAAGATTCCAAAATTGTTTTGTTAGCGCGCAATATCACAGCCACATTGCCCATCAACGTTAAAAAACGTATTGTTAAGCGACTACTACTATGGCGACGAACATTCCAGCACATGAACTCTGAATTTGTTGCACGCTTACCTGCGCGTATTATCTACCCTGCGCCCGAAATTTTTTTGACAGAACGTGATGCGCACATATTCAGTGCAAGACAAGTGATGGTAAATATTGCAAGCGAACTGCGAGAGGCGTTAAGTTATGGTCTAGGCATAGATTTTCGACACCCATATGCAGATCGTCGCTTGATCGAATATACGCTGAATCTACCTCCTCAACTGAAAATACGTGATGGCTGGGGACGTTGGGTTTTACGTGCTGCAATGCAAGAGAAACTTCCTAAGGAAGTCCTGTGGCCACGATCTCACACAATCATGAGTCACAATTTTTTTCATCTCATTGAACTACATCAAAAACAACTTTGGGATATGGCAAATAGCTCACCAAACCTTCAAAACTATCTTCGTATTGAATATTTTCAACCTAAACCACACCAATCATTGAATAATCACCAGAAATATATGCTATGGGCAGCGGCAATACTAAGCCTGTATATTTAACCCGAAGCACGCTAGCCCTCTAGATCAACCTCGTGTACAATTATGACGTTGACGGGTGCTTTATCCTATCGTTACAATATCCTGTCATTGTAGAGTTAAATAAAACATCATGACTTGGAGACCCCATGCGTGAAGTAACCATTGCCACCGTGCAATTTGAACCAAAACTAGGCGAACCAGAAGAAAATCTTGTTAAGATGTCGGGGTTTATCTCACGGATAGCCTCGCAACAAAAGGTCGATTTGATCGTATTCCCTGAATTAGTCACCAGTGGATATGAGCTAGGTGTACGCTTTACTGAGGTTGCGCAGCGTGTACCCGGCCCATCTATAAATCTGATGGCACAACGGGCAGCTGAATATGGCGTTTT
This sequence comes from Chloroflexota bacterium, assembly GCA_003697365.1. Taxonomy (GTDB): domain Bacteria; phylum Chloroflexota; class Anaerolineae; order Aggregatilineales; family J027; genus J027. The sequence continues at coordinate 18,712 of RFGP01000123.1, read as the reverse complement.
TATCGCTTTTGGTTTGGTGACCAAAGAAAAGGTAGAAAGTGTCATCTTCAATACAGCTGTACTTGTTGGCCCAGATGGCGAACTGGTGGGCACTTATAATAAAGTCCACCTTCGCGGTGAAGAGCGCATGGCTTTTCGTGAAGGCTTCCGTTTTCCGGTTTTTGAGACTGAAATCGGCAATATTGGGTTAATGCTCGGTTGGGACTTAGCCTTCCCTGAAGTTGCACGCAGCCTTGCACTTGATGGGGCAGAAATCATTTGTGCGCTCACCAACTGGGAAAGCGCTCATATGGATGAATATCGCACCTATCTTAAAGCGCGTGCGCTTGAAAACGCGATGTATGTCGTTTCATCTAATCGCGTTGGGGAAGATGTCACCTTAAACTTTGGCGGTGAGAGTATGATTGTTGGCCCACGTGGTGAAATCTACGCCGCAATCACAGCAGAGCCCCCCAAGCCTAAAACAGATGAGAAGAAAGAAAACTCTTCGGATTCTGAGAAAACTGAAGCTGAAGGTGATAAGCAAGCCTCAAAAACCGAAACTAAACAAGAAGGCAACTCAGCTGATGCACTTAAACAGCCCGAAGGCTTCGCTGTAGCACGCATTGATTTAGATGAAATACGCAAAAACCGCGAACAGTTCCAAATGTTCCAAGAGCGCCAGCCAACGGCGTATCGTACTATTGTGAAGCGTTATTAAACGGCAAGATCGGCATGGATAAAATAGATTTAAGAAGTGACACAGTCACTTGGCCAACCCCTGCCATGCGTGAGGCTATGGCAAATGCTCCCGTAGGCGATGATGTGTATGGAGAAGACCCTACGGTCAATCGTCTAGAAACATTGGCTGCTGAACGTTTTGGCAAAGAAGCGGCTTTACTAGTGACGAGTGGCACGATGGGCAATGTCATAGCCCTACTAACGCATTGCGGGCGTGGTGATGAAGCAATTATGGGAAATCTCAGCCACACCTTTTTACATGAAGGTGGAAATCCCGCAGCCTTAGGCGGTGTCCATTCCATGCCGATCCCTACTCAGCCAGATGGCACACTTGCACTTAGCGATATAGAAGATGCCATCCGCGCCGATGATCCACATTATCCACGCACAAAACTTGTTGCGCTAGAAAATACACAAGGTTCAGTTGGCGGTCAGCCGTTACCTATTGCATATATTGATCGCGTTGGCGAATTGTGCCGTCAATATGGGCTTGCTCTACATATTGACGGAGCACGAATATTCAACGCTGCCACAGCTGTTGGTGAACCAGTAGCACGAGTTACGCAGGCTGCTGATAGTGTCAGTTTTTGCCTATCGAAGGGCTTATGTGCGCCTATTGGTTCAATCTTGGTGGGTAGTGAGGCTTTTATTCATCAAGCGCGTCGAATTCGCAAAATTCTAGGCGGTGGAATGCGGCAAGCGGGTGTAATTGCTGCTGCAGGAATCATTGCCCTAGAAGAAATGACTGAGCGCTTGCATGAAGATCACGCTAATGCTTGTCGTCTAGCTGAAGGATTATCCAATATTCCGACTGTTGAAATAGATGTGTCGCGTGTAAAAACAAATATGTTTTTCTTCAAGCTGCGCGAAGATGCTCCCATCTCTCCTGAGCAACTTGTACTAGAATTAGCCAAAGATGACATTCTAATTGGCTCTCCTTATAAGCGAGAATTCCGTATTGTTACGCACTATTGGATTCAACCAATGCATATTGAAAAAGTGGTGAACCGAATGCGGAGCTTGTTAACATGAGCTCTCGTCATCCCTCTGATGAGATGCCGCCATCCGATGAAATGGCATGGCCACGCCTAAACGAAGAGGACACAAACGACGATGTGCCAGATGAAAGCGATGCCCCACCAGAACCCGATCCTATCGTGCGGCAGGTCTTGCGAGAGCGCCCTGCTCAAGCACGCCCATTAATTCCCGATCCTGAAGTTGAAGCAGCCGAAGATGCTGAAGTTGCTGCTCAAAGAGCTGCTGAACTAGAAGCTGAACGTCAGGAACGTTACTTACAACAACGCGAAACAGACCCAATTATTGCTTTAATGATCATTGGCGCAATTAGTTTAGGCTTAACGCCACTAGACGCGGTAGTGCGATATGTGATTTTGTGGTCATTGCTCGGTGGGGCTGGACTGATCGCTTATATCTTAGGCAGCAGCCAGCGGATTTCCCACACAACTGTTGATGACTTGATTGCCGGCGTATCTTTTGGAGGATGGGTGGGTGTGCCTCTAATGATCGCATTAGGTACAACATTAGCCCGAATTTCCGAGAGAATGTTCAATGCTGATGGCACTTCAGAAACTGTGATGAATACATGGGTGTTTATGGCGGTTGTTTTTGTACAGCCATCTGCTGATACGCTTTTCTTTCGCGGAGCTATGCAACAATTTCGTGGGCTTATGATCACAACACTTTTAGCCACCATATGGACAATAACGCTTTACTTTCCTCATATGAACCTAAGAAATGCGACTGGTGTTGCGGTTACCATAGCCATATTCTTCACTTTCTTAAATTTTTTGTATAGTTATGTGCGTGCTCGGAACGGATTAGCAGCAGCTTGGATATGCCAGATCATCACGGGCAGTTTATTATGGTTTTGGCCACGTATTTTATTCTAGGCTACTTCAATGGCTCTTCATCACGAATCAAAACGGTTTCAAGATTGTAAGGTCGAAAGACATCGGGCACATAGTCTCGCATTGTGACAAACCCAATGCTATAGCGAGAAGTTCCTAAAAGATTCATCTTTAAGGTTGGCAAAAATTCGGCAATACGTTCGCGGCTCGCTTTGGCAAACTCACTATCTCCAAACAGCCACCAGTTACCTGTGATAAAAGTATCTACGCCTAATTCTGCGGCTTCGCGCATGAAATCTAGAGAACCGCTTCCGGGAGCAATAGCAACATGTTTTACGATTTGCCCATTGTGACGGCACTGATCATAACGCAGACGTGGTAACTCACAAATATCAGCCAAGCGAATCGCCAACTCACTAAAGGTTGTATTTGTCAGCTGCCCATGTACACATGCTAAGCCGCCATAATATGCACCGAACATCCCTTGATCTTCTATGTTCAGCGCATTTGCAAGTACTACAGTAGTACCGATTTCTGGATGACAGTCTAGTGGAGCATGGCAAACATAAACGCTGATATGGTGCTCTTGTAATTCCTCTAACTGCTCAGTAGGAATGGCTTTGAATTCACCCTGACTTTCACTATAAGGGATAGGGTGATAGGTAAACAACAGTGCTCCCGTTGCACCACGTTCCACTTCTTTAGCGATAATTTTATCTAAGACATCTTGGCTCGGATATACTGCTAAATAAACCCGATCTATTTGATGATTAGGGGCAGGATTTTCTAACATGAGGCCATTCCAAGTACCATCAGCGAAATCAGATTGTAGAAAGCGTAGAAAAGCCCCCCGTTCTTCGGCAGAAAGTAGATCAAGCCAATCATTTTCTTGAAAGGCAGTAATATTGAAATAAGTATCCAATGCTTGACGAAGCGCTTCAAGTTCCATGATAAATATTAATTCTCTTTCTGCTGTTTACGGAAATAAGCACGAGCCTCACCGATCACATAATCTATGGTGGCAACAATGGTTGGGTCTGGTCGAGCTTGTGGATCAAAAGGTACATAATTTGCAGTTTGCACATTGAGACTTGGATACTCAATCTCTAAGTGTCCAATTCCTTGCAATGGTGTATAGAGCGTTAAATGTTGGGAAGTGTGTTCATATAAATGCTCTGAAACAGGTTGTGGTGACCAGCTAATACGAGGTAATGGCCCTTGATTACCAATATAAAGCGACATGTCGCGTTTTTTCCAGTGATATGTCATGGTTGCATTCATTAAATGTGCTTGCACAACTTCTTGTAAGCCCAAAATACCCCCTATATCTAAGCCATCGGCGTATATAGCAGTATACCCCATTGCATCTAAGATAATATAGGGTGCACGATGCTCAGTTATCTGAGAAACCCATTGTTCGTCTGACCAAGCATTACCCAAATCAAGCATTAAGATTGGTGGCGGATTTACGCCATATTGCTGTCGTATGTGCTTAAGCTGTGTAGCCACACGCGGCAACAATGCAAGATCAGAACGTAGGTTAGCCGTATATAAGACGGGTATCAAATTCACTGCTTACTCGTTTTTGATCTGTGCTAACACTCGTTCATAATTCCAATATGATTCTATGAGCGTGATCTCTTGCCCTTTATTAAAGTCATAAATAGCAATACCCGTAAAATCTGCGATTTTGTTATTCAGTGCAGTACCACTAGCAGCCCAACGTACTGCAACACGATTTTCGCCGCCCATATAGTAGCTGTTCAATCGCATATCATAATAGAACCAAATTTTGAATGTATCATCCCAATATTGTTGTAATCCTTCAAGGCCTTGATATTCACGGATTCCAAAAGGATCGCGTAGGATGGCTTCTGGGCTAAATAGGCGTGTAAATGCTTCTTTATCTTTGTTACCTAGTGCTGCAATAAGCGTCTCAATAACACTAACAAGCAACTGTGGTCTTGTCTGAGCCATATAACTATGCCCCCTGTGATTATGAACATTATCGGCATGAATTTTAGCTATAGGTCATGATGAGGTCAAATGATTAAGATTAAGAGATTAGATCAAAAGGGGCAATACGTTGCTGTATGTGGCTTAGAAGCATGTTTAAGCCCATTTGAGCAGCATAGTGTGTTTCAGCAGAAAGCGGCAAGGCATTAAATTCATCCATATCTAGAATACAAAATTGCCCATCCGGATATACCATCACATCAATAGCGAGATCATCCGCATAAATGCCATATTGGCGAATATATGCTGGGCGCGTGATGTTGCAATACCACCCCTCAAGCACATCAGTTTGGCGATGATGCAATTCAAAAATGTTGTACCATCGATCCATGAAAAACCATTCTAACATGCGATCACCATGTTTAAAGGCGTGATAGTCAGTGACATAATCACGCCCAAAAAATGCTTCAATGATGATATATGAAGAGGTTCGGATCAGCTCAATGCCTTTATATTGGAAAACGAGTTCACCGCGATAGTTTTGTTTGTAGACGGTCAATTGACGTAGTGGCATCTGGTTTACCTTTAAGCGCGCGCAACAAAGCTGTTTCATGTTCAATAACAGCAGATGAATAGGCATCAAAATGCTGTTGTCGTGGTCGTGCAAACGGAATTGGCATATCCAAGACAATTGTACCCGGTCTGGGGCTTAAAACCACTACACGATCGCTTAAAAAGAGTGCTTCTTCCACGTCGTGTGTCACAAACAACACTGTATACTTGAATTGTTCCCAAACATCCAACAACCAACGTTGCAATTCGCGGCGTGTAATCGCATCTAGCGCGCCAAAAGGCTCATCAAGCAACAGAATATCGCTACCAATTAAAAACGTCCGCAGCAGTGCAGCTCGTTGGCGCATTCCGCCTGACAATTGTGCAGGAAAAGCATCGCCAAAACCTTCAAGCCCAAATAATGGTAACAAACGTTTTGCTTGAGCCAACGCTTGTCTGCGCCCTTTCCCTTGAATTTCTGGCCCCAGCACCACATTCTGTAGGACATTACGCCATGGCAATAAAGCATCATTTTGGGGCATATAGGCTACTTGGCGCTTTTGGGGTTGGATGGCTTGACCGTTCACCGTAATTTGACCATGAGTAGGACGTAATAAGCCACTAATGAGTTGTAATAAAGTGCTTTTACCTGCCCCGCTTGCACCAATAATGGATACAAATTCTCCATTTTTTACCGTCATTGAGATATTCTCAAGAGCTGGCACTGTTCGGCCAGCCTCTTGATATTGATAACTTACTTCTTTAAGGCAAAGCTCACTCATTCTCAACAACGCCCGGCAAGAACTCATTTGTCCAAGAATTTGATGGGTCAAACGCTTCAATGATGCCGTTTTCCACTAAAAATGCGGTAAAGTTTTGCCATGTTTCTTCAGTTTGTTGCCCCCAACGCGGCGCATCGGCTTGGTATTGTTCTGATAAGTATAGTGCGCTTGCCTTGACGAGATCAGCGTCTAACTCTGGCACAGCCTCTAGCAGAATTTCAGCAGCACGTTCGGGGTCTTGAATGGCAACCGCAAAGCCACGTGCCGTTGCTTGAACAAACGCAGCAACAACATCAGGGCGTTCTTCAATTAGTTCGCGCGTGGTTAACAAGATAGGGGTGTAATAGTTGGGGACGCAGTCTTGATAATCCATCAGCATAATTGTGCTGAGCTCTTTCCCCTTTAATTCTGCATCTATGCCCTGCCAACCATAGAATATCCAGCTAAAATCGATTTGATCGCGTTCCAACAGCTCAATAACATCAGCGAAGCCAACGTCAATATAGTTATCTTCATTCCACGTGCCTTCATCACAAGCAATGAGTGTGCGCAAAAAGGCATTTTCAAGGTCAGGTACACCAAAGCCACCATAGCCCAAATTCTCTAAGTCACGCGGACGAGTCAGTTGATGTCTTTCAGCTAGTGCTGAAAAGCCAGATGTATTGTACTGAATGATTGCTGCAACAGATACGAGATCAAGCCCTTCTGCCATTGCGGGCGTACTAAAATCTTGAAAACCAACGCCAAACTCTGCAAGTCCTGCGTCCAATGCTTGTTCAGGCAATAAATCTGTTGGCTCAATAAATTCAACATCTAGGTTCGCCTCATCATAATATCCAAGTGCTTGAGCAACATAGAAGCCTGTATGATTAGTATTTGGGGCCCAATCGAGCATGAAAGTAACGCTGGTGCGTTCATTCGCAACGGCAAATTCCGTTGCTCCTCCTAAAGGATCGGGGCGTTCGTCTTCGCCCCCATCTTGAGCACCGACTGGCCAAGCAAGTGTCCCAAACATGAGTACGAAAAGCAATAAAATAGTCCGACGTAGCATTTGTTACTATACTCCTTTTAATTTTTGTTGAATCGACGTAAGAATAAAGTGAAACGAGTGCTAAAACGAAACATACCGATATAGCGCCAACGTAATGCCACAATTTCAACAAGGATAGTCAATAGCACTAGCAACACACTAAGCGCGGCAATAATCGTAATGGTGAGATAAGTTTGATCAATATCAAAACTACGATATGAACGTTGTAGAAATTTTCCCAATCCATCGCCAGAGCCAACATATTCACCAATCACAGCCCCAACAACGCTATATGTAGCGGCTATTCTCAAACCGCTAAAAAATGCAGGCATTGCTGTAGGTAGGCGCACCTTCCACCAAATTTGTAGCCGATTCGCGCCCATTGTCTTCAGTAAATTAGTGTGGATTGGTTCAACACTCCGAAAACCACTTAAAGTGTTAATGGTAATGGGGTAAAAACAGAACAACGCAACTACAATAACCTTGGGGCCATTGTTAAAGCCGAAAAGAATGATCAACAAAACAGCAATGGCAAAGATAGGAATTGTCTGGGATACCACCAAGATAGGGTATAAAATCCAACGTAACCATGCCACCATATCCATAATGGCAGCAAGTATTAAGCCAACGATCATTGCAATACTCAACCCAGACAAGGTCACCCATAATGTAGCGGGTATATGGCGATCCTGTAGTGAGGTTTTATGAGTTTGCCATGCTTCTGACATACCGCTATAAGTAGGTAAAAGTCCCTCAACATCACCACCTGTTGCTGCTTTTATATCTTGATATAAAGAAGTTGTACTAATCGTAAAAGTCAAAAGCAGCAACGCGACAATCCCCACTAGAATCACCGAGCGCAGCAACATCACTATCACGCGCCCAATGTTCATGGGATTACTTCTGAGGTGAGATACTGCAGTTTGTGTGGTTGGTGCTGATGTTTTAGCGATATTTTGCCAGCTTGTCATCAATAGTTGATCCTGTTAGCGCGTCTGAAATTTTGATATAGGTCACGGCTTTCTGCGCCCCATTGGAAAAACAAGCCTCATGCGCTGCACGGGCCGCTGCCCAACATTCATCTAATGTACCTTCTACGACGGTTTCCATTGGGGTAACCATGTATTTAATGCCTGTTTGCGCAATAGCAGCAATTGCAGCATCTACAATCGGAATTGGATCTTCCGTCAAGGGCAAAACTTGTATGCTCATCGTGATTGTTCGCGCAGAATTAGTCATCATAAACTCCTTGATTAAGCTCGACCAATAGTGTGAATAACGAGCAATTTACCTCTTTCAATTGAGAGCACAGGGTTTTGACCTGTGATGACGTTACTAATGCCTCTCGCAGGCCCTTTATAGAGCGTCTCATGTTGGAGGGGATAAGCAAGATGATGAGTGGTAATACCTTCTACATCGCCATCAAAAGGTAATAAAGAAATAGTGTCACCTACGGCACCAAACAGTTGATGTTCACCTTCTTGAAGCAGCCATATCGTTTGTTTGCCAGCAACAATTTTGACATCAACACCACTCAATTGTGGCAGCGATAGCAAATAAATATTCGCAAATGTTTGATCAAGGCGATCACCTAAAGCTGCAAAGATACGTATCCAACTCGCATTACGCTGAACAGCTTCTAATAATGCAAGTTCTAAATCAGTTTCATCTTTTTCAGGAGGATAGGCTTGTATTTCAATGCCTTGTGATTGATAGAAATTCAACACGTCAGGCATGATCGAATCTAAATCACCGACAATAAGCGAGGGCGTTAGTCGCCGACGGTAAGCATGATTTGCCCCACCATCTACAGCGATAATCTCCGCAGGGTCAGTTGTGTGTTGACGTAAGACAACATCTAATGCAGGGCCAGCATTCCAACTGCCGTTGGCTATGAGGATATATCTCATTAAAAAACCACTCCTATGATGGGGAGTGGTTGCATTTGTAGTCTATAACTCATTGCTCACTCCCTCCGCCGGTATTACCCGGTTCAGGTTAAGGGTCGGTGTCGCGCATTTTGACACCCTCTCAGCCTGATAGCTCAAGCTCCCCTGTGCGTTCTACTCATTGTAGGGTGTAATTTATCACAGGTTTATGAATATTGTCAATGCTGATTTAATTTATTTAGAATATTGCCTTTGGCAGATTAGATATAAATTCTTTATAATCAAGCGCATACAGCAGTGTCAAAATCGACTGAAGAATAGAGTAAATAAGGTTATGGCCGAGAGAAAAGTACTCGTTCGCATTGATGATCGTGTGCGATTAATGTCAGCAGTGCTTAGCGCAACTACTTATCCGCAACAAGAGCAATATCGCCCACACCAAGTTGCACGCTTTACTGCAAAGCGTGTTGCCGATTTTTCGCATCATCCAGCAGTGACGGGCGCACAAGTTTTGCTAGATCAAAATGCCCCATTAGAAGCGCTTTATACCTATATCCTAAAATTAACGTGGCCGGACTTAGCCGCAAGCCAAGTACCACGTTGGGTGCCTCCTCGCTGGAACGAGCATCTTAAAAATTTTTATGAGCAAACCAAGCTAGCCGAATGGTGGCAAGAAACAAAAACTGACTGGGACAAAGCACAACAAGAGGCTGAGCTTGTCTTATCAACAGTTGATTTTTACACATTCTTAAAGCCTTTTGTGGGACAAGTTGTCGAGCAACTCGTTTTTATGCCCAACTTACTTTATCCTGTAGGGCGTACTGTTGGTGTGCGAGTGGGCGGCGAAATTTGGGTGATTTGTCCTCCACGCCAAGCATGGGGAGACAGCCCGCCTTGGCCTTTCACAGAAGACAAAGGTTACGTCTATGCCAACGCAATGACGGAATATGCGCGCTTGCTAATGTTAGCATATTTGCGTCAACATGCTGCTGATGTTGCCCCCGTAGCACAGAAGCCGCTACCAGTCAGCGATGAATTCCGTGAACGCTACCCGAATTGGGGCGATCAATTCACAGAATTGGTTGTGTCCGGATTAGTTGCTTTGTTCTTAGAAGAATCTATCAGCAAGCAAGAAGCAAAAGCCTATGTTTTGCTACAGCGCAAAGCAAAAGGATTACAAATTGTGCCCGGTGTTGTTAGTGTATTACGACGTTATCTCTCAGATTTTAACAGTAATAAATATGATTCATTTATTAAATACATGCCGAATTTTCCGGCGCATTTGCGCGTGGCAAAAACAATAACTACGATATAGAACAATGATCGATCAAATTTTATACAATGCTACTATTTACACTCAAAACCCCCAACAGCCAGATGCTAGTGCACTAGCTATTTGGGGAGATCGCATTATTGCAGTGGGTAGTGATGACGAGATTCTCCCACTCGCTAACTCGCATACTGTGAAAATTAATTTAAGCGGGCGGCGCATCCTTCCGGGATTGACGGATGCTCATCTCCATTGGCACGCTTATGCAAGAAAATTGCAAGCAGTTGATCTGGTGGATGTGCCAACGAAAGAAGAGGCGCTGCACCGAGTAGCAGAACGAGCAAAAACAACACCCCCCGATCAGTGGATTTTTGGGATAGGCTGGCGCAAAGACATTTGGAAAGATAAACAGTTTCCAACGGCAGCCGATTTAGATGCAGTGATACCTGATCGCCTTGTGTACTTAGTAGATCGTAGCGGACATGCGGCTTGGGTAAATAGTTTTACTTTACGTCAAGCGGGTTTGCTTGACAATATTCCCGATCCTGTTGGGGGCAGTTTTGTACGCGACGAACATGGCAAGCCTTCAGGGGTGTTGCTAGAAGCTCCAGCAATGCGCTATGTATCCGAGTTAATGCCACCAGAAACCGCGCCAATGATTGCCGAATGGATGCGCGAAGCTCAGCAAAATGCGCTCAAAATGGGTTTAACGGGTTTTCATGATTTTGATCGCCCCATTTGTTTAGAGGCTTTGCAACTCTTACGTGAAGCGGACGAATTAGCATTGCGCGTCGTGAAGCAAATCAATGTACCTTATATTGAACACGCTTATCAACTAGGGATTCGTAGCGGCTTTGGCGATAATTGGCTCAGGATTGGCGGGTTGAAGATTTTCGCAGATGGCGCACTTGGCCCTCAAACGGCCCTAATGGTTGAGCCCTATCTCAACAGCAATAACTATGGCATTGCGGTTACGGATAAAGAAGAAATGCATGAATTGGTTAGCGCGGCCAGTCAACATGGGCTACTTGCTACGATTCATGCGATTGGTGATCGTGCTGTGCATGATGTTTTAGACGTGTTTGAAGCCGTTCGAGCGCAAGAAGCGCAACAAAACATTCCACGTACGGCGCGCCGCCATCGTATTGAACATGTTCAGATCACTTTGCCCGAAGATGCACCGCGTTTAGCACAGCTCGATATTATCGCTTCTATGCAACCTATCCACGCAACCTCTGATTATGAACTGGCAGATCGTTATTGGGGAGAACGCGCTCGATATAGCTATGCTTTGCGCACTCAACTTGAGGCGGGTGCACGCTTAGCCTTAGGTTCAGATGCGCCACTAGACGACATTAATCCATGGGCGGGCATCCATGCCGCCGTCACTCGTCGACGTGTCGATGGTACACCGAATGAGGAAGGTTGGTATCCTTCTCAAAAAATCTCACTTCATGATGCTATTCGTGGTTATACACAAGGGCCGGCCTATGCCGCAATGCAAGAGCATCAATTAGGTATGCTTGCGCCGCGCTACCTTGCCGATTTGATCGTACTAGAACAAGATATTTTTAGAATTGAGCCTATGGCGCTTGCTCAAACAAAAGTCTTGGGCACAATGGTTGGTGGAATATGGCGTTATCGGGAGTTTGAATAGTGGAGTCGAAATCTTCAACGGCTACAGAACGCACTCGCCGAAACCGTCGACAACGCATTACTGGCACACAAGTTGTTTTTGTAGCTATTTTAGCGATAGGGTTATTACTCACGATCAATTTTAGCGCGCGCATTACACGCGGGCGCGCCTATCGCGATCTAAAAATACAAGTAGAAGGCACTATCAATGCTCTGCAAAATGAGAATATTCAATTGCGCCAAGAGCTTGAATATGCCCAAAGTGATGCTGCCGTTGAAGAATGGGCGCATCGTGAGGCAAAAATGGTTCGTCCCGGCGAAGTTTTAGTGATCCCTGTGCCCGGCTTTGTTCTACCGACACCAACGCCTCGTCCAACACCACGCCCGCTTCCTGCCGAGCCGGAAGCGCCAGATGTTCCACCAGCTGATTTGTGGTGGAGCTTATTTTTTGACAGCGATCCCCCATGGTAGAACCCATTGCATCAATGTTACAGCTTAAGAATTAGCTTCGTCTGTAGATAATTGATGTATACGCTCCCACTGTCGATTGATGAAATCACCAACAATATGCGTCATTAGCTCTACCTCAACCAAAAAAGAATCATGTCCAAAGTGCGAATTCACATGATGATAGTCTACGGGACGGCGCAAATCGAGCAATGTCCGCACCAACTCTAGAGCTTGGCCAACAGTATATAACCAATCACTTGTAAAGCTGACTACCAAAAAATGGCATTTTGTACGATCGAGCGCTTGATGTGCCGAGTGATACCCATCAGCTATGTCAAATAAATCAATGGCTTTAGTAATGTATAAATAGCTGTTTGCATCAAAGCGATTCACGAATTTCTCGCCTTGATGATGCAAGTAACTTTCTACTGAAAAATCGGGGCTATCAAAACTTGGCTTTTTCTTAGATTGATCTTGCCAAGCGCGCCCAAATTTTTCTTCCATCGACATATCAGACATATAGGTGATGTGTGCTACCATCCGTGCCACAGATAACCCCGCATGTGGCTTAGGACAATGTGGAGCATAATAGTCTCCGCCGTTCCAGTTTGGATCAGCATAAATAGCTTGGCGGCCAACTTCATTAAACGCAATTTGTTGGGCAGAAGAGCGCATGGTGCTTGCTAAAAAGATACAAGATTGCACCATATCAGGATAATCAACAGCCCATTGTAACGCCTGCATTCCCCCCATGCTTCCGCCTGCCACAGCCAACAGTTGCTTAATGCCAAGATAGTCTAACAAATGCTTTTGGGCACGCACCATATCTCGAATCGTAACAATAGGGAAGCGTAATGCATACGGTTTACCATCCGGCGCTATAGATTTGGGCCCCGTACTTCCTTGACACCCACCAATCACATTTGAGCAAATAACAAAAAAGCGATTGGTATCAAACATTTTATTTGGCCCAACCGCTTCATCCCACCATCCCGGTTTTTCATTTGGGTCTTGTGTGTAATAACCTGCAACATGGGAGTCTCCGGATAAGGCATGGCAAATGAGGATTGCATTGGTGCCATCTGCATTCAGGGTGCCATAGGTTTCGTAAGCGATCGTAAAGCGCTCTAACTGAGACCCACAGCTCAGTTCCAAAGGAAAATCAAAATGAGCATATTGTCGCTCTACAATGCCAACAGAATTAGGATCATATAAGCGTGTTGTGTGTATGTTTGTCACGGTAACCATGCTCGTTCCTAAGAATTGTATTTGAACGACAGACAGAGAGGTAACCACCGATTACCTCTCTAACAATACAATTGAGAATTCAAAAACTAAGCAGGTTGCCCTACTGCGACTTTCAAGGCTTGTTCTAGATCAAAAATGATGTCATCGATGTCTTCGATACCGATAGACAAACGGACGAAGTCTTCAGTTACACCACTAGCCTCTTGCTCTTCAGGCGTTAGTTGCTGATGAGTGGTTGTGGCTGGGTGAATTGCTAATGAGCGCGCATCACCAACATTGGCTAAGTGCGAGAACAACTTCAATGAGTCAATGAATTTACGTCCAGCTTCGCGCCCGCCTTTAATTCCAAAGCCGACAACAGCACCTGCGCCTTTGGGCAAATACTTTTGCGCAAGTTCATAGCTGGGATGGCTGGGCAAGCCGGGATAGTTCACCCACTCTACTGCAGGATGGGACTCTAGGAATTGAGCAACAGCAAGAGCATTATCAACATGACGTTGAACACGCAATGCCAAAGTCTCAAGTCCAATGATATTCAAGAAACTGTTGAAGGGGGATTGTGCAGGGCCAAAATCACGCAAACCAACGACACGTGCGCGTCCAATAAAGGCAGCATTCCCCAATACATCAGCCAAAACAGCCCCATGATAGGCTGGCTCTGGTTCTATAATACCGGGATGACGACCACTCGCTTTCCAATCAAAGTTGCCACCATCAACAATTACGCCACCAATGCTGAGCCCATGACCACCGATCCATTTGGTCGTGGAGTGAACAACGATGTTAACACCATACTTAATGGGATTTACTAAATAAGGCGTTCCAAAAGTGTTGTCTACGACAATTGGCAATCCATGTTTGCGTCCCAATTCAGCAAAGGCCTCAAAATCAGGAATTTCGAGCTTGGGATTCCCAATAGTTTCTAGATAGATAAGTTTAGTGCGATCATTGATGAGTGCTTCATAATCTGCAGGATTGTTGCCTTTCACAAAATGGGTTTTAATCCCCAAACGCTCTAGGCTATAGGCGAATAGCGTATACGTACCACCATACAGTGCCTGTGACGAAATAATTTCGTCCCCTGCGTTGCACAATGTTAGGATTGTGAGCGTTTCTGCAGCTTGACCTGATGAAGTCGCAAGTGCGCCGATACCACCCTCCAACGCTGCGATGCGTTGTTCAAAAACATCAGTCGTGGGATTCATAATGCGGGTATAAATGTTGCCCGGTTCCTGTAGTGCAAACAACGCAGCCGCATGATCAGTATCACGAAATTGGTAAGACGTTGTTTGATAGATGGGGACAGCACGTGCACCGGTTGTTGGGTCTGGTGTATAGCCGGCATGAAGTGCTTTAGTGTTAAAAGAATACTCGCGTTCGTGTCCGTTTGAATTTGTCATAGTGTGTGTTTCCCTTTTAGTTCATAAATTTAAATTAAAGTATCTAGTCAATTGGTTTGGTTGGATATGTTGTGGTTTTCTTATGCTTTAATCGATCAGGGCTTTAAAAAATCTCTCCTTGTAACAACTGAAAAAGCCAACCCACTGCGGGTTGGCTTTGGCTTCTTTTCAATCAGGGAGAAATCGATAGCTTAAGCAGCCCGCAAGGCTCCACTTGGGTTCATACAGCACATCATCATTGCGCACATCATCTTAGTTGTGGCATGTGAGGAATATTCAAAAGTGCTGTACAAAGCTGCTTGAATCATCGTTTTTTCTCACCTCAAGTTACATGATAACAAACTTTATAAATTGTGCAACGTCTATTATGTATCTTGCACAAATGGACGAATACGCTACGATGATAAGCCCTTCTTAGAATAGGAACAGGAAAGGAGTTACGCTTTGCAAATACAGGCGCTGTTACAAGAACTCTATGAGCGTTATCAGGGCTTAGCTGAAGGTAATGTAGCCCGCTATATTCCAGAGTTAGCACGTTTTGATCCCAAATTATTCGCAATTGGCATCATGACCACTTCTGGCGATTTTTATGGGATTGGAGATGTTGAACAACACTTCACTTTACAATCGATGTCAAAACCTTTTACCTATGGCTTGGTTCTAGAAGAGCGTGGGCGTGATGAAGTTTTGCGTTATGTGGGAGTTGAGCCAACCGGCCAATCTTTTAACTCAATTATCCTCGATGAAAAGTCTGGACGCGCTTATAACCCTATGGTGAATTCAGGAGCCATTGCAGTGGCCAGCCTAATTCGGGGCGCTGATGCAGCCGAGCGTTCAAAGCGTATGCTACATATGTTTAGCCAGTATGCTGGAAGAGCATTAACCTTTGATTTGCCAACTTTCTTGTCTGAGCGCGAAAACGGTCATCGCAATCGCGCAATTGCACACTTGATGAAAAATTTTAATATGCTAGAAGGTGATCTGAATGAAGCTCTGGAGCTTTATTTTCAGCAATGCTCAGTGCTTGTCAACATCAAGGATATAGCAACAATGGCAGCCACACTTGCGCATCGTGGCATCAATCCTATAACCCAGCAACAAGCCTTACAACCTAAGTATGTACGCGATATTTTAAGCGTCATGCTCACTTGTGGCATGTACGATATGTCGGGCTGGTGGGCATACCGCATTGGCATTCCATCCAAAAGTGGTGTAAGCGGTGGAATTTGGGGTGTTGTCCCTAATCGTATGGGCATTGCGGTTTTTTCACCACCACTTAATGAGCATGGCCACAGTGTAAGAGGCATACAGGTATTCACTGATCTCGCTGATCAATTACGCCTACATGTTTTTGAGGTGTTGGATAACCTGTGATTACTTGTTACTAAGCGCTTGCCGAGCGGCCTCTATGGCGGCTTCAAAATTAATACTATCGCCTACTTCTGTCACATATTCCGCATAAGTAATTTTGTTGTCAGCATCAATGACAAACACGGCACGTTGATTTGTGCGAGAAGCTAAAATATGCGTTCCATAAGCATCAGCAAATTGCATATCTAAATGAGTAGAAAGCAGCTCGATATGCTCTGCCTCGTTTTCACGTTGCCAACGTGCTTGGGCAAAGGGTAAATCCGCACTAATGTTGAGGATCACCACATCATCACCAAGCTCAGGTGCTATAGCATTAAAATTGCGCGCTTGTAAATCACAAGTGGGCGTGTCTATGGATGGCACAACGCTTAAAATTTTAATCTTGCCGTTATAGTCTGCAAGTGTTTTGCGCGAAAAATTTGGCGCTATAAGCTGAAAATCAGGCGCATCTTGTCCTATCTGCAACATCGGGCCGCGCACATCTACAGCATAGCCATTTACTGTTGCGGCTCCTTTGCGAATAGAAAACTCTGTCATTATTGGTTCTCCTCAATCAAAACGTTGCTTATTATTGAAAATTGCATATCATTATCATAGTATCTATCACATGTTCTACCTAGCGCACATGCGCTTCTTAGTTTACATTAACTTATATTTGTTCGTTCTAAATTTTAGAGGTCAAAGTGGCAAGTCGCCAACAACTAGAAGATTTTGAGCGCATAGTCCTTGCGCCTTATGCGGTAAAAAGTGCTGATACACAAGGGCGGGTTTATCCAGAAGATGAACCCGCTCACCGTACGGTATTTCAACGTGATCGCGAGCGTATTTTGCATACGACCGCTTTTCGTCGCCTAGAATATAAAACGCAAGTTTTCATTAATTTTGAAGGCGACTACTATCGCACACGCCTAACACATACGCTAGAAGTAGCGCAGATCGGGCGAGCCATTGCTCGTGCTTTAAGTTTGAATGAAGACCTTGTCGAAGCGATCTGCTTAGCACATGATTTGGGGCATCCACCTTTTGGTCATGCCGGTGAGTATGTATTGAACGATTTGATGAAAGAACATGGTGGTTTTGAGCACAATCGGCAATCGTTGCGTATTGTGACCAAACTTGAAAAACGTTATCCAGATTGGGATGGGCTGAACTTAACTTATGAAGTGCGTGAAGGTATTGTTAAGCATGAAAGCGAATATGATAAATCGCCAATTCTTGAAGAATATCAACCGCACTTACATGCCACATTAGAGGCACAAATCGCTAATATTGCTGATGAGCTGGCTTATAATGCCCATGATCTGGATGATGGATTACGTGCAGGCATTTTAGAACCTGAGCAGATGTTATCCTTAGATTTAATGCGTCAAATTTGTGATGAGATCGGGTATCGGGGCGGACAGCTCGCTGAACTTGATCGGCATCGTATTATTCGGCGTTTAATTGGTAAACAGATTAATGATGTGATCCAAACAAGTTTGGCGCGCATTCAAGCAGCGGGTGTGGAGTCTGTAGCCGATGTGCAGGCGCTAGATCATAACTTGATCGCACATTCTGACGAATTTGTAGAAATGAATCGCCAACATAAGTCTTTTCTATACCAAAATTTTTATTATCATTATCGCGTAGTGCGAATGAGTAATAAAGCGCGTCGCTTTTTGACAGATATTTTTACAGCATACGTCGAAGACCCAGCCCAACTGCCGACAGCTGTACGTGAAAAATTCAAATATCGTAGCCAACTTCGCGTCATTACTGACTATATCGCAGGGATGACAGATCGCTATGCCCTGCAAGAATGGGAACGGCTTTTCGCTCCTTTTGTGAAATCATAACCCATATTCAAGCATCGAAATCAAATTGAAATAACACATGGAGATAAAATAACCATGGGCGACAATCAAGATTTTTCTAATGAAGAGATTACCTACCTCACAGAAGAAGGCGCTGCTGAACTAAGAGCAGAGCTTGAAGAACTGATCAATGTCAAGCGCCCTGAGCTTGCTGTTAAGCTCAAAGAAGCTATTGCAATGGGAGATTTATCCGAAAATGCCGATTATCATGATGCAAAAGAGCAGCAAGCTTTTCTAGAAGGACGCATTCAATATCTGGAGCGTTTATTACGAAACGCAAAGATCATCAGTGATGAAGATCGAGAAAAAGGTGTCGTCACTGTCGGTTCAGAAGTGACGGTGCAAGAAGACGGCCAAGAACCTGAAACCTATCGCATTGTAGGGCCTGCTGAAGCTAATCCTGCTGAAGGTAAAATTTCTAATGAAAGTCCACTAGGGCGTGCACTACTAGGCAAGAAAGTCCGCTCAAAGGTTAAAGTTCAAACCCCTGATGGTGATGTTATTGTCTTTAAGGTCTTGAAAATCAGATAATAGTTAACTTTTCAAAATTGCTTTCAATCTGATAAAAGCTGGTTTGATACCAGCTTTTTCTGAAGTTTGGCATTATTTGCAAAAAGAAAGCCTATTTGTTAAAAGCTGAGTTACGAAATAATAGCTAAAACAAAAGGCTTCCTTATGTCAACTATCC
>RFGP01000122.1 GCA_003697365.1 Chloroflexota bacterium | reverse complement strand
GGGGCATCAACCCTGTCGGAGACGGTGTAAGACGTGTTTCACACGCGACCGTTGTGGATGGCAAGAATCCCCTGCCTTTAGGCATGGGGAGTATGTCAAAATATCGCCAAGCTGTTTTGCAAAAAACACGTTTTGGTCGTTTTTGTGTGCGTTAATGTAGAAAGAGAATATATTAAAAATGCCAGTAACAATTTGTGTTGGGGCACAATGGGGTGATGAGGGTAAAGGCCGCGTTGTTGATTGGCTCGCCAGCGAGTCAGATGTTGTCGCACGCTATGCGGGTGGTGATAATGCTGGCCATACAATTAGCATTGGGGATACAACTTTTAAATTACACCTCATCCCTTCTGGGATACTGCAACCTAAAGCTGCTTGTGTGTTGGGCAGCGGCATGGTCGTTAACCCCCAACGGTTATTAGATGAAATTCAACAGCTACAAAATCAGGGGGTGGATGTTTCTCCTGAGCGCTTGTTTTTAAGTGACCGTGCTCATGTGATCACTCCCGGTCATATTGCACTTGATACAGCAAGCGAAGAATCTAGGGCTGAAGATGCGATTGGCACAACACAACGTGGAATTGGCCCTGCTTATACGGATAAAGTGCTGCGGCAAGGTTTGCAGGTGAGCACGATGCGGTCGCCTGAGGATTTCGCGGATGCTGTTAAAGCGCATATCGAGGATGTTAACATGGTTCTACAAAATCGATACCAACGTCGCCCCCTAGACGCAGACGGTATTGCAACGATGTATGCTGATTATGCACGACAGCTTCAACCTTACATTGTGAACACCACTCCCATTATTCATAATGCACTTCAAGCAAATCAAAGAATTCTTTGCGAAGGAGCACAAGGAACGCTTCTAGATTTAGATTTAGGACATTATCCATTTGTGACGAGTTCTTCGCCTTCGGTTGGTGGCGCTTTAATTGGTTTAGGATTTGGCCCAACTGTTGTTGATCGTGTTGTTGGGGTTACAAAAGCCTTCAGTACGCGAGTAGGTAGTGGCCCTATGCCAACGGAACAAAAAGGCGAGATCGGTGATCGGCTGCGTGGTACAGGAGAAAAGCCTTGGGATGAGT
Source organism: Chloroflexota bacterium (assembly GCA_003697365.1). Lineage (GTDB taxonomy): Bacteria > Chloroflexota > Anaerolineae > Aggregatilineales > J027 > J027. Next base: position 17,871 of record RFGP01000122.1, on the reverse strand, counting down.
TTGGAACAACAACAGGCCGACCACGTCGATGCGGTTGGTTGGATGGTGTGGTGTTGCGTTATGCTGCACGTGTCAATGGCTTTACAGAACTTGTCTTGACAAAGCTAGATGTATTGACGGGATTTGAACAATTAAAAATTGCCGTTGCCTACAAGATTGATGGCCAGACAATTGATTATTTGCCATCAAGTGTAGCCGAAGTTGAGCGCGCAGAACCTATTTATGAAACGCTTGATGGCTGGTCAGAAGACATTATGAATATCAAACGTTGGGAAGACTTGCCAGCCAATGCTCAACGTTATGTGAATTACATTGCAGATTTTGTAGGAGTTTCGGTATCATTGGTGAGTGTAGGGCCAGAACGCACTCAAATAATTTTGAAATAATAATACGGATGAATGAACAATATATTTATCAAGCAGATTTGTCAGATTTAATAGGGCTAAAACCGCAACGGGTCGTATCGCTTGTGCCAAGCATGACTGAATCATTGTTTGACCTGAACATGGGCGATCGCTTGGTTGCTGTGACGGACTATTGCGAGCATCCTGCTGATAAAGTTGCACATTTACCAAAGGTAGGGGGCACTAAAAACCCAAATATTAAGCAAATTATCGCTTTGAAGCCTGATTTGGTCATTATGAACCAAGAGGAAAACCGTTTGGCTGATGCTGAGGCTTTAAGCAATGCAGGTATCCGCATTTGGGTTACACACCCCCGTACTGTAGCCGAAGCGATTAATATGCTTTGGGATATGGTCGGGATTTTCGACGAAACATCAATGGTGCCTCGAATTCAACATATTGATCGCGTTTATGATATGATGGCACTGGCAGCTGAATCACAACCACGTTTAAAGACATTTGTACCTATTTGGCGCGATCCATGGATGACATTTAATCGCGATACTTACATACATGATTTACTTTATCACTTGGGGGCCGAGAATGTTTTTGCCGACCGTATGCGCCAATTTCCGTTAAAAGCCGACTTGGGGCAAGCTGAACCTCTTCCATCTGACGATCCACGTGTGAGCGAACGAGATGTGCGTTATCCTCGTGTTTCACTTGAAGAAATTGTTAGCGCACAACCGGAATTAATACTCTTGCCCACAGAACCCTATGCTTTTAGCGAATCTGATGTGGAGATTTTTTCTGCGCTAGATATTCCTGCGGTTCATTATCAGAACATTTACGTTGTTGATGGCTCATTGTTGACATGGCATGGCACGCGCATTGCACAGGCTTTACGTGAATTACCGCCAATTCTTGATGAAGCCCGCAATAAAATATATCCCACAGAGAACGGAGTTTTTGAATGAGTCTTATTCACGATACCTCTACCGCAATCCAAGCCTTAAATCAATTAAATATTTTTGGGCTCGCGGCAATGATTTGTGACACATCAGGTGTCGTGCAATTGCTTAATAGCGCTGCAGCAGCACTTTTTCAGCAAGAGCCGGGATATTTAGAAGGGCAGTCAGTACATGAGTTTGAGGCATTAGCTCCCTTGAGTAAGATGATCAAGGATGATACTCCTCAAATTACCCCTCAAAAACTTCAGCTTTTTGATCATCTATATTGTTTGGTAAGAATGCAGAAAATTGGTCGTTTGGGTTTTTTATTCATATTTGACGACATTAGCGATCTAAAAGCGCGTGAAGATGATCAATTGGCAACATTAAATTTAGTGATGCATGATCTGAAAGCTCCTCTTACGGCTATCAAAGGCAATGCTGACCTAGTACAAAATAGTGGCCCGCTAAATGAAAAGCAACAAAAATATTTAGATCGTCTAATGCGTTCTGTGCATATTATGGACGGGATGGTGCGTGATATTCTTGATATGGCTTGGCTAGATGCGGAAGAACCACTTGTGGTTGAACCAATTAATCTGACGAGGCTCGTTCAAAATGCCATAGATGTATTAGGGAGCATTGCTGAAGAACAACAGATTTCTATTGAATATCAGCTGCCTGATGTACTTCCTGATTTAGAGGGGGACTACCGAAGATTAGAACGTGTTGTGGTTAATCTTCTAGCCAATGCAATTAAATATACTGAAAAAGGTGGTAAAGTATCAGTGCAGCTGTGGCAAGAAGAAAACCAACAAATCATTCGCGTGTCGGATACAGGTATTGGGATTCCATCAGAATATTTGCCACATATCTTTAAGCGATTTTATCGCGTTCCTAATCAAGACAAACGCACTGAAGGCTCTGGCTTAGGTTTAGCAATTGTGCATACCGTTGTTGAACGTCATCATGGCACTATTGAGGTTGAGAGCGAACCGGGTAAGGGGAGTACTTTCACTGTACGATTACCCTTACGCCATACATTCGCTGATTAGGCGGGTGCTGTTAGTTTATAACCCACCCCCCAAACTGTTTCTATGTTAATGTTGCTCTCTGCGAGTTTGTGTCTTAAATTTGCGACGTGTACATCAACGGTACGGGTTTGTCCATAAAAGTCAAATCCCCAAACGAGATCAAGCAACTTTTCACGATCAAGAACGATGTTTTCATTTTCCATAAGTGCCAGCAGTAAATCAAATTCTTTGGTACGCAGGTCAATAGGTTTTTCCCCCACCTTGACTGTACGGCTTGCGATGTCTAATGTGACGTTGCCTATTTGCAGAACTTGCCGTTTTGTCGTTTGGCGGACAGGGGCTTCTGTGCGACGTAAAATAGCTTTTACTCTTGCCACTAGTTCTCGTGGGTTGAAGGGCTTAGTCATATAATCATCTGCCCCTAATTCCAATCCCACAATTTTATCAATATCATCGTCACGCGCTGTTAGCATCAATATAGGTACATTGGATTCTGCACGTAGCTTTTTACAGACTTCCCAACCATCTAATTTAGGTAGCATAAGATCAAGTACAATAAGCGCGGGGTTATGCTGATGTGCAAGTTCAAGGCCGTACAAACCATCGCCCGCATGGATTGTGCGATAGCCCGCTTGGTTCAGGTAGATGCTGGCTAGTTCAATGATATTTTGTTCATCATCTACAATTAAAATGAGATCATCGGTCATAAAAATTCTATACTCCTGCTATTTCTGAGGTTATTTTATCATTATTTGTGCCCCATCGTAGCCACAACACTCCCAAGCTAATCACTAGTATGTCGAGCCAACGTGTACCATGTGTACCTATACGAGTAGTGACGAGATCATCTCGTCCCAAGCTCAAGGCCAGCATCGCCACACCAATTAAAATGAGTGTATAACCTAGACGTTTACCTTGAAAGCGATTCGTTACCGTAAAGCTACCGATGATTAACCAAATGCACAGGGCGAATGCCATTCCTAATATTTGCCATTCGTAGCGCAGCCATACATCTCCAAATTGATCGGGTAGATAGCCAACTAGCCATGTGGAGTGATTGTCTTCTCCTAGCGCTGTGCTATATCCGCAGCCCCCATATCGACATGCCCACCAACCATGCAACATCCACAAAGGTAAACAGAGAGCGATACCATCGCTCAGTGGCGCTAGGTTGATGTTTTGATGGCGAGCAAGTATGAGTATTGCCGTTAATCCTGCGATGAGTCCACTTTGCCAATTGAGCCCGCCATACCAAATATCCCATATGTCTGATGGATAGGCTGAAAAATAACGATAATTGATAAACCACACATGTACAATGCGCGCTGCAATGATCGCGATAATGCCACTAATAAGTAAAATGTCTAGCCATTTGCGAATGTTTTGCGTTGGCACTTGCTTTGATTGCCACCATAGCAAAAACGCGCTTTCTAATAAACCACTTGTTATGATCAGTCCGAATTGATAGGAAAGTTCAGGAAGCATCAGTGCGGACAAGCTCTATTTCTTTTGCAAGGCTTTCGGTATCTATTGGCCCAATCCAGCGATTACGTACGATTCCGTTAACATCAATGAAATAGGTTGAAGGGATCATTTGTACGCCGAAAAGATTGTGTAACTGACCATACTCACTGAAAGCGACAGGTAAAGTTATATCTAAGTCTTTTAAGAATTGTTCAATTGTTTCGCGATCTTGCCCATCTTCAGGGTCAGTGACAAGGAGAATAGTGAAGTCTTCATCTGTGTGGTTATCGTAGAACGCTTGTAACGTGGGCATTTCTTCTATGCATGGAGTGCACCATGTTGCCCAAAAGTTAAGCACAATGATCTTGCCGCGATAGTCATCTAGTGTGAAGGTTTCACCTGTTAAGTTTGTGAGTGTGACAGTTGGCACAGGTTGGTTAAAAATTGATGTTGGTGTTGGCGGTAAAGTGCGCGGCGGGATTGTTTGTGGTAGTGGTGTAGATTCATCTAAAAGCTGGATGTTAGAAGCGCTGGTATTTGTTGGCTCGGCATTTTCATTGTTGCCCAAAAGTATTGCAATCATGCCAATGAAGCCAATTAAAGGCATGATGAGTAAGAGCATCCAAGAACGAAAAAAAGTAGTTGATTCAGTATTCATGGGTTTTGTTCCAAAAACTTAGGCATGAAGCCATCATCATAGATCAATTGGGTCTCATTAGTATCAATATTGAATAGCCATAACTCAATATGTGTTGTGTCCTCTATGGCATTACGTTGATAGAGCAGCCAATTTTCGGTTGGATGCCAGCTAATGGCAGCATGATTATAATCAGCTTCTACGACTAGCGGTGTTGTTATCTTTGTGTTGAGATCAATTAAATATAACTGATTACCCTGTGTATAACGACTATCAAGATAACGCCGTGCGATGGCTGCTTGCGGCTTGATAGGATGAAAAGCGATTTGTCCTTCTTCAATTGGTGCTTCAAGCTCTCCGCTTAAGCGCTGAACGGTAGGAGAATCGCTGGTTTCAGCCCCAAATTGTGGCAGCTTGACTAACTCAATATGGGTGTAATAGCGCTGCAGAGCCTGTCCAAATCGCAGTGCTGGATAGGCGAACTGCTGACCGTCGGGGGTAAAAATACCTGTAAGCCCTTGTTGGCTTGGGATAAATAATGTTTCTTGGCTTGGAAAGTCGTAGATCAAAATTCCGCTGGGGTCAATTAGGGAAAATGCAATTTGCGCAGATGTTGGCGACCACACAGGATAACGTCCTTGTACATTGAAATCGTCAAAAAGAGGGCGAGATTGACGACTTGCAACATCCACTAACCATACACGCTCAGTGTAAGCCCAACCACTTTCAGGATCAAGTTCTCGTCTTGTATAAGCGACAGTTTGGCTGTCATTGCGCCATGATGGTGTACTACAGCTTGCTTGTGCTTCACGACAGTTCGTAAGCTGAATTGTCTGCATTGTTTCGATATTTAGCAACCAAATATCTGTGATGCGTCCTGTAACGCGGCGCGTATAAGCAATCCATTGCATGTCTGGGCTTACGGTATATTCCAACACGCCGTCTTCGACATTGGTTAGTTTTTGAATATGGCCTGTTTCAATGGTTAGGCGCATGATATTAGGATTGGGTGCGGAAGATGGCCCCAAAAACACAATGTCTGTTTTTGGCGTATGAGGATCAACAGGGGGCTCAGCAGCGTCTCCACTTGTGAATAGGAAAATACTCGCAAGGAAGATCAGCATTATCACAAGGCTTGCACCCAGTAAGAAATAACGTTGTATGGGGAAAGTTGCTGGCTCGGTTTTAGAAGGTGTATTCATAACTGTATATTATATCAACGTTGGGGTGATTGTCTCATACGTTTTAATAGCGCTTGGCTCATCATAGTAGGCGATATTGACGATTTTGTAAGTCCTCAATGATGTACCGATCCGCGCGAGAAAATGCATAATCTGAAAGCTCAGAAACTGATACCCATTGAAATGCCTGACAATCATGGCAAGAAGGAGGTGGGCTATTGGCCATAAGATGACAGTTGAACGCATGTAATGTGATTTTGAAGTGTGTATAAGCATGTTTTACGCGCATGTACAATGTACCAACTTCGACTTTAATGCCAAGCTCTTCTCGTAGTTCGCGCGCTAAACATGCTTCTAGGGTTTCCCCTTCTTCGATTTTGCCACCCGGAAATTCCCATAAGCCGCCCAATAGTGCATCGTCGCGGCGCTTGGTGATCAGCAATTGTCCGTCTTCATTCCAGATCAGACCACACGTTACGTCATAGTGCGGTGTAGGTGGTTTTTTGGTTTTTATTGGGCGTTCGTTTTGTACATTGTTTTTGAGGGCGAGGCAATGTTCAGCGATAGGACACCGTTCACAAAGAGGATTTTGGGGCTTGCAAATTGTGCGCCCTAATTCCATCAACGCTTGATTGTAGTCACCTGCGCGTCCTTCGGGCACTGCTTTAATTAATTCTTCTGCAATTTGCCATAAGCGCTTTTGTGTGGTTTGTTGACGAACATCATCAGCTATATCAAATAATCGTGTAAATACACGGATGACATTACCATCTAGTACGGGCACAGCCTCACCAAAAGCAATACTCGCGATTGCGCCTGCGGTATAACGTCCAATTCCTTTCAAATGTTGTAATTCATCGGCATTTGTAGGTAACTGTCCGTTATATTCTGATACTATTTGTTTGGCTGCTGTATGCAAATTGCGTGCACGGCTATAGTATCCTAAGCCCTCCCATTGCTTTAAGAGTTCGTCTTGAGAAGCAGCAGCAAGATCATGAACGGTGGGATAAGTTTCCAAAAAGCGCTCATAGTAAGGAATTACTGTGCTGACTTGTGTTTGTTGTAGCATGATCTCAGAAAGCCAAATGCGATAGGGATCGCGCGTATTGCGCCATGGGAGGTCAGCGGCTTCTTGGCTAAACCATGCTAACAATGGCGTAATGAAGTCATCATTCATGGGTTAGGACGTTTTTTCATTCTTTTTCTTAGGTGGTAAAGGAAAAAAGGCACTAGTGCGTTCGATGTAATCCGCATATTGAGGCTTTGTCTTTACGAGTGATTTTTCTAGCAATGCAACACCTGAAACCCGTAGTAAGAACAAGGTCATTAGTATTGGTGAAAAAATTGTCCACCACGCGCCGCTTGCCAGTGCAAGAAGATAATATGCCCACCATTGGGTGGCATCGCCAAAATAATTAGGGTGGCGAGTATAGCGCCAAAATCCTTTGTCTAATACTTTGCCTTTATTCGCTGGGTTAGCTTTAAAGCGCGCTAATTGTAAATCTCCACCTGCCTCAAAAGCAAAGCCAATAAGCCATAATATAATGGCTATACCATCCAATATATTGATTGATGGATCGTAATATTGAGCTGCTAGTAATGGCGCGGAGATAATGACCATTAAAACGCCTTGCAAGATGAAGACTTGAAAATAACTTTGCCACCACCAACGTTTCCCATTATTCTCACGCCATTTGGCATAGCGATAATCTTCTCCATGCCCACGATTACGCCAAAAAATATAAGCTCCTAGGCGTATCCCCCAAAGCGTCACAATAACGAGCAACAGCAATTGGCGTGTATTGTTGCCATTTTCAACAAATATATTGTATGTATAGGCGAGGATGACAAATCCAAGTCCCCAGAAAATATCCACAATGCTTGCGTCTTTAAGATGTAAGCTCAGTAGCCAAAGTAGTGTCATAAGTACCCAAATAACAAATGCGCCAACGCCCCAAATCTCTAAAAAACTCATCGTAACTTTCCTTATTCTTATAGTGAGTCGAGCATATTTTTAGGATAAATGGTCTCTATGAGTATAGGATGATTAATCAGCAGCATTCGCCAAGATTATACGACGGGCACTATAGTTGCGAACTGAGTATGACCAAAAGATTAATGTTGCGATCGAACAGCTTAATAGGATAAAGGATACCCGAAGCGATGTTGCTTCTGCTAATAAACCGATGATTGGTGGGCCAGCTAAGAAGCCGCTATAACCCAATGTTGCCACTCCTGCAATTCCTGCACCTGCCGGCAAGTTGGGCATTTGTCCTGCAATTGCAAACATCAGCGGGATAACATACGATAATCCCATGCCAACCATAGCAAAACCTAAAAGTGATATAGGTAAAGTGGGCCAAACGACTAAAAGCGCTAGGCCTATTCCAGCTAAAATACCGCTCATACTGACCAAAAAGCGTGGCGAGAACTGTTCAATGAGATAATCGCCGGAAAGTCGCCCAAAGGTCATCATAAATGAGAACGCAGCAAATCCAAAAGGAACAAGTGTATCTGAAACTTTGACCTCATCTCTCATGAAGACCCCACTCCAATCGGCCATTGCACCTTCGCCTATAGAAGAAAAGAAGGCGATCAAGCCAAGTCCCCACAGCGCGCGTGTCGGTAATGTGAACGGTGAACGTCGTTGTGTTTGTCGTTCACTTTCAACTTCAATGAGATTAGGGGCAGCGACTAAACCTATGCTAATCAGTATTAAAGCTGCGGCGAATAAATGTTCTTGTGTATCCAATCCAATGGAGGTGAACATTGCGCTCATTAATGCGCCCACAAAGCCACCAATACTGAAAGCTGCATGAAAAGAGGACATGATCGAGCGTTGATGTAACTTTTCAACTGCGACCCCTTGAGAGTTAATCGAGACATCATTCATACTAGAAACAAGCCCAAACAATACGAGCGCGATGAATAGGGCAACGGCACTAGGCATCCATCCCAATAGCGGCATCATCATTGCAAATAAGATCATGGTGAAGATGGCCATTCGGCGACTACCAAAACGCACGATAAAACCACTCACAAGGGGTAAACCTATGAGAATGCCGACAGGAGTTCCCAGAAGTACCTGTCCAAGTTCTCCTTCACTAAGGTTGAGCGCTGCTTTTATATCAGGAATGCGCGCAACCCAATTTCCAAAGTTCGACCCATGCACAAAGAACATCATTGTTACGGCAATGCGCGCATTGAGACGCATATATAGCTCCCTAATAATTTGCTATTGGTAATAGCGCCCGTTGTGCTAACGGAAAGTGAGATAAAAAGCCAGCGGACAAGCAACACACAAATATAAAAAATGTAAGACAAACGAAAAGGCAAGGATCATCCTGCCGACTGAGCGAATGCCATAGTGTGTTTCGTTGGTAGCATAGTAGCTTCCGATGACGATGCCGACAAATGGGAATAGCGCTAAGATAAACAAGAATATCTGAACGGGTAAGCCCATTCCTACCTTATCTAGTGGCAATTCATCCAGCGGTGAATGAATGCGCTCTGGAGGACGACTGGGCTGATAGACATCACGAAACCTTGCCATATTCGTGCTCTCTTTGTTTAATTTTATAGTTCTAAAAAGTCGCGTAATGGTCGACTGCGATTGGGGTGGCGCAATTTACGGAGCGCTTTTGCCTCAATTTGACGAATACGCTCGCGTGTCACGCCAAAATGATTCCCTACCTCTTCAAGGGTATGCTCGCGTCCATCCTTTAAGCCAAAACGTAGTTCAAGGACTTCACGCTCGCGATCGTTTAGAATACCTAGTGCGCCGCGCAATTGTTCTTTTAACAGTTGGCGTGCTGCCGCTTCGACAGGGCTTATCATTTTGTCATCTTCAATAAAATCACCCAACAAACTTGAATCCTCTTGTCCAACAGGCATCTCTAAAGACATGGGCTCTTGAGAGATGCGTAAAATACGGCGTACTTTACTGGCAGCACGTTGTAATTTACGCTTGAGGACAGGATCAAGGCGTTGGCCTTTTTCTAGAGCTTCTTTAATAGCAGCGGTTTCTTCATCAGATAAGAAGCCACCCTCAAGTGCGAGCTGTTCCATTGTGGGCTCAGTACCTAGCTCTTGCACCAGATCGCGTTGAATTCTCATCAGGCGGTTAATCGTCTCAACCATGTGCACTGGAATGCGAATTGTGCGAGCTTGATCGGCGATAGCACGACTAATTGCTTGGCGTATCCACCAAGTCGCATAAGTGCTGAACTTAAAGCCTTTGGTGTGATCAAATTTTTCGACAGCGCGCAAAAGCCCAATGTTGCCTTCTTGGATAAGATCAAGAAAATTGATGCCACGTCCGATATAACGCTTTGCCATACTGACCACGAGACGCAAGTTTGCGCGCGTGAGCGTTTCTGCCGCTTGATTTCCTCTGATGGCCGCCATTTTGAAGGCTTCGCCAGCGGCATCCGCATAGTATTCTCGGTCGTTATCAATCCATGCGCAAAACTGCTCAAATGTGGGCAATTTTTCATTGAGGATGTAATAATCGATTACACGTTGTTGGAGTGTTTCTGGCAATAGATAGAAGGCATGAAACACATTGAAAACATATTCAGCAACGCGATTCCATTTCTCATCTCGTCCCCATTGTTCTTGGCTCAAATAGAGCCGTACATAAGAGGGAGCGTCATCATCCCATTGATAGGCTAAATTGATCGCTTCAGCGCCCATTAGTTCAAAATCTGGCATGTCAACATCGTATGGTTTAATGCCTTCGGCGATGCGTTGCCAATTCAGAAGGATATGCTCATATAACGCTTTTAGGACATCGATGAACGTTTCGTTAAGCTCTTTTTCAGGTTCTGAAGAACTCAGGTCATCAAGTAAGGTACTCAACAAATCTACCGCTGCAATCTGTACTGATAGCCACATTTCTCGATTAGAATCAAGCAGCTCAACTTCGCCAATTTCTTTGAGATACATGCGTACAGGATCATCGGCTAATGCAACGACTGCATCTCCATTGTCATCGTCATCATCAAGATCATCTAACCCAAGCATAGAAGATTCTTCAACGCTATCAGAGATGCCAATTTCTGTTAGCGTTTCATGTAGTTTGAGCGGCGTATCATCATCATCTTCTTCGTCTTCTTCATCACTGAGCTCATCATCAAGTTTGTCATCTTCTAGATCGACTACTGCTAAATCTTCTTCATCGACAGCAGCGGCAATGAGCTCAATGCCAGAGCGTTCCATTTCTTCCATAAAGGCTTGCGCGGCAGCATTATCTAAATCGCCAAAAAGGTCTTCCAACTCTTTTTCATTTAATTGACGATTTTTTTTGCCTTTTGCTAACAAGTTCAAGATTTGCTCTTGAGAAATTGGTTGTTCAGTCATAACACCTCTGCCCGTTTTACAAGCGCTGGTTATCTTGGCGTTGTGTCAAGTTGCGTATTGTTTGTTCAAGCAGTTTTTGTGCTTGAGTATACAATGACACAAGTGCCATATCTTCATTAGATAAAATTCCATAATCAGTACTTAAGAAAAAATAACGGTCGTTACGTTCATTTTTTATACGCTCAAGGCGTAATGTGAGTGTTCGTATCACAAAGTCGCGCAATATTTCACTTTCGTCATATAAACTACTATCTTGTGCACGCAATATGCTCACCATCTCTGCTGTTGACCAGTGTACTGTTGATGAGGATTTCCGAAAACCCTGAGGCTGTGTTTCTTGTAAAATTGTCTCAGCTAACGAACTAATTTCATAGGGGGCTTCTGAATAAATATAATTCATAGGTGAAGATTCACCAGCATAGCTGGCCGCTTCAATTAAACGATATAAGACGCGGTATACTTCTTGACTAAAGTCTTGAGTATGGATAGGGGTTAAAAATTCACGAAGACCTTCATGTTCTTGTGCTAATTCACGTAGTTTGCGATTGACAACAAATAACCAATCTGGGTGTTCTAGTAATCTCGCAATAACATATCGCTCTGTGCCTATTCCTGAAGTGGAAGAATGTCCATTATTGGCTGGTGTTGTTTTCTTAGGTTTTACGATTGTTTTTATAGATGTGCCGCGTTGTTGATGTTGCTGTAATGCACTTGCCAAACTTAACAAATCAGCTTCAGGAATACGAAGTCGAGTTGCTAAAAGTTGCACATTATAACGCTTAGTTAAGTCATTTTCCGTTGCTACTAAAAGCGGCAGCAGTTGACGCGCCACGTTTTCTCGCTCTTGTATTGTAGCATTAGAGGGCAAGTCTTGTGTACCTATATCAATGACGTACTGCGCGAGAGGTTGTGCTTGCTCTACTTGTTCTGCCCATAATTCAGGATGGGCGCGGATGAAATCGTCAGGGTCTTTGCCTTCAGGAAGCCTCAAGACACGTATATCTAGGGATAAACGCCCGCCTGTACGCATCATATTTTTAGCATCGAATAGCGGAACAACTTGGCTAAAAGCGCCTGTTAAACTTTCTTGCATTACGCTTAGACCGCGCATAGTGGCTTGTTGACCTGCAGCGTCGGTGTCTAGCGCTAGTATTAAGCGATTCGCATATTTTGCCAAGAGTTGCACCTGAGTTTCAGTAAGTGCGGTTCCCATTTGCGCAACTACATTATGATACCCTGCTTGATGTGCTTGTATGACATCAAGATAGCCTTCAACAATCACAGCCGTTTCTGTTTCTCGAATAGCGCGACGCGCTAGATCAAATCCAAAAAGGTTTTTGCTCTTGTCAAAAAGCGGCCCCTGAGGTGAATTTAAGTATTTTGGATTCTGATCTGAGTCTAGGGCGCGCGCACCAAAACCTATGGTATGACCTCGTGCGTTCCGAATAGGAATCATCAAGCGATGACGAAAACGATCATAATATCGCCCCTGCTCATTTTCGGAAATTAAGCCTGCTTCTGATAAGTCGCTGAGTGAATAGCCTAGTGTACGAAAATGATCGAGAACAAAGCTCCAACTGTTGGGAGCATAACCAATTTGAAACTGCTCAATGGTCTCAGGTAAAAGACCCCGTTTTTGCATTACATATTGGCGTGCTGTCTCTGCTTCTGCGGCATTACACAGATATTCATGATATAATTGGGCTGCTTCGTCTAGTAATAGTTGCAGTTGTTCTAAATGGTCACGATAGGCTTTAGATTCAGGTGTTTGTTCTTCTAGTTGAACGCCAGCTTGTTCGGCTAGTACACGAAGCGCTTCTCTAAAATCATACCCTTCTATTTTCATAATAAATGAGAAAATGTCGCCGCCTTCATTGCATCCACCAAAACAGCGCCATATTTGACGGGTAGGATCAACTACGAACGAAGGAGTTTTTTCAGCATGAAACGGACAGAGCGCCTTATAATTTCGTCCTGTCTTTTTAAGTGATGGTACATAATGACTAATCACGCTCACAATGTCGAGACGTGCTTTAATGTCATCAACAACTGACATACAGGCCTTCGCAGGAAAATAGATCGTGGGTATGAATTGAAATTATACGAACAAATAGATAAATTGCAAATCTCTGCTTTTTGCGGAAAAATGGAGACAGTAATTTTATTATATATTTTACCAAATAAAAAGGTGATGAGATGGCAACTGTGGCAACAACTACTCGCAGTGATTTAGAAATTTTGGCAGATATTCATCGTTTAGTTCAAGATACACAAGCTCTGTCTTTGTCGCGCGGGCATTTTCAGTATACTGTGCAAAATGGTGTTGTAATTGTAAAAGGTCATATTAGCTCACGTATTGGCTATGAGTTGTTTGTGGATAATTTGATGAATATAGATGGAGTAGTCGCTGTAGATGATCGTGAGTTATATGATGATGAAACACTGCGGCTGAATATTGGGAGAATTTTACCTAAAGGCTTGCGTGTTCGCATTCATCATGGAGTGGTTGCTTTGTCGGGGCGTATGGCAGCAGATAGCCCTGAAGTACAAGAAGCGATTGCGCGTATCGGGGAAATGCCCGGCGTTGTGAATATTGATCTCAGCGGGCTTCATGCATAGTGTTTTGTATAAATATCTGATGAAACGACTAGTTTACCTTTTGGGTGTTGTTTTTGTGAGCTTGGGGCTGGGGATAGCAGCGTGTGAACCGCTGGCCCCAACGCCTAACTCTCAAGCGGTGATCGTGATCACAAACACGCCAACAGCTGTTGTTGTTTCTGTTACGCCACTTTTAAGTACTCCTTTGCCTTCTCCTGTTACGCCAACAGCAACGTTTCTTGCTTCTATTTCAACTGCTCGGCCTACGATGACACCAACGCCAACGGTTTTGCCGTCTGAAGGTGAAAATAATGCTGATCTGCCTCCTTGTGAAGCAACAGAGGGATTGAGTTTTGATAGTGCTTTTGAGAGTATTATCGCAGGTGAACCTATCCGTTATCGCATTTATCTTCCGCCTTGTTTTTATGAGACAGGCCGTCGCTATCCTTATGTGATTTTGTTACATGGCTCAAGCTATAACTATACCCAATGGGATGAAGAGGTGGGGATTGTGGATGCGCTGGAGTCTGCACTTCAGGATAAAGATAATGCTATTGCACCTATGGTTTTGATCATGCCTGATGGAGGCGTTTTGCAAGAACTAAACGATTACACCAACGGCCCACTTTGGGAACAAGTTATTCTCACAGAATTAATTCCTTATATTGAATCTTCGTTTTGCGTTTGGAATGCGCCTGAAGGTCGTGCCATTGGTGGCATTTCGCGCGGTGGTTTTTGGGCAGTGAGTATTGGATTGCGAAATCCATCTTTATTTACAAGCATTGGAGGACACAGCCCAGCTTTCTTTGAGGATAATGCGCCACCTGAATATAACCCGCTTGCGCTTGCTGATGTTGTAACCACGCCTTTAGATGTGCGTATTTACCTAGACATTGCGCGTTCAGATGTCGGGGTTGCTAACTTTAGCCGTTTCGTGAGCATATTGTCTGGGCGTAATATTCCACATATTGCCGAAGTCAGTCCCAGTGGCGACCACACAGATAGTTATTGGGCTTCTCAAGTTGAAAATTATCTAAGGTTTTATAGCGAACCATGGCCTACCGATCCTGCCGCATTACCTTCTTGCTTTTCGTAACGTTATTAGGTACCACATTGTTCTTTGATACAACTTCTGAAAGCCATGCTGATGGCGGCGGCGTGCTCAGTTTTGGGGTTTCTGTACAAGGTGATTTAGACCCTGAGGAGCGCGACACTTGGCTATTTCGTGGACAAGCTAACCAAATTATCACCATTGTAGCTGAGCAAATATCGGATACAGGTTTGGATACTCACTTAACATTGCTTGATCCAACTAACACACCTATTGCCAGTTCAGAAGGTGGTGGCATTGGAAACGATGCCGCCTTGTTTGGTGTTACTTTGCCTATAGATGGCTTGTATGCAGTGATTGTTAGCGGAAAAGAGACTTTTGGAAATTATCAACTTACCCTAACAGAAATGCAGTTGCCAGCAGGATGCAATGAATTTACGGCCACTATGCTTACAGAAACGTGGGATAGCGCAATGACAGGTATGCGCCGAACGTACCGTCTATACTTGCCACCGTGTTATGATAGTTCGCTTCGCTACCCCTACATCATATTGCTACACGGCTCTGATACCAACTATGCATTATGGGATCAACTCGGAATGGATGAAGCCGTTACTGTTGGGAGCGCACTTGGTCGTATCCCTCCTGTGGTGCTCTTATTACCAGATGGCGGAGAACTGGCCAACCTTGATACGTTTAGCGCCAGTTATAGCTATGAGGCTCTGTTATTGAAGGAACTGTTGCCGCTGGTAGAAACACAGTACTGTCTTCAACAAAGCAAAGAAGGACGTGCTATCGGTGGCATTTCACGTGGGGGATTTTGGGCCTATGTGATTGGATTACGGCATCCTGATATGTTTGTTGCTGTTGGTGGGCATAGCCCTGTTTTTTATTACAGTAATGCCATTCCGAATACCCATAATCCACTCACAATTGTGCCAACATTGGAAGCAACTGAAGAGCTGCCTCGATTGTGGATTGATAGAGGGGTTAAAGATTGGTGGGCTTATAACATTGATTTGATGGCCCCCTTACTCTCTGCGCAGAATATACCAGCTCAAGTGACAATATATCCAACAGGAACTCATGATAATGCGTATTGGCGCAGCCATCTAAACGATTATTTAGCCTTTTATACTGCTGATTGGTCATTGGAGAATTATCCACCATGCGACTAAAGCGTATTTTTCTTATCGTGTTGTTATTGGGAGTAGGTGGAGTTTTCTGGGGAACTTGGTGGGTGTTTTCTACGGCTCAAGCTCAGGACAATGGAGTTTTAAACTTTAATCAAGTGGCGACGGGAACGCTTGATGCCGATATTCCACGCCAAGAATGGACGATCAATGCTCCTCCTGCAACAAGTGTTACGTTAACAGTTGCCCGCACTGCTGGAAAAGCTCCAATCACGATGCAGCTTTTTAATAACTTGGGCAATATTCTCGTCAACATTACTACAGATAATACAGGATTAGCAACGATTCCCCAGCTTTATCTAGAAGGGGGTAGCTACCGTTTGTTATTGCTTGCTAATTTTGAGGCTTCACAAGAAGCGGTGTCTTTTAATCTTTCAGTTGCGACAACAGGCGAGTCTATCCTTCCTAATGGGCCAACGGCATTGCCGAATATTGTTTTTCCGACACCAACGCCTGAGCCACAAAGCCCTGCATTAGAGCTTGTTGTAGGACAGTCCTATGATGGAATTATGACGCAGCCAAATGAAGAAGTGCGATTTATTTTTCTTGGATATGCTGATGAACATATTACATTCGGAATGAATGCTCCTGAAGACTCAGGGGTTGACCCTGCGATTGAATTACGTGCTCCAGATGGTAGTGTTATTGCACAAAGTGATGATTATTATGGGACACGTCAAGCATTAGTAATTTATTTTCAATTGCCTTCTACAGGGATTTATGAACTTATTGCGCGCAATGAAAGCGCCACAGGTACGGGGGAGTATCAAGTAGCAATTGGCGCGGATTTCGTTTTACGCGATGTGGATCGAGGTTTTGCGCTCCATAATCGACCCATTATTGCGACTTTGGAAACTTTAGGAGTTCGGGATGTATGGCTAATTGAGCTTGAAGCTGGAGAAAGTGTTACGATCTCCGTAGAAGACTGGGGAGAACTACCCATTGATCCGATGGTAGAATTGGTTGGCCCCAGTGGGGATACGCTTGGCTTTGATGATGATGGTGGGGGCGGCAAGAATGCTTTTTTGAGCAATATTGTTGCGCCGATTAGTGGGCAATATCGTATTCATGTTGCCGCTTATGATCATGGGTCTGCTGGAACGTATCGCTTATTGTGGCGTGTTGATGATCGTGTTCCTACGCCAACCGCTATTGTGCCAACACTTACGCCAACACCACTAGGTGATGAAATTGCAGTTCCCACATTGCCCGCTATTCAAATTTCGACCATTAACGAATTACGTGGTTCTGAGTACATCACAATTCCTGAGGGCGGATATGCTGAACGTCGCGTTACTTTAACTGAAGGGCAACAATTAAACGTCTATATCGAAGGATATTGGGGATTCGATGCCATTTTAGATGTTTATACTCCTAGTGGTTATTTAATTGATCGGGTGGATGATGTTGGCTATCAAAATTCATATGACATTAACCCTAGACTTACGCTCGTGGCGGATGAAGATGGCATTTATGCGCTACGTATTTATGGCTTTGAAGAGCGTGGCGGCGACTTTTCGCTTCATTGGAGTATAGAAGAATAAATGCGATATTTGGGTGGATTTTGTCTCTTTGTTATCCCTCTATCTTTCGATAACACAATAAAGTTGGCACAAGACCCAACCAGCACGCTAATAGCATCGGCTTCGACTCCTATAAGAACGCCAATTCCTATATTTATCCCTTCTTTGGTGGTATAATCTGCATGGCGTACGCAGCCCGTTGGGGCAAGCGTGCAACAGAAGCCCCCGAATTTATTTGTAGGAATGTCACTACTTTAGATTTATCAACTCGTCAGCAGATCGTGGTGATTGTGGCAAGTTTTGCGGATGCTAGCGGGGTATGTATCGTATAATTATCGAGTGAGAGTAGAACAGCTAAATACAAAATGACAGAAGAACGTATTCAAAAGATCATCGCGCGTGCAGGTTTGGCTTCGCGTCGAGGGGCAGAGCAAATGATCAGCGAAGGGCGCGTTACGGTCAACGGAAAGATCGCGCAGCTTGGCGATAAAGCTGATCCTACAGAGGATCGTATCACCGTTGATGGCAAACTGCT
>RFGP01000121.1 GCA_003697365.1 Chloroflexota bacterium | reverse complement strand
AATTATCGTTCGGTTTTCTCTGAACCGCAAATTCGCCAAATTTTCGCATATATGTGCAGCCTTTCTGACCGTTGGCAAGAAGTTGAGGGGTGCTTAGAGTATGCTCCTCAAATTCAAGAAGCACGCGGTGAAGCACCTGCTGAAGCGCCGGCAGATGCAGCAGCTGCCTTAGTTGATGATGGTAATTAGAGAGTATTAATGGAGTCGGTAGCATGAAAATATTAGGCGCGATTTTAAGCCTGCGTAAGACAGGCCTATTTGGAGGTATTATTGGAGGAGCCATCGGTGCTGCATTTGGTGTCTTCCTCACAACTACTATTCGCTCATTACAAGGGCTCAGCAATGAGTGGAGCATTGAAGCTGATTCTCCATGGAATGTGATTGTATTGGTTGTATCTGTCACATTTACTTTGGGCTTTCTTATTGGCGTTGGCTCCATGACGGACTGGTTGAAATGGACGATAGGCCGCCCCGGCAGCGATGGGCACTATCACCCTCGTAAAGGAAAACCCTATTGGCACCGCTTTTTGGATATGGACACGAACCATAAAATTGTCGGTATCCAATATGGCTTGCTGGGGATGATCGTCTTTCTGGTCGGTGGAACTTTTGCGCTTATCTTCCGCACAGAACTAGCACAACCCGGCTTGCAATACATCAGTGCTGATGACTACAACAATTTGATTGGTCTACATGGCCAAGTGATGTTTGTTGCGGTATTGCTTGGTGTGGGGGCAATGGCAAATTATCTTGTGCCTTTAATGATTGGTGCACAGGATATGGCTTTCCCACGCTTAAATGGCTTTGCCTTTTGGATTAATGTTCCTGCCGTAATTTTATTGCTCTCTGGCCTCTTTGTAGGCGGCTTTGATACTGGTTGGACGGCTTATCCACCCTTGAGCTTAAAAGCTCAACTTGGAATGCAACTCTCGCTTTCTGCGGTGTTTATACTTGGTTTTTCATCCATTTTCGGTGCCATCAATCTGATTGTGACTACATTTCTAATGCGTGCACCGGGCATGAGCTTATTCAGAATGCCTATTTTTGTGTGGGCTGTATTGGCAACATCGCTGTTGCAACTGACGGCCACTCAGTTTTTGGGGCTATCATTTTTAATGGTTGCTCTACAGCGCGCAGCGGGCTTGCCCTTCTTTGACCCAGTGCTTGGTGATGTAACCCTTTATCAACACCTGTTTTGGTTCTACTCGCATCCGACGGTGTATATCTGGGTACTACCGGGCTTAGGAATCATTAGTGAATTGCTACCTGTTTTCAGCCGCAAACCACTATTTGGCTATAGCTTTATTGCGCTTTCTAGTGCAGGCATTGCCATTATGGGATATTTGGTTTGGGCACATCATATGTGGGCTTCTGCAATGGATCCCTTCTTGCGTATTCCCTTCATGCTAACGACATTGCTTGTTGCTGTGCCAACAGGAGTAAAGTTCTTTAGTTGGCTGGCGACTATGTGGGAGGGGCGAATTGTCTTCGCAACACCGATGTACTTTACCTTAGGGGCATTCGTCTTGTTCCTACTTGGTGGGTTAACGGGTCCCCCCAGCGCACTTGTTGTAACAGGCTTGCATTTGCATGATAGCCACTTTGTAGTTGCACACTTCCATATTACAGTGTTTGGTGGGTTCATTTTTGCATATTTTGCCGCGCTATATTATTGGTTCCCCAAGATGACGGGACGTATGTATAGCGAAACATTGGGTAAATTACATTTTATCTTGATGTTTGTCGGCTTTATCGTTTTTGCGCTGATGCTTTTCCGTATGGGCTTGTTGGGAATGCGTCGTCGCATCGCCGACTATGATCCGCTACTTGGTTCAGGAGACTTTGGCGATCTGAATACGATTGCAACAATTGCTGCCTTTGTATCTGGTTTTAGTGTCCCGATTATGCTCTTTAACTTCGTGTATAGTTTGGCTTACGGGCGTATTGCTGCGTCAAACCCATGGCGTTCACGTGGTTTAGAGTGGCAGATTAGTTCACCACCTCCTGAGTTGAACTATTCTGAACTTCCTCAGATTGTTGGCAATCCTTATGATTATGGATTAGCGGGATCAGTATATGCAATTGTTGCACCTCAGGATCGCGCAAAGGATCAACTCGATCAAGTTGAGCATCCTGAAATTGCTGCCGGTGGCCCTGCTTTACCAGCACCAGCAGCAGGAGATTAAGCCTAGTAAATAAGTATATTGTGGGGAAAGTTCGCACTTTCTCCACAATCAAATTTGGACAAAGTCGGAGATTGGAATGACGGACTATAATTTCTATCAAGATGCTAGCGATGCAAAACCCAAACGTGAGCCCTTAACAGGGTATGCTTTAAGCATAGCGATTGCAGTAGCTCTGTTTGCACTAACTTTTCTAGAATATTTTGTTGCGACAACAGATGATCTACCGATTTTTAGCAGTAATCTCATTCCATTGGTGGTGATTGCTCTTGTAAAAGCGGCGTTGATCATCAACTACTATATGCATATTACCCGTATTTGGAGCTTAAACGAGGACGGCCACTAACGTTATGAGTACCTCAATCATCGAGCGCAGTGCAGCGCAACAAGAGGTTGCTGTTGCACATGATACCCATGACGAACATCATGGACACCATATTATCGAATTTACGCCACAACAGCGCCTTGCGATGAATCGTTTAGGTTTTTGGCTGTTTTTGATTTCTGAAACTTTTTTGTTTTCAGGGATTTTGGTGGCACGGATTGTGCTTTTGCGCAATGAAGATGGATTTACTCGCCCCGAACTTGATCAACAATTAGGGTTGTTGATTACGAGTATCCTGCTGTTAAGTAGTTTTGCCATCAATTTTGGCGAAGTTGCAATTAGTCGAGGTGATCGCAACATCTTTTTGGCAGCATTTGGTGCGGCAATTTTGATGGGGTTTGTCTTCACGGGCGGTGTGGTCTATGAGTGGTCAATTGCTCATGATAGCCCCTCCGAAAGTATTGAAGGCGGTATGTTCTTTTTCATGACAGGAATGCACGCCCTACACGTCATTACGGGTATTGGCTTCCTTATTGCGGTTTGGTGGAATGGTTATCTTGGTAACTATGATGAAAACCATTGGGGAGTTGAGGCAAGTGCGCTTTATTGGCACTTTGTTGACGTTGTATGGGTTTTCTTCTATGTTGCGCTATACCTCATTGGCAATGTTCCTCATCACGGATAAATAATACGGACAACTTGGCCCCCTTATTTTTGGGGGCTTCTTAACAATTATGGATCCAACACTTTCAGCATTCTTACGCTCATGGGACGTTCGGCTTGACCTGAGTTTACTTATACTTGGTTTCGGCATAGCTTACACAATTGGGTGGTTGAAGCTACGTCGTAGAGAGACACGCTTAGCGAATTATTGGCGCATTTCATCCTATTATGCGGGGCTAATAGCTTTGGCTTTGGCTCTATTTTCGGGATTAGATGTTTTCCAAACCCAGCTTTTTTTTATACACATGCTACAACATTTATTCTTGTGGATGATTGCTCCACCACTGCTGTTGCTAGCAAATCCAATGCCTTTCATACTGTGGGCTTTACCAAAACCTGAACGCCAACAATTAGGGCGCTTACTCACACAGCGTTCACTGTTTCGACAGATATTTGTATGGATTACATCGCCATGGATGGTGTGGCTGGCCTATACCATTAATTTAGTGACGTGGCACGATCCAAACCCTTATAATGCCGCTATTGAAAATGATTTTTTGCACGATATTGAACATTTTACTTTTTTCTATACGGGCCTTGCCTTTTGGTGGCATGTCATTGGTACTGCCCCCAAATTTCATAAACAGCGTTCGATTCCTATGCGCATGGGGCTTATTGTAGTATCTTATTTTGTCAATTTATTTGTTGGGGTTAGCATTACTTTTAGCCCAGATGTGATCTATACATATTATGAAGGTGTTCCACGTGTTGCCAATATCAGCGTGAAAACAGACCAAACAATTGGCGGGTTATTAATGTGGATACCCGGCGGCATGATGTATCTCATGACGTTTCTCATACTGGGTATTAACCTAGTGGCAGAATCAGAGCGTCGCGCCCGTCTGGGTGATAAACAACGGCAATTGAAATATCAGAAAGTAGCTGAATCTTGATAAGGTGTTTGGCATATCTTTTGCTCATTATTAGCCTAGTTTGCTCAACCTTTGAGGTTCAAGCACACAATTTAGGCAAACAACAACTGGAACGTGTGCCAGCGGGGCCTTT
>RFGP01000120.1 GCA_003697365.1 Chloroflexota bacterium | reverse complement strand
GTATTAAGTTTTAGTTTTCCTCAATAAGACTTGTTTTGTGTTACAATAAATTATCCATGAAATTTGTAATGGTCTGGGGCGAAATATACATGTCAAATATCATCATGAATCAATTGAAAGATCGCATCAATAAAGCAAAATTGGTTCTACAGAATATGTCTGATGGGGAAATTTCTCCTTCAGCCTATGATACAGGTTGGGTAGCACGTATTCCTAATGTTGATGGTACGCCAATGTTTCCTCAATGTTTGCAATGGCTTCAATACAATCAACATGAAGATGGATCATGGGGGAGTAACCAAGCTCATTATTATCACGATCAGCTAGTTTCAACGCTAAGCGCTATCATAGCGCTGAAAACATGGAATATGTCTGAAGAACAAGTTGCAAAAGGCGTTCATTATATCTACCAAAACATTAGCAATATTGATAATGAGCTATATGCAACCGTTGGATTTGAGATTATTTTTACGGCAATGCTAAAAACAGCTCAACAGTTGGGGCTCGATCTTCCCTATGAACATCCAATTCTGCGTAAAATAGAGGAGATTCGGAAACGCAAACTAGAGCGAATACCAATTGAGTTAGTCTATGGTGTGCCAACAACTTTGTTACATTCACTAGAAGGTTTAGAAGGTTTGCTCGATGAAGAACGTGTGTTGGCACAGCAAGCCGAAAATGGTTCATTTCTAAATTCTCCTTCTGCTACTGCATATATTTATATAAAAACAGGAAATAAAGCCTGCTTACGCTATATACAATCAGTACTTGAACGGTTTGGCGATTGTGTCCCTGTTACTTATCCTTTAGATCTGTTTGAGCGGCTATGGGTACTAAACAACTTGTATGAGTTGGGCATTGAGCATTATTTTGAT
Source organism: Chloroflexota bacterium (assembly GCA_003697365.1). Taxonomy (GTDB): domain Bacteria; phylum Chloroflexota; class Anaerolineae; order Aggregatilineales; family J027; genus J027. Next base: position 8,519 of record RFGP01000120.1, on the reverse strand, counting down.
GACGAGATTGAACAGCATCTAAAATATGTTCAACAGCATTTTACTTCTTGTGGAGTTCCATGGTCACGTTATGTTCAAGTGCCTGACATTGATAATACTTCGGTAGCTTTCAAACTGTTGCGCTTGAGACATAAACCTGTTTCAGCTGAAGTATTTGAGCGTTTTTATGATGCAGAAAACAAACGCTTTTTCTGTTTTTCGGGAGAGTTGGATGCGTCTTTAAGCCACACGATCAACCTCTATCAAGCAGCTCAATTAAATGCACATGAGGAAGTATTAGATCGAGCTGAGTTATTTGCATATACGTTTTTGAAAACAAAGCAAGCTCAGGGCAATTTTGCTGATAAATGGCTTATTTGGGAGCACTTGGGTGATCAAGTAGATTACTTGCTTGCTAATTATCGTTTTGAGACTGCACCCACTGCTGAAAAGCGCTTAGGCCGTGAGCTAGTCAAGCGTAAAGTTGATCGTATTCATTGGATTGATAAAGTTATCTATTATCTGCCTAATGTAAATGCGCAAGTATTCTTGGATGTAGCTTTAGCAGAGCAGGCTTTACATGAGGTTACATTTGCTGAAGAGTATGAGTACTTATCTAATTGGGCTAATCAGCATCCCTCGATACGAAATCAACGTATTAAACCGATATTGTTTACGGCTTATAATCTGTTCCCTAAGCCAGAGCAGAGTTTTGCAAGGTTAATTCTTTGCAAGATCACCTTATGGGTTTTTGCAATTGATGATGTAATTGATGAGCATCACTGGGAAGCTGAACAGTTTGAAGATTTGGTGAGCTTTATTCTTGAACCAGATCAAACTCAGACTTATTTTGCTGGTGAGCTTGCCATACATGTTGAGAACCTAGTCAGTATCTTAGATTCCATCGTTGATGAATTGGTTGAATTTCAAGGCGATAACATTCGTCCTCATTTGTATGCATATATTGAGGAGCTATTGCGTGGTTATCAGCGTGAAAACCTAGTCAAGTTGGAGGGAACATTACCTACTTTTGATGAGTATCTTGAATTTGCACAGATCACTGTCGCTGTGCGGTTAACGCTTGTTTTTGCTTTATATGGGATGGATTTGAGCAAATTACAAATCAATTTTGCCGCATGTGATCAGCTACTGGTGATGGCAAGCGACATCGCTCGCATTTTTAATGATATTCGCTCATATGATCGTGAACGCGATGAAGGGAAAATAAATTCAGTCGATATTGTGATGCAGTATCAAGGACTGAATTATGAACAAGCAGTGAAATGGCTACAAACATTTGCTCGCTTTAGAATGCGTGATATGTTGAAATTTTGCCAAGAGGATAATTCTTTGTCGCATGAGATCAAGACATTGCTATTGAATGTTTGCCGCGTTACTGCATGGATGTATAAGCAAGCTGACTTCCATGAGCATAAGGCTGATATGCGCTTCTAACCTTGCTGAAAGGAATTTGCTTTATGGTGTCAACTACGAAAGTGCCGGGGCGTTTTAGCCCCTTTATTGTTGATATAGCCCTAGAAATGTATCAAAAAGGGTTGCTCGATTTCTTTATGGATGTATGGCGTACCTATGGCGATTTTGCTCGACTTCAAATGGGTCCCATAACCATGTTTGTTGTTGCTCATCCGGATCATGTGCGCCACATTATGGTGACCAATGCGCAAAACTATGTTAAAGGCCCAAGTTATGATACGATTCGCAAGTTGTTGTTAGGCAATGGATTATTGACTAGCACAGGTGAAACTTGGCGAAAGCAGCGAAAACTTATGGCCCCTTTTTTTTCACCAATAGGCATTGCTGCTTTCGATCATATCATTATTTCTACTGCTGAAATGATGATTCAGCGATGGCGAGAACATGCGGCAAAAGCTCAACCAGTGGAAATGCTGGATGAGATGATGTTTGCTACTGCTACGATTATTTTAAAAGCGCTGTTTAGTACAGAATCAGATGAAACCATTGCAGAATTACGCTCAACCATTGAAAAAATGGTGGCTTTTACTGTTAATCGTACTTTTAATCCTGTGAGTTTGCCCGTATGGATGCCTCTCAAATCACATCAAGAATATCGGCAAGCACGCCAGAAAGTTTTAGCTTATATAGACCAGCTTATTGAACAACGTCGCCGCATTCCTCCAGAGCAATGGCCAGACGATTTATTGAGTCGGTTAATGAATTCTAGAGACGAAGAGAGTGGTGAGCCAATCTCAGACGAGCAGTTAAAAGATGAAGCCGTTACTCTGTTTGTGGCTGGACATGAGACTACTGCACAAACACTTATGTTTACATGGTATTTACTTTCTCAGCACCCTGATGTGGCGAACAAAATTAAGTTTGAAGCTGATGCAGCATTGGGAAATGGAAGGCCAACTTTAGATGACTTCAAAAATATGCCCTACACCTTGTATGTGATTAAAGAAGCTCTGCGTCTGTATCCTGCATCACCTATCTATGCGCGTGACACAGTTGCTGATGATGCTATTGACGGAATTAAAATACCAGCGGGTTCCCGAATTACACTTGTCCCATATGCAACACATCGCCACCCTGATTTTTGGGAATTACCTGAATGCTTTATTCCTTCTCGTTGGGAGCCGCAATATGAACAGAAACGTCATCGATATGCCTATCATCCTTTTTCTACAGGTCAAAGAATTTGTATAGGTAATAATTTATCCTTATTAGAATCACATATTTTGGTAGGGATGTTAGCACGTCATTTTGCACCTAAGCTCGTTGAAGGTCATGTTCCGCAATTGCGCATACAAGGAACTCTTACCTCACATAATGGAATGCCAATGGTTATTCGTGTACGTTAGTAAATTTTTAATGAAACTTGTTGTACGAAATAGACAATGATGATGGGTTGACTTTTTGGGCAATAGAAGAAATACTCTAAGCAGATTCTAGAAAGGTCTACAGATAAAATGTTTTGTTCAAACACTGTAAACAAGCCTAAGTCAAAGAAGTTTAGTCGTCACCAATAGAGTGGCTTTGGCTTTGTGTTGGAACATTAAAGGCAAAGTAACAGCAGCCACTCATCCGAGTGGCTTTTTTAATCTATAGGCCAATTCATTTTTAGGAATTATTGAATCAACATGTATTACTTTGATAGCAAGAAGCAAAAGAAGCAATTACACCATCGCCAGCGATTCCGTCGGCTGAGCTTCTGATGCTATTTGCTTCTCTCTAGGGACAAAGCGCTCGCTCCGGAAATCGCTGGGGCGGGCGTTTTTGTTTTGTTGTATCTCTGAATTTTCAAGTTCAATTCTAGTACACATAAGGAGTTTTAAATGATGTCTCACACAATCGAATGCTTAGAATGCGGTGCTACCCTTAACCTTGCCTCTGATTTAATGTTGGGCGAAATCTTAGCTTGCCCAGATTGTGCCGTAGAGCTCGAAGTTGTCAGTCTTGATCCTATTCAAGTTGATCTTGCACCAATGGAAGTTGAGGATTGGGGCGAATGAGAATAGGTGTTTTATGTAGCCGCGTGCGTGTTGAAGAGAAATTATTATTTAACGCTTTTGCAGAGCGTGGTGTTGATGTAGTGCGGTTGGATGAGCGCGAGCTGGCCATCCAGCCGACCAGCTTCATACCAAATGTAGATATTCTTCTTGAACGTAGCGTTAGCACAAATGCAGGTCTAATTGCAGCGCAATTATTTGAAGCTGTTGGAACAACTGTTATCAATAATTACCATACGGCTAGCATATGCGCCGATAAAATTCGGACTTCACTTGTGCTTGCTCAACATGGTGTGCCGCAACCTATCACGGAGATTGCTTTTAGTGAAGAATCAGCACTTCAAGCTATTGAACGTATTGGCTATCCAGTTGTTCTGAAACCTCCTGTGGGGTCTTGGGGACGCTTATTAGCACGCATTAATGATCGCGATGCTGCTGAAGCAATTATTGAGCATAAACTTACACTTGGCAGTTATCAGCATCATGTTTTTTACATCCAAGAGTATATTACAAAACCTCAGCGTGATATTCGTGCTTTTGTTATAGGAACAGAAGTTATCTGTGCAATTTATCGCCAGTCTTCACATTGGATCACAAATACAGCACGTGGTGGTCAGGCTGCGAATTGCCCTGTAACCGATGAACTCGCTCATATTTGCCAACAAGCTGCACTCGCTGTCAGCAATCAACAAGGCGGTATTTTGGCAATTGATATTTTGGAGGATGAGCATAGGGGGTATTTGGTCTGCGAAGTCAATCATACGATGGAATTTCGTAACAGCATTGACACGACTGGCGTAAATATCCCAATGCGAATAGTCCAATATGTACTTGAAGTAGCGCAAGGAGTGGCAGCTCGATGACTTTGCGAGTGAGCATTGTTGGTGCATCAGGATATACCGGCGGGGAGTTATTGCGTTTACTGTTGCAGCATCCTCATGTTGAAGTTGGACAGGTCACTTCACAAAGTAATGTGGGAAAGTTTGTATATACTGTTCACCCTCATCTGCGTGGCCAAACAACACTTCAATTTAGTGCTCTTGAAAACTTAGAGCCTTGTGATGTGCTATTTTTAGCCCTTCCTCATGGTGAAAGTCAGCAACGTATCACCTATTTTGCTGAAATTGCTTCATACATTGTTGACCTTAGCGCTGATTTTCGTTTAAAAGACCCTGAACTATATAAAAAATGGTATGAACATGAGCATCAAGCACCTGAATGGCTAGAACACTTTGCTTATGGCCTACCTGAAATCAACCGTCAAGCGATTCGGTCAGCGAAATATGTGAGTGGGGTGGGTTGTAATGCAACTGCAATTATTCTCGCGCTTTGGCCATTAGTACGTGCAGGTCTAATTGATAACCAAAAACCGCTGTTTGCTGATGTCAAAGTAGGCAGCAGCGAGGGGGGCAACACGCCCACAATAAGTAGTCATCATCCGCATCGTGTTTCAAATGTGCGTCCGTTTCAATTAACAGGACATCGGCATAGTGCTGAAGTGCAACAAGCCTTTGCCGACTGTGGCGGTATTACGCTGAACATGTCAGTGAGTAGTGTTGAAATGGTGCGGGGTGTAGCAGTAGCTGTTCACCTACAAATGCCCACCCAATTATCAGATCGTGATTTTTGGAAGATTTATCGTACTGCATGGGCGAATGAGCCATTCATACGCATTGTTCATGCTCATGATGGCCTATATCGTCATCCCGAACCCCGATTAGTGAATGGCACAAATTATGCTGATGTTGGGTGGGCTTATGATCCTGCTAGTGGCCAAACGGTTTTATTAAGTGCAATCGATAACTTGGGAAAAGGTGCAGCTGGCAGCGCTGTACAAGCTATGAATTTAATGTGTGGTTTTGATGAGACAACAGCTTTAACTTTTGGAGGATTCTATCCATGATTTATGTTTTGAAAATTGGCGGGGCTAATGGAATTGACTATCAAGCCGTTTTAGAGAATGTGGCGCGACGTGTACATGAAGGAGAACAGTGGGTTATCGTGCATGGTGCTAGTGCACTAACAAATCAGTTGGCTGAAGAAGCTGGGCTTCCGATACGTTGGATACATAGCCCTAATGGGCACATCAGCCGTCATACAGATGCACAGATGATCGGTATTTATATACAGGCGGCCACAATGTTGAATAACCAATTGTGCCAGATACTCACAACTTTAGGGTGTCAACCAATAGGTATGACAAATGTTGTGTGTGGTAGACGTAAAGATGCTATTCGTGCTATTCGTAATGGGCGTACTGTTATTATTCGTGATGACTACTCCGGGCGAATTGAGTCTGTCGATGCTGATGCTATTCATAGCGCACTTGAAAGGGGACAGGTGCCAGTTATTGCGCCTTTAGCGATTGGTACAGAAGGCGAATATTTGAATGTTGATGGTGACAGTGTCGCTGCCCAGATTGCCGAACACCTTTCTGCAGACACTTTGATTATTCTAAGTAATGTACAAGGCTTGCTCCGTGACTTGAGCGATCCTAGCTCTTTAATTAGCCAGTTGCGCGTTCATCAAATCCCGCAGGTTGAACATCTGGCTCAAGGGCGCATGAAAAAGAAATTGATGGCAGCACAACAGGCAAACACCCGACGTGTCATTTTATCTTCGGCTACCATTCCCTCTCCAATTGATGCGGCATTCAATGGTGATGGAACCCATATTTTGCGTGAGGTGGCTCATGACGCATATTGATGAAACATCAACTTTGATGCTTGAAGATCGTCATAGTAGTGGCGTTTATATTAAACGTGACCTCACCATTGTGCGCGGGGAAGGTGCATATGTCTTTGATGATATGAGAAGAGCCTATATTGACTGTGTAAGTGGGCAAGGTGCTTCTAACTTAGGTCATGCACACCCCGCTATCGTTGCTGCTATCGAATCACAATGTCACCAACTAATGGTTTGCCCTGAATTTTTGCACACGCCTACACGCGCACAATATCAAGCTGCTTTGTGTGCTGCTACGCAAATGGATCGCGTATTTTTATGCAATAGCGGAGCAGAAGCCATAGAAGCGGCTTTGAAGTTCGCGCGTGTTTTGACAGGAAGACGGCATATCGTTTCTACGATGCGTGCTTTTCATGGCCGCACGATGGGCGCATTAAGTACAACGTGGAATAAGGCCTATCGTGAACCTTTTGAACCTCTCATTGGTGATGTTGATTTTGTTCCGTTCAACAATACAGAGCGCATGATCTCCGCGATTACACCTAATACTGCTGCGGTTATTCTTGAGCTCGTACAAGGAGAGGGAGGCATTCATCCTGCTGAAATTGAGTATGTTCAAGCTGTTGAAAAAACCTGTCGTTCAATGGGGGCACTGCTGATCATTGATGAAATTCAAACCGGCTTTGGGCGCATAGGAAGCCTATTTGCGTTTCAACAATACGGCATTCGTGCTGATTTATTGTGTTTAGCAAAAAGCATTGCAAACGGATTACCAATGGGTGCAGTGCTATTAAGAACAGGTTTACCTTCTTTACCGCCTGCGAGTCATGGGAGCACTTTTGGCGGAAATCCTCTTGCTTGTGCTGTTGGTTTAGCTGTCTTGCAAACATTACAAACAACCGACCTGATCAAACGTGCACGAGAGCGTGGGGCTGAAGTTTTAGCATACTTAAATGAAAATTTGTCTTCCCAAGTTGTCCGTGAAGTTCGCGGGCGCGGTTTCATGATTGGGATCGAATTACGTCAAAAAGTAGCACCTATTTTACAAGCTCTCGGAAATGAAGGGGTATTGGCACTATCAGCTGGCCCAACTGTCCTGCGCCTTTTACCACCTTTGATCATTGATGATGAAACGCTTTGGCAGGCTATCGAAATTGTGACAAGGACGGTGAACAATGCCACTAGATAGTTTTTCTATTATTGAAAGCACACTAAGAGAAGGTGAGCAATTTAGCACGGCTGTTTTTTCAACGGAAGATAAAATCAAAATTGCGACCTTACTTGATGAGTTTGGGGTTGAAATGTTGGAAATGACGACCCCTTGTGCATCTCCACGTAGTGCTGCTGATATTCGTGCTATTCTCAGCTTAGGTTTACGCGCAAAAGTTTTGACACACATTCGCTGCAACAAAGATGATGCAGCGCGTGCGCTAGAGTTAGGGGTACATGGATTAGACATTGTTATAGGCACTTCTCCTCAATTGATCAAACATAGTCATGGAAAATCTATCTCACAAATTATTGACTTGGCTTATGAGGTGATTTGTTATATTCGAGAACAAGCGCCGAATGTTATCTTGCGTTTTAGTACAGAAGATACTTTCCGTAGCCGTGAATCTGATCTTCTACGTGTGTATCTAGCAGTAGCAGATATGGGAATGGTGAACCGTTTAGGCGTGGAGGACACTGTCGGCGTAGCAACCCCGAATCAAGTCTATGCAATGGTTCATCAACTTGTACGCCTTACGGGGCTTGATGTTGAATTTCATGGGCATAATGACAGTGGTTGTGCCATCGCGAATGCATGTGCAGCATTGGAAGCTGGGGCGACCCATATTGACACCACAATATTAGGCATTGGTGAACGAAATGGTATTACGCCTTTAGGGGGTTTAATAGCAAGGCTTTATACGCTTGATCGGCGTTATGTTGAAAAATATAACCTGAAACTCCTTCCGCAGCTTGACTATTTGATTAGCGATTTGTGCCAAATTAGCATCCCGTTCAATAACTACATTACCGGCGTTAGTGCCTTCACCCATAAAGCGGGGATTCACGCTAAGGCTGTACTAGCAAATCCAGAGACTTACGAAATTCTAGACCCCGCTGATTTTGGGCTTTCGCGTGAAATTGCTATCGGACATCATCTCACTGGCTGGAACACCATCCGTGAACGCGCTTTATCTTTGGGGCTCGATTTACCAGTGGAAACACTGCGTTATGTGACCCAACAAGTAAAAGCATTGGCGGATATTCATCCGCTTTCTCTAGAGCAGATTGATGAGCTGTTGATGGAGCAAGTACGCTGATGGTTGGTTATACCTTTGCTGAAAAAGCTATCGCAAGAGCTGCAGGTTTATCTCATGT
>RFGP01000119.1 GCA_003697365.1 Chloroflexota bacterium | reverse complement strand
GATGGTGCCATAGGTGATGTGTTAACTCATACAACACCAATGCCTGTGATGACAGTTGCCCCTGAAGCAGTTGGACTCCAACAAGTAGGTAAGCCGAAACCAAAAGTAGATGCCGCAAAGCTAGCACAAGGCAAGCCTGCGTATGCCGATGATATTGAGTTGCGAGGTATGTTGGTTGCCAAAGTACTTTGGAGTCCGCATCCTCATGCCATTATTAAACGCATTGATGCGAGCAAAGCACGTGCTTTAGATGGTGTACATGCAGTGTTGACATATGAAGATTTGCCGCGTGTCGTTTATACGACAGCTGGGCAATCACACCCAGAACCCGGCCCGCATGATAATTTTAGCTTAGATTATAAGGTGCGCTTCGTGGGGGATCGTGTGGCAATGGTGGCTGCTGAAACAGAAGCTATTGCCATTAAGGCTCTTTCCTTGATTGAGGTTGAATATGAGCTGTTGCCAGCAGTCTTTGATCCGCGCGAAAGCATGAAAGATGGCGCTCCTATTTTGCATGATGAGCCCGAAAGTTGGCATATTGAAGATCGCGAGCGGAATTTGGCGGCGGTGATCGATTGGGAAGTTGGCAATGTGGCAGAAGGTTTTGCTCAAGCGGATCGTATTTTTGAGCGCACTTACTATAGCCCTAAAGTTCAACAAACCCCAATAGAGCCACATATTGCTGTAACCTATTGGGATGAAAATGATCGCCTTGTGATTCGTACTAGTACACAGGTGCCTTTTCATGTGCGGCGTATTCTTGCTCCTGTTCTAGGCCTAGAGGAAAAGCGCATTCGCGTGATTAAACCACGTATTGGTGGGGGTTTTGGCGTTAAACAAGAAGTGTTGATCGAGGATGTGCCAGCGCATCTGACGATTGTAACAGGGCGACCAGTTCGCTTTGAATATACGCGCGCTGAAGAATTTATGAGTAGCCGCAGCCGTCACCCTATGTACCTTACTATGCGTACAGGGGTAACCAATGACGGCCGTATTGTTGCGAATGAAATGTATTGCCTTTCTGATACAGGCGCAAGTGGTACACACGGCATGACGGTGGCGGGCAATACTGGACATAAAAGTATGGCTCTATATAATGCCCCAAATATCAAGTTTCATGCGGATATTGTTTATACCAATACTCCGCCCAGCGGTGCTTATCGTGGGTATGGTGTTCCTCAAGGTTTTTGGGCCGTAGAGCAGCATATGGAATATATTTGCCGCGAAATGGGATTTGATCCTCTTGAATTTCGACTTCAAAATGCGGTCAAAGCTGGTGATTTGCACCCTGTCAGCAAGGCTTGGAATGAAGGGCGTGAAGCACAGCCCGAATACATCCATACATGTGGTTTAGCGGATTGTGTGGCACACGGTGCTGAGGCAATTCGGTGGTATGAGCGCTATGGTAATGAGGCTTGGCATCGCGTTGAAGGGAAGCCTCACCTGCGACGAGGTATTGGGGTTGCTTGTGTGATGCAAGGAACTGCGATTCCTCGCTTAGATATGGGAGCAGCGAGCATCAAAATGAATGATGATGGCTCCTTTAATCTTTTAGTAGGGGCAACTGATTTGGGTACAGGTTCAGATACCGTGCTCACACAAATTGCTGCTGAAGTGTTGGGCTGTGACATTTCTGATTTCATCACTTACTCTTCTGATACTGACTTCACGCCTTTTGACAAAGGTGCTTATGCTTCTTCAACAACATATATCAGTGGGCGCGCAACACAAATTGCTGCTGAACAAGTCGCAGAGCAAATGCGTATTGTTGCGGCACGTATGTTCAACAGCGATGACTTTCGTCGCAACAATGAACCAGAAGTTTATCCTGATGAGGTCGTTTTACGTGATAAAAAAGCCCATGCACCCGATGGGCGAACCATTACCCATCGAGAGATTGCTTTAAATAGCTTACACCATGAAAATCAACACCAAATCATGGGGATTGGTAGTTATGTTAGCCCAGAAAGTCCGCCACCATTTGCGGCGCAGTTTGCTACCATTACGCTAGATATTGAAACAGGACAATTTACAGTAGATGAGCTTGTCATGGCTGTTGATAGTGGTGTTATCATCAATCCAATCACTGCAAGTGGGCAAATTGAAGGCGGAATGGTACAAGCGTTGGGCTATGGGCATTGTGAGGAAATGGTGTTTGATGAAAATGGACGTTTATTAAATACACAATTTGACGGATATAAAATCTATCGCGCGGATGAAACGCCACAATTAGGCGTGATCTTCATCGAAACGTATGAAGAAAGTGGGCCCTTTGGTGCTAAGGCAGTAGCTGAAATTCCAATGGATGGTGTAGGGCCAGCCTTAGCAAATGCTGTATATGATGCTTGTGGTGTTTGGATTACTGACGGGCCGCTGCTGCCCGAAAAAATTTGGCGTGCATTACAACAGCAAAAAGCAAACCAGAATGATTGAACATCTTAAAGTTTATGAAGCGTTGGTCGCGGCTCAACACGAGGGCCGCCCCGTATCTTTAGCAACTGTGATTCGCACACATGGCTCTGTTCCAAGACATGCAGGAAGCAAGATGCTAATCTTTGCTGATGGTAGCATTGTTGGAACGATAGGGGGCGGCGCTATGGAATCACTTGTAGTTCAAACTGCTTTGAATGTTATAACAAGTGGCCATCCGCAAGTTATTAGCTATACACTTAGCGACTTGAAAGGGGGCGATCCGGGCATTTGTGGCGGCACTGTTGAGATTTTTGTTGAGCCCATCGGATTCTTGCCAACGCTTGTTATAATTGGCTGCGGTCACGTAGGCAAAGCCTTAGCAGAACTAGCGAAATGGTCGGGGTTTCGCGTTATTGTTAGTGATGATCGTGAGGAATTTTGCAACCCTGAGGTCATTCCTAACATGGATAAGTATTTACCCATTCCTGTAACAGATTTGCTAGAACACTTATCACTTACACCTACGACATATGTTGCTGCCGTAACGCGCGGGTTACCTGTAGATATTCAGCTCTTCCCCAAATTACTTCAAGCAGGCATCTCTTATATTGGGCTTATTGGTTCTAAACGGCGTTGGGCAATTACGCGAAAGACACTTATTGAAGAATATGGGCTTTCTGAGGAAGTGGTCGATCAAATACATTCACCTATAGGACTAGATATTGGAGCAGAGACTCCTCAAGAAATAGCTGTTAGCATTATGGCTGAAGTGATTCAACATCATCGGACGAAATTAAAATGACAGAAATGCTCTTTTATCAAAATGCTTATCAACAAATATTGCCAGAAACGCCTATTATTGCGCGGCGCGTAATCAATGATCATTCCGCTGTGGCACTTGAACAAACTATTTTTTATCCGACAGGTGGCGGCCAACCGCATGATCTCGGTCGACTTAATGATGTAGCTGTGCTTGATGTGTTTAAGGATGATGCTGGTACAGTTTGGCATGTTCTCGCTGAACCATTAGATGCATCAGTGGTGCGAGGAGAAATTGATTGGGCGCGTCGGTTTGACTTTATGCAACAACACACAGGACAGCATATCCTGTCACGCGCTTTTGAAGTTTTGTTTGATGCTAATACGGTTGGCTTTCACTTAAGTGAGAATTCTGTCACTATCGATCTTGATCGAGATGATCTCACTTCAGAAATGATCTACCAAGCTGAAAACTTGGCGAATGAGGTAGTTATTGAAAATCTTCCTGTGAAGGCTTGGTTCCCTGATTCCGAAACTTTGCACTCTCTGCCTTTGCGCAAGTTGTCTGATAAAGTAACAGGGGCTGTGCGTGTTGTAGAAGTGGGTGACTTTGATGTATGTGCTTGTGGCGGTACACATGTTATATATACGGGTGAGATCGGCATCATAAAAATATTACGTCAAGAGCGTGTTAAGCGGCAAACTCGCTTAGAATTTGCTTGCGGAAAGCGCGCACTTCTTGACTATCGTGAAAAGAACGCTTTTTTACTTGATTTGTCTGCACAATTTACGACTAGTTGGCAAGATATACCGTTGATGATAGATAAATTGCGAGAGGAGAATAAACGTCTCCAAAAATCAGTGCGTGCACTTCAGGAAAACCTTCTTCGCTATCAAGCAGAGGAACTATGGGCCCAAGCTGATCACACACAGACTCCTGTCGTTGTAACATTTGTGGCTGAAGATTATGCGATGTCCGAACTTCAACAACTTGCGCGCATGATAGTAGCTCATTCAAATACGGTGGCTTTGCTAGGAACATTTGGAGAATCGGCTCAACTAGTGTTTGCACGTGCGGATGATCTTGCTTATCTGGATGTTGTGCCCTACCTTAAACAAGCATTACAAGTATTGGGTTCGCAACGTGGCGGTGGTCGCCCAACAATGGCACAGGGGGGTGGCGTTAGTGCCAGTGCAGAGACAGTGCAAGAGGTATTAGAACGTGTGGCTAAAACAATAAAGCGTGAGTAGGGTGGATATTGAAAATGCAAGAAATAGCAGATGGTGTATTGATTGAAACCGAATTACGAGGTGTGACGTTAGGTGCTATTCGGACTGAAGATGGTTTCGTCTTGATAGATACACCTACTTTTCCTACGGATGCTGCACTTTGGCGCAAAACACTTCAAAGCTATGCTGATTTGCCAATTCTTGCAATCATTATGCTGGATTCTCATCGCGATCGTCTTTTGGGGGCTTCTTGGTTTAATCCAAACATATTAATTGCGCATCGCCTGACACTTGATATTGTGAGTAGTTTGTCGAACAGCTACGTTTCAACAATTGCTAATCTGTCAGCGACAAATGCTGTTGAGCGTGCGCGCTTGATGAATGGAAAAATCTTGCATCCGACGATTACTTTTAGTGATACGCTGCGTCTCCACTTTGGCGATTTGGTAATTCATCTACAACATCGCCCCGGCCCAACGAGCGGCTCTATTTGGGTGTATCTTGAGAAAGAGGAAATTGTTTTTGTGGGGGATTCGCTTGTCGTGAACACTCCGCCTTATCTTGCTAGTCCTTATTCTCAGGCATGGCTTTCTGCGTTAAATGAGTTAGAGGATCGTTGGCCTAACGCACAGATTGTTACAGGACGCGGCGCATTAGCAAAAATAGAAGATGCTTGGCCTTTGCGTACTTACTTAAAATTGGCGCGCGATAATGTGAAGACCCTATATGAAAACCGTCGACCTTTATCGGAAATAACCGCACTGATAACCCAACTACAGGCTATATATCCGCCACCACATGAATACGAACTCGATGAGATACAACAACGTATACGGACAGGGCTTCAATTTATTTATAATGAATTTCGAGAAGCAGATTTGAAAACTCAACAAGCATTGTTTACTCGTTATGATAGAATTTGAAACCCCACTAAAAATAAGTGGGGTTTGTTTTTAAGTTTATTGCTCAACCTGTTCAGTTTTTTCAGCTTCTTCGGCTTCTTTAGCAGAAAGCCAACGCTCTAGTGACATGGCCGCAGCGGTTCCTTGTCCAACAGAGGTTGCAACTTGGCGATAGATGGGGTCTTGGATTTCGCCCGCTGCAAAGACACCTTCAATGTTTGTGCGCATATATTGATCGGTGATGATATATCCATCTTCCATAGTAATTTGGCCAAGATAGGGATGATTATTGGGCTCATGCCCGATGAAGATGAAAACCCCTTGGGTTGGATGTTCCCACACTTCATTTGTTTTTACGTTGCGCAACCGCACTTTTTCCACTGTGCCACTTTCACCAGCGATGATCTCTTCAACAACTGTGTTCCAAATGAAGGAGATTTTCTCATTCTCAAAAGCACGCTTTTGCAGGATTGCGCCAGCACGTAATTCATCACGTCGATGAATGATTTCTACCTTATTGGCAAAACGAGTTAGAAAGATACCTTCTTCTAGTGCGCTATCACCACCGCCAACTACGACAATATCCTTTCCTCTGAAGAAGAAACCATCACAAGTGCCGCAATAACTGACTCCGTATCCTGTGAGTTCTTCTTCACCCTTTACACCTAATTTACGCGGAGAAGCACCTGAAGTAATGATCACAGAGTCTGCGAGATATTCTTGCCCAACATCATCTTTCAGATAAAAAGGGCGTTGGCTAAAGTCTGCCTCGACTAACGATGAATAAACATAGCGTGTGCCAAAACGCTCAGCTTGAGCACGCATTCTCTCTACTAATTCTGCGCCTCCCACACCTTCAGGAAAGCCCGGATAATTCTCAATTTCGTGGGTGATGCCAGCTTGTCCCCCTAACTGTGGGCCAACAAGTACTAAAGGGTTTAGTTGTGCACGTGCTGTGTATAGTGCAGCAGTGAGTCCTGCGGGGCCAGAGCCCACAATAACAACTTTTTCACGTTGCATGAGTAAATGACAGCTCCTTATTGTTCAGTCGCTAAGCTAAAAATTTGATGTTTACAAAATATCGTCTAATAAACCGTTTTGCTCAGCTCTTAGAATGGCAATTAAAACTTCAAGCTCTTCGGCACAATCACGACTATGAGCAAGATGTGCTTGAATGCGTGGTTTTACCACCAGTGTCGGATCAGCTCCACTTGCGAGCCATTCTGCTAAGCAATCCATTTCAAGATCGAATTCAATACAATCAGCTTCGTCATCAAGTGTTTTTTGTAAACAATCAATAAGTGTTTGTAGACGTTCTATAGGTTGTTGGTGTTCGCTCATGGTTGTGCGTCGCTATCTTTTATTGTCCTGATATTTCGACGAATAGATATGATTTTATCTTACGCCTAAATTTTAGATGTGCATAATCATATAATTTTCAAACGATAAACAAAAAGCCGAGTTTTTGCAACTCGACTCTTTGAATAGAAGTTTTTCGCTAGAGATCATGGTTAGCTGAGAGTATCAAAATCTGTTTCCGCAGGTGCTACATCGTCATTTGGTAAAATGTAGTTCATGCTTTCATGGCGCGTGAAAACAAGACCATCTTCATCTGCATCAATCTCAATGAGATCGCCAGCGGCATACTCTCCCTTTAATAGTCTCACACTAAGTGGACTTTCTACGTAATGCTGTAATGCGCGCCGCAACGGACGTGCTCCATATTGAGGATCGTATCCTTGCTGCGCAAGCCATTCACGTGCTGTATCAGTAAGTTGAACCGCTAGCCCTTGCTCACTTAACCGCTCCGATATACTCTTCATTTGCAGATCTACCATTTGCTTCATATCTTCACGGCTTAATGTACTAAAGATGATGATCTCGTCAATGCGGTTCAAAAATTCTGGGCGGAAGGTTTCGCGCATAGCCTGCTCGATCTTCTTATGATCAGCAACTGCTTCTTCATCAGTATGTGGCACAAATCCTAATGCACCACCTCGTTTGGCAAATTCGGTACCAAGATTGCTGGTCATAATGATTACAGTGTTACGAAAATCTACCACACGCCCTTGCCCATCGGTCAAACGACCATCTTCCAGAATTTGAAGTAGGGCGTTCCAAACGTCCGGATGCGCTTTTTCGATCTCATCAAATAAGATGACGCGATAGGGACGACGACGGACAGCTTCGGTAAGTTGGCCACCTTCTTCATAACCAACATAACCGGGTGGGGCCCCAAACAAGCGGCTCACGGTATGCTGTTCACGATATTCACTCATATCGATACGTACAAGCGCATCTTCGTCGTCAAAAAGGAATTCGGCGAGCGCTTTGGTTAGTTCAGTTTTACCAACACCGCTGCTGCCTAAGAAAATGAAAGACCCTATCGGACGCTTGGGGTCTTTTAACCCAGAACGTGCCCTACGAATAGCATCCGAAACAGCAGCAATAGCTGCTTTTTGACCGATAATGCGCTTGCCGAGCTCCTCTTCCATACGTAGAAGTTTTTCGGCTTCTGTTTCCATCATTTGACTGACAGGGATTCCTGTCCATTGTGCCAACACGGCTGCAATATCTTCAGCATCTACTACTTCATCTAATGTGTTTTCGTGTTGCCATCGTTCTATGGCATCATCATATTCTTCTTGCAGACGCACTAACTTCATCTTCACATTAGCGGCTTTTTCAAAATCTTGCGCAAGAGCTGCTTGCTCCATCTCATTATTGAGACGATCTATTTCGTGCTTCATCTCTTTAAGTTCAGGGGGTAAAGAATAGAGCGCAACTCGAACACGCGAAGCTGCTTCATCCATAAGGTCAATAGCTTTGTCCGGCAAACGCCGATCAGTGAGATAACGATGGCTTAGCTTCACCGCTGCGATTAGTGCGTCGTTGGTAAAAGTAATACGATGATGTGCTTCATAGCGTTCACGCAAGCCGTAAAGCATTTCAATAGTATCTTCAACACTTGGTTCTTCAACGTATACAGGCGCAAAGCGACGATCAAGTGCTGCATCTTTTTCGATATATTGGCGATATTCATCTAATGTTGTAGCACCTATGCAGTTCAATTCACCGCGTGCCAGTGCTGGCTTCATCATATTGCCGGCATCTAGCGAACCAGACGCAGCACCAGCCCCTACTACTTGATGAATCTCGTCAATGAAGAGGATGATCTCGCCTGCACTACGCTTGACCTCGTCCATTGCAGCTTTTAAGCGCTCTTCAAATTCGCCACGAAAACGACTACCTGCTACCATTGCGCCTAAATCAAGGGAGACAACGCGCTTATTGAGCAAGATGTCAGGGACATCGTTATCAGCAATTTTTTGCGCAAGTCCTTCTACAATGGCCGTTTTACCAACCCCTGCCTCACCAATAAGAACAGGGTTATTTTTGGTACGGCGACTGAGCACTTGAATAACTCGCAAGATTTCATCATCGCGCCCAATGACAGGATCAAGTTTGCCTTCTCTTGCCATTTGGGTGAGATCGCGTGAGAATTTTTCAAGCGTTCCATAGCGGCTTTCTGCTTGTGGATCAGTGACTTTTTGACCGCCACGCAAATCTTTGATCGCATCCATAACACGATCTTTCGTGATGCCCGCCTCCTTCAAAACACGGTAGGCTGGAGTGCGTGGCTCTGTCAACATTGCAAGGAAGATGTGCTCTGTTGAGATGTACTCATCTTTCAGGCGCATTGCTTCTTCATGCGATAAATCAATGATCCGCTTCACACGCGGCGTGATGAAAACTTGGCCCATGCCACCACCATAAACAGCAGAACGTGGCGTGGCCTTTAGAATCTCGTCTACTTTTTGACGTAGTGGTTCTACGGGAATATTCAATTTTTCTAGGAGTTGTAATACAGCGCCATCGGGCTGCTCTAATAAAGCAAGCAATATGTGCTCTGTATCCACTTGGTTATGACCATAACGTTGTAGTATTTCATACGAACGTGCAGCAGCATCTTGTGCACGATCAGTGAATTTGTCAAATCTCATCATTTTTCTTTCTTCGACCTTAACCTTAGGTTTTTCTAGATAAGGTTGTGATGAACTGTTCCCTCTCTATACTCTAACATGACTTTGTTAGAAACTTAAAAATCAATCATTAGAATTTTAGAAGTCGCCAATTTGGGTGAATTCAATGAACACAACGTTGGTTTCACAGGTGGTGCCCGTTAAAATCTCTACTTCCTCGCTTAACGGAAGCCCATCAGGGCCAAGAAGTCGGACAAAGTAAGTATCTTCAAATGGTTGTGTGCCTACTTGTATTTCAAAGCCAGAAGGGCCAAAAGCGCTAGCTGTGCCTGAAAAAGTTACGAATTCAAAATCAGTACCTTTAACTTCAACCGCTAGATCAGTAATAGGTTCTTGATTTCGTCCAATGATGTTGCCAGCGATGCTTAACCACTGGCAACCTTCGTCACGTGTGTTGGGTTGGTAGCGGACAGCACGAGCATTAAAAGGATAACGCGCATTCGGATCGAAAAATACATCTGAAGCAGGTGTCTCAATGGTGCGCTCGCTTGGCTGAGTAGGTAGATTGGGTAAAACAGGGGTAGGCGATAGTGTTAGAGATGGGGTCAAAGTGGGTAGTGGTGTGGTTGTGTTTGTGGGGGTATGTGTAGGGGGAAGTGGAGAAGGAGTGAAGGTTGTAGTTATGGTTGGCGTTGGGGTGATTGAAGGTTTGATGCTTTGGAAAATGGTTGGTAGGGGCGTAGGAGGAAACGGGTTCAATTGTATAGAAGGGTTATTGATAATCAATAATGTGATACTTAAAACTGCCATAGAGGCTATTAAGAATAAGGCCGTAATACCGTCAAAAAACGGCCCAAACGCTCGTCTAAGTGAGCGTTTGGGGGATTTTTTAGTGGGACTAGATTTGCTCATAATGACTTATTAACTGAATGGGACAACTTGTACAAAGTTGACAAGGGCCAAGTTTTGTGTACAACTGCCGGGGAAACTGACTGCCACTGCTTCTGAGAGAGGGGTACTGCCGTCGGCGCTGAATACTTGTACCGTCACATCTGTGATAGAAACGCTATTACCTATTTGGATTTCCCACCCTGAAGTGCCATAAGCCTCAGCAAGCCCTGTTACTGTTTCTAGTTGCCCAATACCTGTGCCGCTAACTCTGACCACGAGTCCTATTGCAGGTTCGCCTCCAATAAGAGTGACTTGACCGGCAAGCCCCTGCCATTCACACCCTTCAACGAGAAAGGCATTACGGAAAAGTGGTGTGCCGGGTTGGAGTAGTAAGGGAAATTCAGGTGCAGGTGTATTGGTGGGCGGGGGTGTTGTGGGCGTTGGCGTGTTAGATGGTAGCGGGGTGTTGATAACACGTCCTACAGGTGTAGGTGAAAGCGTGATTGATGGTGTGAGCGTGATTGTTGGTGTGCTCGTTGCTGTTTCGGTGTTCGTTGGAAAAGGGGTATAGGATGCTGTTTCAGTTGGTGTGTTGGTGGGCGGAATGGGGGTGCGTGTGGGTGTTTCTAATGTCGGTGTTGGTGTCCCTAACACAGCGACTGTAGGCGTGTTGGTGGGGATTTCTGGCTCAAAAGGCCCCGCTGCTACTGCATCAGTTAAAATCGCAACAGTGAACAAACATGTCAATATACTTAGTGCTAAGAAAAATATGCTAATCAGATCGTAAGTTTCGTTTCTTTCCATATAAATATATCTCCTAGTTGGTGAAGCGCTCAATAACTGCTGTACGGCGCTGATCAGCAAGCCATTTTTGATAAATTAGGATGCGTTGTTGCGAGATTTGCTCATCTGTCAGCGATTGTGTTTCATCTCGTTCTAACACTTCAATGATATGCCAACCCAAGTCACTTGGCACAGGCTCAGGATAACGGGTATTGGCAGGCATATTAAAGATAATCTCTTCTACAGTATCTAACAACAAGTCACCTCGCACAATCCACCCTAAGTCTCCTCCTGCGGGCGCTGTTGTAGCATCTATAGAATATGTTGCGGCGAGTGTGGCGAAATCCTCGCCATTTTGTAAGCGTTCAAGGAGTTCTCTGGCAAGTGCTTCTTCACGAACGAGAATATGACGCGCATGAACTTGGGTGGTAATGAGTTCCGTTTTTGAGACTACATCATCAGCAACAGCCTGC
Organism: Chloroflexota bacterium; assembly: GCA_003697365.1. Taxonomy (GTDB): domain Bacteria; phylum Chloroflexota; class Anaerolineae; order Aggregatilineales; family J027; genus J027. Next base: position 7,900 of record RFGP01000119.1, on the reverse strand, counting down.
GCTAATAAGCCTTGATACACTTTTTGTGCTACAACAGACGAATCTGCATTGGGGGGCAAGCCGAGTACTTGAGCAAGAGTAAACCCTGAAGTTTCAGCAAGTGTGCTTAGGCTTTTCAACTCATTTTCTAATTCTTCATCCGTAATGATGATATTATTTTCTGCTGCATATTGTTCGATCAGTATCTGATCAATCAAACTAGACAGTACTGTTTCTTGTAGGGCACTATCTGATGCTGCATCATTGAAATTATTGCTAACAGCAGCAAGTTCTGCTTCAAATACTGCGCGGCTAATCGGAACACCATTTACTCGTGCTACGATGCTTGAATCAATAGTATTGTCGGCAGTAGCTTCTTCTGTTGTTTGAGGAAGTTGAGACTGTGTATTGCTTTCATTAGAAGAAGCATCTGAACCACCACATGCGACTAATAGATTAGCAATTAGTATGAGCCATAAAAAACGCTTCAAAATCCATTTCCTATGAGTTTACACATAATAAATACCTTCTTGATGTAGTATAGCCATTGGTGACAATTCTGCAATGTAGACTCATGGTATCAATCTTCTAATTTTATTGCGCGCAATATGATTTTTTCTGCTATAAATGAAAAGTATATAGTAAATAAATTTTGGCCAGAGGAAATGTGTCTGTGTCTCATGATGATGAACGATTAACACACCCTTCTGATGATGAATCCAGTAAAGACAAATCATCTAATAGCAAATTATCTCCGACATCTGGGCATAATATATCGCCGATTCGTCCTCAATCGCCAGAATCACCTCCTATGCCAGTACGTCCATCGGTGCCACGTCCAACACGTCCAGATGCACCTGTTCGTCCTCCTTTAACTGCTACTGAAGAAATTGATATGTCTCGCTCTCCGCAAGAGCAGGCAATGGCTGCATTAGAACGTTTACGTCAGAAAATGGCACGTGTTGCCGAAGAATATGCACAAGGAAAACTAAATCGTGCACAATTTCACGCCATTTATCAAAGATACCAAGAGCAACGAGATATTACAGAAGCGATGCTTCAACGTGACCCTAAAACTGGCGCATGGCAAAATGTCGTGCAACCCGGCTTTACAGGTTTTCTGCGTAAACATTTTGAGGCTCAGGTAATTTCTTATAGTATTTATCATATCGCACAAAAGCGACTTATTGTGCGTACTGGTCGGCTACAATTACCTGAAAATCAGGTACTTCCAATTTTAGAGCGCCTGAACAAGTTGCTTGCTTCATCACAGCAACCACCACGCCTAACAAGTCGTAAACTTAAAGATGATCGTGTCGTGGTGTTAGTTCCGGGTTTGTTAGCACTTTCTATCGTGGTGTATTCAATTGAGCCGGCTTTAGCACAATTGGAGATGATTCAAGATATGCATCGAGATTTTGAGCGTGCTAACCAACAGCTCTTACAACAAGCACGCTTTAATCCTCGTGAGATGGTTTTCCCTCATCGGGCGTTGTTTGAGACATAAATCACAAATTTAAAAAAAGTGCATTAAAACACTATTTCACTTCATATTTGTAGAATATAGACAATGATTCAATATATTTTTGTTAAAATCGAACAATTGCGAACCATTTGTTCTAGAGCAAACTGCTTTATAATGAAGAACATCATTCACAACATTATTGCCATATAGGGAGTAAATATCTAAGAATGGATCAAAAAGATCGTCAAATCCTAGAAGTTTTACAAACAGATGGACGTATTGCGCATACACGTTTAGCTGAAATCGTAGATTTATCGGCCCCTGCTGTTTTAGCGCGAGTACGTAAACTTGAAGAGCAAGGCATTATTCGTGGTTATCAAGCTGTTGTTGATCCGGATAAGGTTGGCAATCCTGTTATTTGCTTTGTTGGTGTAACGCTTATCCATCATCAACGTGAGCCACTTGAGCAATTTGCCGCTCGTATTGCTGATTTTAGCGAGGTTCTAGAGGCTTATCATCTTACAGGTGGCACTGATTATCTGCTAAAAATTGCGGTGCCTGATATTCAAGCTGTTGAAAACTTTTTGATTAACAAACTAGCCAATATTCCGGGTGTGGACAAAGTACATACTAGCATGGTGCTTTCGCCCGTTAAAACACATGGTGTAGTGCCAGTAGCCCCTGAAGTTGTCGCGGGGAATGGTCGAAATGGTATGCGCAATGTCTAACCATTTGCCTAGTAGGGTAATATTTATCGGCGTTTTCTAGAAAGGTAAACGCCGATAGTTTTTTTAACGACATTCTACATTGGCTAGATGTTGCTCATATGTCGCCGCGTAAGCATTCCCCGAACCGCGACAGTTTCCTGTAAAGTAGAGATAATCGGTCTGCGCTGGGTTCACAGCAGCCTGTAGGGCGCTAATACTAGGATTGCTGATAGGTGTTGGCGGAAAACCAGCATAGCGGTAGGTGTTATATGGTGAGTCAAGGCTTGTTTGGCCTTGTTGTAGGCGTGGCCACCAGTTTCCCGAATGTCCTAGCGCATATTGAATCGTCACGGTTGCGGCAAAGGCGCGTCCGGTTGCTCTTCGATTGTGAAATACGCTTGAGACAAGACGTTGCTCGTTAGGATCGCCTGCCTCACGCTGAATAATTGAAGCCAAAATTACGGCTTCATAGGGGGTCATACCTTGTGCACTATTGATGATAGGCGCTGCATTAGCCTCAAATGCATCGAGTATCATATCTCTTAATGCAATAGCGGTTGTATCATTTTGTAAGGTGTAACTACCCGGCAACATAAAACCCTCTAGACCAGAACCTGCTGGCACACTTGTTAGAAAACTTCTTGCAGGTAGTGTGCTGCCCTTACCAGTTACTGCTAAGAAGTCTGCTCCCGAAAATGCAACAGGAATGCGATTGATCTCATCTGCAATTTGTTCTAAGCGCCATCCGGGCTGAATGGTTAATGTGCAGGGACAGTTTGCTGTGCGGCTTATTCCTGCAGGGAGTGCAGGAGCAACGGGCTCAGATGGGGGAGCATTTTCCGCCGCTCCCTCAGGAAGAAAAATGACTTGATCAACTTGTAAAAATGTGGTGTCAATGCAATTGGCCAACATGATCTCATCAACCGTAGTCGGATTTCCAGCACGATTTGCACCTAGCTGAAACGCAAATAACGTATCCCCTTGCTGTATTGTATAGGCAACCCAACCTTCGGGAGGTGGGCAACCTTCTGCATCTACGCTTTCAGCCACGATAGTTGGTTGCTCTGTGGGGGGTGTAGTAACCTCAATATTTGTGGCAACAATAGTTGGCGTAAAAGTTGCTACTGTATTTGATGGCATAATCGTGGGAGTGAGCGTTTGAGTAGGAGATGCAGTGAAAGTTGGCAGAATTTCTACAGTGGCTTCAACTGGACGTTCTGTCTGAAAGTTTGATAATTCATTTTTTGCGGGTAGGATCATTTGTTCTTTCGACAGCGAGACCAAGAAAAATGTGATTAATGCTGTCGAGAGTATAGTTGTTATGAAAAGGGTTATCCAAGCCCAACGCGGCATTATACTTGTACTCATGTTGCCTATTTTATCGTTTTCCAAATGGATGACAAGCATAGTGTGAACCTTGTAAGATAGGCGCATAAAAAGCGTTTTTAAGTTGAAAATGTGTGGAGTAGGTTCTATGCCTGATACCTTAAATGAAGCGATATTGAAAGAAATTCTGCAAGATCGGCCTTTTCAGTTTTTTCCACAAGTGGATAGTACAAATGACATTGCTCAGCAATGGATATTGGAAGGTGCACCCACAGGCGCTGTGGTTATCGCTGAAGAACAGCTTGCCGGACGTGGTAGGTTGGCGCGAAAATGGTATACACCACCTAAACAAGCTATTGCAATGAGTGTTATTGTGCGTTTAGAAGATGTGCAATTTTTATCTCGCATAATGATGGCTGCTGCAATAGCTGTTGCTGAAAGCCTACGCAATTATACTCATGGTATAACGCTGAAGTGGCCTAATGATGTGTTATTAAATGGTAAAAAGGTATGTGGCATTTTAGCTGAATCACAATGGGCGGGTGACTTGTTTTTAGGGGCTATTATTGGTATTGGGCTGAATGTGCGCGTTTCTTTTGCTGATACTGAACTGGCTGAACGAGCAACTAGTCTTGAAGATCACACGAATAAATCAGTTAAACGTGCCCATTTGATTGCTTCAATTTTGGAAAACCTAGATCGTTGGCTGGCGCTTCTTCGTAGTGATAAATTGCTTGCGGCTTACCGAGAAAACCTGATAACGCTAGGGCAAGAAGTATCGATCTCTGTCGGCAACAAGATAATTACAGGGCGTGCTATCGATATTGATGGAGAAGGCGCTCTATTGATTGAGCTCCCTGATGGAGTATATCAAAAAATTACAGTAGGTGAAGTCAGGTAAACAGTGGACAACCGCTATTGACATTGCTACATCATTTTTCTAGGCTTGCATCACAATAATGAATTTGGTCAGAAAATACGGATAATATGGGCATACAGCTAGACTGGCAGATTGAATCTGAACAGCAACAACGCCGTGCTACAGAAGACCCTAGTGCTCGACAAGCGCGCCGTCGTCAATGGCGTTTATTGCTAGGTACAATTATTGTTGTTACCTGCCTTGTTGGTGTTGTTGGTGGTTTGGTGTTTTGGCGCTTACAACAGTACGATCAACAGTTGCGCGAGGCTTTGATCGATACTGTCGATGCTGAGATAAGAGCATTGCGTGTTGGCGATGAATCAGCTTATATGGCGATTCGGCGAACCAGTAGCCATTATTGGTTGGGGCAACAGGCAGAATTGTTTGCCGAATATCAAAGTCTGAAAGCATCAGGGCTATTGGAATTGACAGGTGAAATTGTTGATCTTGATATAGATCAAAATACGGAGCGCAAACGCGCACGTGTTCTCTTAGAAGAGCGCATTGGTGACCAAACCTACCTCGTTGCATGGTTCTATTGGTATTATGAGTCAGAACCTAGTGGCTGGCGGCGTTTGCCTCCAGACACTGAATATTGGGGGGATGCAGCAACGCTTGAGTCAGACCAAGCAAGGGTCGAGTATTTTGGATTAGATGAACCTCTAGCAAAGGCGATTTTTAATGAGGTAGATAAATGGTGGTTGAGAGGCTGTGAATTATTAGATTGTATAATCGCTTTGCCACAACTGAAGATTCAAATTACCCCGCGCCCCGCTGCACCACCAGAGTGGGATGTATCAAATGAGTGGGCGATTCTTGTGGCCTCGCCTTTATATGATGGACGGATGAATCGTGATAATCCATTATCGCCTGAGCTATCACAACAGCTTGCCTTACTCATCGCAGAGCGGTTAGTTGACTATAATCTTTCACCAACGGCTAATTTTGATTCTCCCCTTGTCGCACACCAGACAACAACTTATGCAGATGCTATGTGGCTAAGGTCTGAGTTTGTTTCGTGGTTACAGGGCGCTTTCTTAGGTATTGAAGGGTCTGGCTTTCTGAATAGCTTTGCGCGTTTATATGGTGATATTGCACCGCCGTTGCTGCTTCGCTTGATGACAGTTGATACCCCCTTGGGTACGGTTTTAGAATCTGTAAGCGGGTTGAATGTGGCAAGTATGCCACTTGATATACTCAGCCAGATTGATTGGCGCGCATATTTTGCTTTTCGGCTTAACTTTGAAACACGTCTGTTGCGTGGCGAATTTGAGGTGGGTGATGAACAGCAATTGATCGCTCGCTATAATACGCTTTATGATGAAACTGACGCAAATGCTTTAGCAATAGCAGATACGAATCGGCGTAATTTTGATGCCCAACGCCCACTTTTTATGGCAAATAGTGTGAATATCGTCTTGGATGCTTTTGGCCGCCCACAAGCCACTGTTGAGGTTGTTTCATATCCCGAACTACCTTCGCAGTATGTTGTTTTTCGTTGGGATGGCTTTACATGGAAAAGAGTAGGTTGAGGGAAACGACATTGATGTCTTATCGAGGCAAAACCTTTCAAAAACAAAATATGAATGTGACAGCCATTGTTGCTTGGTTATTGGTGGGGTTTAATGTCGGGATCATGATCACTTTTGCATTGGCCTTTGGTATATTGCCGATGCTGTTTTCGGATTTTCGTATTGAGCGCGCTTCGGCTAGTGGTTCATCACAGTCAGTTTTGATCGTGACGCGAACCCCTATTCCTACGACTGAACTTCCCCTTACGCCAACGCCTACTCAACAGTTACCTACAGCTACAGCTACAACGGTTACTGTGACCCCGACAGCAACTCATACACCGACATTGTCTGACATTACTGCTACACCTCAGGTTGTGATTAAAGTTTCGCGAGGAGATAGTGAATCATCTACAACACAAGCAACAGCTATTGCTGTCTTGCCGCCTCCACCCGACACATTTAGCCTTACTGGCATTAAGTTTTTTCAACAAGGGTGGAATAACTGTGGGCCAGCGAATCTAGCGATGGGGCTTTCCTATTATGGGTGGGAGGGCACGCAAGAAGAGACTGCTTCTGTTTTGAAACCTGATCGCGAAGATCGTAATGTGTCACCACAACAGATGATAGATTATGTAGAGCAATATACAGCTCTAAGTGCTATATGGCGCATGGATGGTGATATTGAACTCATTAAGCAGCTTATAGCGAATAAATTTATCGTTATTGTTGAGTCTGGTTATGATCCTAACAATGGTGAAGGGTGGTATGGGCATTATGAAACGATTGTCGGATATGACGACACTGCGGAAACGATAACTGTTTATGATTCCTACTTAGGACGGCCCAGTAATCCCTCTTTAACACGCAGTTATGAGCGCTTTGACCAAGATTGGCAAGCATTTAATCGTAACTATATTGTGATCTATCCGGATTTCCGCGAACAAGAGTTGATCATGCTTTTGGGAGATGATTGGATTCAAAGCAATAATCGTCGAAATGCTATTGCAACAGCGCAACGCGAAGCAGCGGAAGACGGAGAAAACCCGTTTGCATGGTTTAATTTAGGGACATCACTTACATCTGTTGGGCGTTATGAAGAGGCTGTTGCGGCTTTTCGTAAATCTTTTGAGTTAGGTTTACCTTATCGTATGATGTGGTATCAATTCGCGCCTTATGAAGCGCTTTTACAAACAAGCCGCCTTGAAGATGTATTGTCATTGGCAAACCAGACGCTCCGCACCACTCGTTACGTTGAAGAGACTTATTATTACAAAGGGCGCGTCTATGAAATTCAGGGGAATTTTGAAGCTGCGCGCGAGCAATATCAGCTTGCTTTAGATTTGAATCCTAATTACTTCCAAGCGCAACAAGCACTAGAACGAGTAAGTTGATGATTTATCATGAAAGGATATAAGTATTGAAGTCTTCTGAGGTTTCTAAGCATCATCAATCATGGGGGCGTTTTCCAAAGGCTACTCATGTAGATGTTGAATATGTCCGTTGGCGGCATGATGTGCCTAATATTGAGCAGTTTGAACATGTTGTTTTACCTTTTGGCTATGGTCGCAGTTATGGTGACAGTTGCTTAAATAATGGTGGGGTGCTTCTCGACACTACCAACTTAAATCGTATGATTTCCTTTGATGCCGAGCATGGTATCTTATGCTGTGAGGCAGGTGTTTCTTTTGCAGAAATACTTGACTTTATCGTGCCGCGTGGGTGGTTTTTACCCGCCACACCGGGGACGAAATTTGTGTCTGTTGGCGGAGCCATTGCTAATGATGTACATGGCAAGGGTCATCATATTGATGGCACATTTGGTTGTCATGTGTTGCGTTTTGAATTGCTGCGTTCTAATGGTGAACGTTTAATTTGCTCGCCCACCGAAAATGTTGAGCTGTTTCGTGCCACAATAGGCGGATTAGGGCTGACAGGATTAATATTATGGGCTGAATTTAAGCTCAAACCTATCAAGAGCCCTTATATTGAT
>RFGP01000002.1 GCA_003697365.1 Chloroflexota bacterium | reverse complement strand
TCAAATCTATAGTAAAGCTAGGATACGTAGATGAGAATTGGATAATCGCGATCCTGCAAACCATGGGCATCGATCAAAGTGATGCCGAGAAGATGGCTACCGAAATTTTAGATAATAAGCCCTCAAATAAAACTTCATCAATGTTGCGAAACATTCTACGTGATAATGAAATCGATCTACACAACGTTATAGGCTTTGAGACCTATCTTGAGCAACTTAGTAGTTATATTCATCCCTCAAACAATGTAAAAGTAATAAGTATTGAAGGCCTAGGTGGTATTGGAAAGACAACATTAGCCACCTACTTTGCCTTACAATTAGCCACACACAAAAATGAATTCATTAGAGATATTTTTTGGATAACTGCACGACAACAAATGGTCAATCAGAATGGGCAATTAATCTACTTAAACGATGGAGTGAAAACCTATGAAGAGATAGTACAAAGACTATATAACCAAATGGAAATTAGCTCTGCCAACAAACAAAGAGCTGAGCAGGAATTTAAGTATCGTATTAACGAATATCCCTATCTAATTATCATAGACAACATCGAAACTGTTGAAGATTTATCTCATTTACTACCTTGGTTAAGAGAACATTCATTTGGCAAGACTTTCTTTTTACTGACTTCTCGTAAAGAAATTGATCAGACATGGGTGAGAAGAATACTAATTCAAGAGCTCACCATAGAGCAGGTTCATCAGCTGCTACAAATACTTTTACCAGATCGAAAAATTGAAAACCATGACGTAGAGCGCATTTATAATGTGATCGGTGGATTACCGCTTGCCATCAGAATCTTCGCTGGTAGTTTACAATTCATTGACCTAAATACACTGCTTGATGAGCTGTACGAAATAAAAGATCACGCACACTCAAAAAATCAGGAACGAGAAGTAATTTTTGACTATATTTATAAACAGATTTGGACTCAACTTAGCATAACAGCACAAGACATCTTGCTATCATTAGGATATTTTTTCTCAGCAGAGGGAGCAACATTATATGACATATCAGATTTTCTAAAAATCACAAAGAGAAGTACTCTGCGTTCGGCAATAAAAGAACTCAAAAGCACACATCTTGTTCAGCAAATCACGCCTGATCTTAGTGCACCTAAATATAGAATTCATCAATTAACTCGCACATTTATAATAACTCATTTTTTTGATGATTAGAGGTACCATGCAAACGAAAAGCTGGGAACAACACCGAGAACGAGGTCAATTCTTCATTCAACGGCAATGTCCTCTGTTCTTAGAAGGATATTATAGGCGTATTACATCCCAGCAAATGCCACCTCATGAGTTTGAAGATAATATCCGACATATTTTAAGAACATTGGAAACAGCTCAAAAATTTAAAGAGACTTATGAGTTAGCTCAAAAACTCATTATCGCCTTAAAAAAAGAACCAGCAAATATAGGTTATGGAAAAGAATGGCTTGAACTCAACCTGTTTTACTACAAATTTACGAATGCACGTTACAAAGCCATATTTCAATATAACATAGCCAACATCTATAATACACTTAACGAGCTTGAAGATAGCATTGAATGGGTAGAACGTGCAATTCAAACATCAACCCAAAATAATTTTTGGGATATATTGTGTCAAAGTATCATACTAAAAGCATCTATATATTTTTCTCAAAATGCTCTAGACACTGTTGAAAAAATATTATTAGAGCATCAAGAGCTTCTACAGAGCTCTTATTCCGATCCAATACAATACACGCTATTAGTAGCAAGTTTGCAGCGTCGAAAAGGCAATGTATCCAAAGCTCTAGAGGAAATTCAGACTTTAATCGGTAAACTTAAAGCCCAAGAACAACCCATAGGGCCTGAACTGATCTATCGACATGCCCTCTTAGAATGGACAGTCGGGAACTATGACCAAGCTCTCGCTGAATATAAATCCCTAGAGCGGAGAAAAGAACAACTTCTCCCAACAGTTTATGCAGGTTTAATATGTGACATTGGGCTTGTTTACTGGTGCAAAGGTGAATTAAATATATCTAAAGACTATTTTCTACGTTCATTAGAAATTGCAGAACGTTACGGGAATTTCACAGAAATCGCTGCCACAGGCAACTTGGGAATTAACTATCTTGCGCAAGGAAAAATTCAAAAAGCATTATTTTATTTTAATCTTCAACTTCAAAAAGCCCAAAAAGCAAAAGCGTTCTTAGAAATTAATCGAGCGACCAGTAACAGCGGAAGAGCCTATTTTCATCTTGGCAACTATGAGAAGGCACTAGCATTGCTTGATGAAGCGTTACGGCACTATGAAAGCAATATATTGAATGAAGGTATAATTGACATACTTCTGTACAAAGCACGTTGTTTCATCGCTGTAGGAAACTATGCACAAGCCCGAGAATTGATTAACATAGCCGTTAATTGGGTAGAGCAGAATGATCATCTAGGTGCTAAGATTGTTATCTATCGCCTCAAAGCTGAATATATACAGGATAAAAAAGAAGCAAAACAATATGTATATTGTGCTTTAGAACTATCTAAAGGGAAAAGAAGACTAGATGAAGCGGCTTGTTTACTAGCCTTATCATTTCTTGAGGAACGTGAGGATTACTTTAAGCAAGGACAAGAAATACTCTATGCTATTGGTGCAGAACAATGGCTTGAGAATTGCAATGACTTAGCATCACTCAGAATTTTATCTATGTTATAGCTATCTCGAAATCCTTATTTCCAAATAGTTCGCCAACGAGGAAAAACAACCTGAAGTAAAGTTGTTGCTGAAATATAAAAATCTATCGGTAAAATCAAAATCCCCATCAAAAACACTTTAAAGATAGCAACATTGTTTAATTGTTCTCTGCAAAAAAACACATAACGAAGACGAGAAAGAATAGCATGTACTATGAGCCACACCCATAGCATGAAGAAAGGAGCAAATATTAGCCCCCCTAATGGAAGTATCAACATAAAAACACCCACGCAACTCGTAAACAGTGATGGCAACATTGAACCATAATCTTTTTTCTTATATCCCAATACAATTGTATTCCTAAGCCAGCGCGTTCTTTTGTAATAATAGGAACGTAAACTTGAAGGATATTCAGTCTCAACAGAACTATACTTCTCATTGTAAATTGTATAGCCATTATCAATGAGTTGACGCGCTAATGTGTAGTCAGTGCCTGATTTTGCTTCTTCATCAAAGCCTCCCGTTTGTCTTAGTGGCTGTGCACTAACAGCACAATTACGGCCCAATAGCCCAGAACTATGCTCAGGTGCACGCGCGTGAGCATAATGATCAACCGTCCATTGATACATGACAAAGGCATTATTCTGTTGGGTTTTTAGAGGATGCGATGTTCCATTAACAGCTTCGTACTCCCCCTTAACAATAGGTGCTATCAAGCGAATAAAGGCATCATCATTTAACAAACAATCAGAATCTGTAAGATAAATGATTTCTCCTGTAGCACGAGGAAGGCATTTTCTTAGTGCTGCCTGTTTTCCTTCACCAGCAACTTGCTCAATCACAATAATAGCTTTACCATCATGATATTGAGAAGCTATATCAAAAGTACGATCATATCCACCTGCACACAAAATAAGTTGCTTGCTTGGATAAGAAAGCGCCAAAAATGATTGTATATGTTTTTCAATAAAATCAGTGTCATTCCAAGCTGCTACTAAAACACTTACTGCAGGACAAGTATCGAGCAGTGGTAAAGATGACTGAGGTTGCAATCTAGCCAAGCGATCATATCGCCAATAATAATGATTGACAATAACAACAAATAATATCCCCAAAAAGAGAACATATTCACCATCATAATTCAAGATACGCCAGATTTCCTCAAGCATCCCTACACCCATTTTCTTGATATGTCATTACATCATTCTATTCAATGTAACGTACTCAACCAAAAAGTCAAACTTGATAGCCTTCTCTTATTTCGATTAAACTATAATCGAATAAGTCAGAAAGGTATTCAAAAAATTATGAAGCCAACAGTTGTTGTAGCAATGAGTGGTGGCGTAGATAGCTCAGTAGCGGCAGCGTTACTAGTTGAGCAAGGCTACAACGTTATAGGTATGATGATGCGCCTTTGGGCAGAAGAAACAGCCTATGGCTTTGGTGGTCACAATCGATGTTGTACGCCTGATCAAATGGCAGATGCTCGTCGGATTGCGAACCAACTAGGCATCCCTTTTTACGTTCTTGACACACAACAAGTGTTTCGCAAGAAAATTGTACAGTTTTTTATTGACCAGCACGCTCAAGGCGTTACGCCAAACCCCTGCATGGCATGTAATCGTCATATTCGTTTTGAGTGGTTATTAAACCATGCACTTGCCTTAGATGCTGATTATTTGGCAACAGGACACTATGCGCGTATTACACAAGCCTCAAATGGAAAACTTGAGTTGCGGCGTGCTTACACGCTTGAAAAGGATCAATCCTATGTTCTAAGCGTTTTAAATCAAGAGCAACTGCGCCATGCGATGTTTCCTATAGGGGAATACACTAAACCACAAGTACGTGAATTAGCCGAAAAATTTGGGCTTGCTGTTGCCTCAAAAAGTGATTCTCAAGATTTATGCTTTTTAGGTGATGGGGATTATCGGCGGTTTCTCCGAGAATACGGTCCAAGTGAGATGTTTGTTCCCGGCCCAATCATTCTAACTGATGGCACTCAGCTTGGTGAGCATCAAGGGCTAGCTAATTATACCATTGGTCAACGAAAAGGGTTGGGCATTGCATATCGCGAACCCCTTTACGTTCTAAAATTGGATACTAAAAATAACACACTCGTTGTTGGTACGCGCGAGCAACTGGGTCAGGACACATTGACAACAGGCCCATTTAATTGGATCAGTGGTGAGGCACCATCAAGTGCTTTTGAAGCTGAAGTGAAGATACGCTATAAATCCAAGCCACATAAAGGCGTTGTTCAACCACTTGCTGATGGGCGAGTACAAATCAAATTTCATCAGCCATTGCGAGATATTACACCGGGTCAAGGCGCAGTGGTTTACCAAGATGATTTATGTTTAGGCAGTGGTATCATTGAGCGGCAACCTGTTCTCATAGAAAATTAGTCTCCGCCCAGAATACGGCGCACATCTTCTCGCCACAACATCATGATCACCGTACCAATAACGATGTAGGGGCCATATGGGAGCGGTGTAAAAAGAGCGTATTTGTCAGATGTAAACATTCGCCCAATGACAAACAACACTGCTCCCAACGCACCAATAAACACAGTAATAAGTAAGGCAAAAATCAGAGATTGCCAGCCAATCATTAAACCACATAACGTCGCTAGCATTACATCGCCAAACCCAAAAGCGACTTCATCTAATGCTTCGCCACGTGCAGCACCAACAAGACCTGAAAAAAGCGCCCCACCCCAATACATAAATAGGAAAACACCAAAGCCTAGCGCACCACCAATGAAATAATCTTGCGTTGTGCGTATGCCTTCTTCTGGAAAGAAGATCGCCACAAAAATCGCAAATAGACAACCATAAACGATTACAGGGGTCAGAATAATATAGTGTTCAATATCAATCACTGTGATAAGCATCAAGATCGTGAGATAAATAAACCAAATCCAAGTACGATCATGATTTGGCCAGTTGATCACGATAAAGCCAAAAAAGAGCGCCATGAAAATCTCAACAATAACATGACGAATGGTGATACGTGCATGAGGAATGGGTTCTAACATCACCACTGTGCCATCAGGACGTTCAAGTGATTGTGGTTGAAGTGGCGTTTTGTCATATTTGTCACGCCCTCCTCTAAAATATGCAACAATTCCTGACCATTCAAAAATAGGGCGAGGCGATCCATCTGAGTAATAAGGTAATCTTGGTTGCCGAAAACGCGGCAAAGCATCCGCAAATGCATTGACCAAAACACCTGACAAAAAACCGACTGTTACTGCAAGTAAAATCGTTACCATCTCTGCCATTTTATGATTACATCCTATCGACTTGGAACATCACGCCCATTTGGAAAATCAATGCTTTCAGGAAAAGTTGCTGTGGGAGAAATTGGCGCATCTGGTAATAAATTGATTGATAAACTGAGCACCAAAAGCAAAAACACTGATGCAACAAGGATAAAAAGTACAATACCATATTTAAGACGCATAGGCTCTCTCACTAATCACGATTTAGTACAACATTAATTTCTATAGGGCTGCTCGTTAAATCCGTAACTGGAATGCCATCCTGACTGACAGGGAAATAACCATCAGCACGAACCAACAAACTATATAAAATAGGCGATTCAGTTGTGCCACGCGGCAAAAGCTGAGGAATTTGATAATAACCATTACGATCAGCTTGTGCACGACTCAACACTTGGCTTTCATCCCACACCCAATCTTCAACACTAAATTCAGCTCTTAAGATGATTAACATCGCCCCTGCTATCCCTTGCCCTGTTTCTGCATCAATGATGCGCCCGCGCACTTGAACACCTTCAGCACTCGCAAAGGCTTCTACAGGAAGTTGTCCTAGCCCAACATCAACAGTTACTTCTCTTGTTAAGGGTATGCCATTCATCAAAATTTCAAGGGTATAACTGGCATCAGGCAAGGTCGGCAACCCTACTAGTGAGAGATAAAAATTTTCTCCTGTAGGCTCAGCAGCCCACCGCGTATGCTCCTCAAATAAAACATCACCATCTAATAGCCAGCGATATGTCCACGGAGTGTTGGGTGATATTTGCCGCCAATTAAAAAAAACAAATATCTGCCCAACACCAGAGGCAAATTCATCATTAATAAGCCCTATAGGAAATCCCGCTTGTTGATTCTGGGCAAACTGAAAGTCTGAAAAAATTTGCGCTTGTGCTGCATCAATGCCACCAGCTCCACCAGCAACGACAACATCGCTAAGTACCGCCAACTCAAAGCCATTTTCTCTTTCAATTTCTAGCTGCAGGCGATAGGTACCAGAAATAAATCCTGCTTCGCTGGCTATTGCAATATCTTCAAATGTTCCTTGCGGCTCTGGCAATTCCCATGTGCGTGTGCCAGAGGCTCCTTCTCCTGCTAATGGACTTCCATTCAAAAACCACTGAAATCGCCATACAACGCCCGGCTCCATGTTTTGATAGCGAAAGCGCGCCCGAATAACATTACCTTCAGGAATAACATAGTTTGCCCCAACAAGCTGCCCCAAACTATTTTCAAGTCCAAAAACCAAATCGGAAAATTGCGGGGTTGGATTAGGTGCACCACCTACAACAAAGCTAATACTATCTACTTGCCTGCCTTCTATAAACAACGTGAATTCATAAGTACCATTTTCATATCGTGTGCCACTATTACCGATATACCATAACCCTTCTGGGCCACCATTCCATGTGACCGGTGGCAAGCTAAAGGTTGGATCAGGACGGCCATTAACTGTTGTTCGTAACTCATAAATAAGCCCATCCGTCATATTACGATAATCAAAAAATAAGTATAAGCTACTAATTCCAGAAGGTGCTCTACTCACTATAGAAACAGGCATCCCTGCCTCATTCACGCTTGTAGCTAAAAATAAGTTTTCAAATATCGGTTGTGCCGTATTAGGCGGACTTTCATACACTGCATACTGAGGGCCGGGTTGAATCCCTAAAGCTGCAGCACGTACAAGCCCAAGCGCTAAGCGAGAAGGGCGAATTGCACGAATTAAGCCCGGTATTGGAATACAGCGATCTGCATCATTGATACGATTATCGCCATTCGTATCATAAACTACACGGCAATCTAGCACCTCTCCGGCAACACGATTAGGCAGAACAGTTGGTATACCAATTAAACGCCCATCGCGATCATATGCACCGCCACCACTAAACAAACCGGGAACATCAGCTGCAGTCCGAATCCACGCGCGCTCTCCTACACGTGCCTCTGCCGTAAAACCGCTTACAGTTCCGCGCATCATTTGAACTGCCCCACCCTCAAGATCGGGATAACCAAAAAAATAGATCGTTTGATCCACTGTTGTAGCATCAGAATCGCCAAGCTCAACAAAAGGCAACTGTAAACGACGTTTATCTACACTCCGCCCATCTAAATAACGTGTAATTTGCAAAACTGCTAAATTGAATCCGCGATTGATCTCAATAACTTCTGCCGAATATGATGGCACCGGTGGTTCATCAATACGGATGGTCAAAGCGACAACAATTCGATCAGATATACAATCACGGTTTTCTGTTACGAGATGAGCATTAGTCAAAATTAACCCATCCGAACTAATTAACGTTCCTGTTCCTACACATTGAATGACAGGCTGACCTGTTTCATCAGATACCTGCATCAACATAACTGTTGCTTGCTTAATATTGTTCTCGTTTAATATGACGAGGGGCTGACCGTCCTCTTGCGCAGTTGCATGAGTAGAAGAAAATAACAAAATGGTGAGTAAGATCGCGCAAAACCCCAAAAATCTTTTTGACATTGGTTTAATATTCCACAGAAGCTAAAAATCGATCAAAGTAACGGCGTTTTTGTTCAAAGGTTCGCCGATCATCTTGAAAAGTAAAAATAATGGCTTGGTTTCCACGAATGACAACTAGATCAATCCCTTGAACGACAACAGGTATTGTCTCTAAAAATGGGTTGGTTTCGCTTGCAACATAATAATATTCAATGAGCGTTGCTTCATCTTCCCCTAAACGAATGCTACGAGTTTCTAAAAGCCCATAGCTAGGAAATTGGAATGGCCCCTGTACAGAAAGTTGATCGATCACATTGCGCGGTGTGGCATCTGGTCCAACTGTTTGTATGGAAATTTGAATGCGCGTATTAAAGCCACTTCCCCCCACATCTTCCACACGCAAAACTACATTTGGATCATCAGTATTAATAAGCCAATTAGCAGGCAGCTGAGCACTAATGCCATTAATTTCATCACGAAACGCAACTGTAGCAGTAAGTGCATCGTTGCGATAGTACATTCCTAATGCAAACATCCCTAATGCTGTCAATAACATCAATATACTATTTATGCGAGTGCGAGGGGGAAGATCAGCATTATGCGTTTCAAAATCAAAAGGTCTCATCGTATACGACGTATCCCTCGTTGCGCAGCCTCACGCTCTGCTGCATTTTCCATCAAGAAACTTACAGCTAATAAAATCACTGCTGAAAAACCAATGGCAAGAAAAAATGGGCCAATATCTCGGCTGCTAAGCCCGCTAACAACCGCAATTCGGCGAAAAGCAACAAAGAGCGCATTCAAAAATGCAGCAATAACAAGCCCCAAAGAAAGCCAAAAGGCTTGTACTTCTCCCAAAGCCAATTCTGACAAAAAATAACCAATAATTCCGCCAATAGCTAAGTAGACAAAAGTGTTAACCAAAATACGCAATGCTATTGCATCTAATGCTGGAAAATCGCTTAAAACAAGTTGTACATTCAAAACTGTTGCATATCCCAATGCAGCAGGAACAGCATAAGCAATACCATCAACGCGCACTCGAAAGCGGTGTGGCCAAACGGTATAGCGAATAACCACATATATCGAGAAAGCTGCCAGCATACCCAACGTGAGCATATAGCCAATAATACGGCTAAAAAAGCCACCTTCAGCAAGCCAAGTCTCTGGCGTAATAACTCTCGTAATTAGTGGATAGCTCACGCCGTTTGCAAAAACAAGACTCAATGCCAAAACTAGCATTAACCCCTCACGTGGTTGTGGCGCAAGCGCTTCTCGACGAACAGAAAAAATATAAAAGATGAGAATTGGTATGCCGCAAAGTGCTATCTCAACACTGCGCGGTATTTGTGGGGAAAGAAAGCCAAACTGAACCCCGAAGAATATTCCTCCCATAATCAATAAAATGGCTAGCATCTCCAAAAAAAGCGTTCGCCACACACGTCGATAAGGATATAACTCCTCAACATCTTGTTCTGGAGAAAGAAGTTGATAATCTATCACTGTGTCTAACTCAATATCGTTTATTGAATGCAATCAGCCTGCTAGTATAACCCAGCAGGCTAAAAGTTCAATTGATGTATTACCAACGAAAAAATGACTACTGCATTTCTTCGGCTGATAAAATATCTGCATCAGGTGCAACTTGTCCCTCTAGTTCACGCGCATAAGTCATGGAATAGAGATCAAAATACATTCCACCCAATTTCAGCAATTCCTCATGTGTTCCCTGCTCAACAATTTCGCCGTGATCCATCACAACAATCATATCAGCAGAAGTAATGGTACTTAACCGATGTGCAATTACAAAGCTAGTGCGACCTTTCAAGAGGCGCGCTAAACCAGCCTGAATGATTTGCTCCGTTTGAGTATCAATATTACTAGTTGCTTCATCTAGAATTAAAATGCGTGGATCAGCAAGCAGTGCTCTTGCAAAAGAGAGTAGTTGCTTTTGCCCCGTAGAAAGATTAGAAGCACCTTCACGAATTTCCGTCTGATAACCGTTTTCCATAGCCATAATAAACTCATGAGCACCCACAGCTTTTGCTGCGGCGATCACTTCTTCATCTGTGGCATCTAAACGTCCATAGCGAATATTTTCAGCAACTGTCCCCGAAAAAAGATGAGACTCTTGGAGCACAACGCCCATTTGGCGGCGCAAGCTACGTTGTGTAACACGCCGTATATCGTATCCATCAATCGTCAATGTTCCGCTTGTGATGTCATACATGCGCATAATTAAGCGCACAATTGTGCTCTTCCCAGCACCAGTATGCCCAACTAATGCGACGGTCGTTCCCGCTGGCACATCAAGTGTGATATTTTTCAGCACTAACTCTTTACGATTATCATCAGTATCATAGGCAAAGGAAACATTCTCAAATTTGACATGACCTTCAATTTGAGGTAACTCAATTGCATCAGGATCATCTTGGACTTCAACGGGTGTATCCATTAGCGTGAAAATTTTATTTCCCGCAGCCATGACAGCTTGGAACATGTTATAACGCTGTGCAAGCATACGAATCGGGAAAAAGAATTGCTCAATATAGAGCACAAATGTTAGCAAAGTGAAAATATCTAGTTGGCCACTCAATACTAAGCGCCCACCAATGAATACCATAGCACCAGTAGCTATCCCACCGACTAAATCCACACTAGGGAAAAACAACGCAGAAATTCGTGTTGCACGAACATTTGAAGCACGATGATCAAAATTAATCTTCTGCGTAAAGCGATCATAATTATACTGCTCGCGCGCGAAAGCCTGTGTAACACGCACCCCATTAAACGCTTCTGATAGTTCAGCGTTCACAATAGCATTGGTCTCACGCACTTTGAGATAGGCTTTTCGCGCATAAATACGCCAGTAGTTAGCAATGATACCCAACACAATAATCACGACAAACGCCACGCCAGTTAAGGGAAGATTAATGATCATCATCGTGACAATAATCCCAATAAGAATCAGGAAATCTCGGAAGGCACCAACGACGGCAAAAGTAATAGCTTCACGCAGAACATTAACATCACTGATAACGCGCGCTATCAAACGCCCCACTTCATACTGCGAGAAAAATGAAATTGATAACTCCTGTAAATGAGCAAACAGCTCATCGCGCAGCTTTTGGATAATGCTTTGACCAGCAACTGCCATACTAGAAAGTTGTATCCGAAAGCCTAAAAGCCCCATTCCTTGTACGATAATGTAGCCAAGCACACCTAGCCCAACTATACTCATATCGCCTTCTTCAATACCGCGATCTACAGCAAAGCCAACTAATGGTGGGCCAATAATATTGGCAAGCACTGTCATTAATGCTCCCATTATAGAGATCGCAACACGCTTGCGGTGCGGCTTCAAATAAGCAAGCAACCGCTTAGTAACATCCCAATCGAAGACTTTTTTGTATTCATCTTCATAAAATGCCATATGGATTATCCTTCAGATTCTTAGTCGCCACTAGATATTGGTTGATGCACAGAGGTTTTCGATGCATATTGGCCATTAGATGTTGACTTCGCAGCTTCAAGGGCAAGCAACTCTCTCTTCAAGCGATCTTGATCTGCTAGTTGGAGACGATAAATTTCAGCATAGTGTCCGTTTAGGTCAAGAAGCTCTTGGTGTGTACCAATTTCGACAATTTCTCCAGCTTCTAAGACAACAATTTGATCAGCTTGCTGTACACTTGTTAAACGCTGGGCAATAATAAATGTGGTTCGATTTTCCATTAGTCGATTAAGCGCTTCTTGGATTTCAAACTCGGTCTTTGTATCAACACTGCTCGTTGAATCATCCAAAATCAAAATACGTGGATCGATTAGTAACGCTCGTGCAATGGCAACTCGTTGGCGCTGTCCTCCAGAAAGCGTTACCCCCCGCTCTCCCAACTCAGTATCATAGCCATCGGGAAATTCCATGATAAAGTCATGAGCATTGGCAGCTTTGGCCGCGGCGATGACTGCTTCTTCAGAAGCATCAGGATTTCCATAGGCGATATTTTCACGAATCGTTGCAGAAAAGAGCATTGATTCTTGCAATACCAGCCCTATTTGTCTTCGCAAACTTTGAAGCTGCACATCTCGAATATCAATGCCATCAATTAGCACCCGCCCCTCAGTTGGGTCATAAAAACGCATCAAGAGATTAATCAGCGTACTTTTTCCCGATCCTGTCTTGCCTAAAAATGCAACGACTTGACCGGGTTGAACATCAAGATTAATATTTTTCAACACAGGCCGATCAGGAGCATCACTATAAGCAAAAGACACGTTTTCAAAGCGGACATGACCTTTGATTTTAGGCATAGGTATCGCGTTGGGTTTATTATCAATCTCAACAGGTTCATCTAATATCTCAAACACTCGTTGAGCACTCGCAACGGCTTGTGTAATCAGTAAAATCACAAAGCCAACAAAACGAAGTGGTTGCCCTAACATCAGCACATAAGCATTAAAAGCCACGATCATCCCAACAGTAACACCGCCAATATTTGCCTGTTCCATAAAGCCGCCAAACAACAAAACAGAAGCAACAGACAATGAGATAATGAATGAACTGATCGGTAAATATGTTACCCAGCGGCGAATCAAGTCTAATTGATCGTCATAGAGGTTTCGATTTGCTTTTGAAAAACGCTCAAGTTCATAGTCTTCTCGTGCAAAAGCACGTACAACCTGAGCGCCAATGGCGTTTTCTTGTATTTGATCGCTCAATACTTGAATACGATCCATAACGGCCTTCCAACGAGGCTCAACATCACCTGCGAACTTGCGTGACATCCAAATAAGTGGCAACAGCGGGGCCATTGCAACAATCGCCAAAAGAGGACTTTGAATCACCATTACAACAATCACACCAGAGAGCAACAGTATGACATTGAGCCCATCTAAAAGCCCAAAAGCATAATAACGTTGCATCTCATCAACGTCACTAATTGCACGAGTAATAAGTGTGCCAGTATGTGATTGATTGTGGTAAGAAAATGACAAGTGTTGGACTTTATCATAAACTTGGTTGCGAATATCGTATGCGATATGATGTGACATACGCTCACCATAAAAACGCGATAGGTATCCCATAAAGCCGCGCAAGATACCTAAACCAACAATTAACGCGCCAGCCCAAAACATATATTGTGCATCACGGCGCTCAATGCCAATATCAATAACGTCACGCAATATAGTTGGTATAGCGATCATCAAAATCGTACCACCAACAAGCCCAATGCTTGCGGTTAACGTCCATAACCAGTATGGGCGTAAATAGCCCATCATCCTTTTCCATGCTTGAAAATTACTCACGCTTTTTCTTCTCCTCGTTTGGATCGTGCTAAGTGCGCCAAATGTCCCAAACGCTGGCTAAGTTCTTGCAGCGCCTCATAATTCAGTGTGTAATAGCGCATCGTGCCATCACGGCGTGTGTGCAATAAGTCTGTTTTAGCCAACAAGTTGAGATGTCGAGATGCTGTTGACTGTGTCAAATTGAGTGCATCCGCTATTTCACCAACATTAAATTCTCCTTCAATTAAAAGGGAAACAATCTTTAAACGAGTTTCATCAGCTAATGCTTTTAAGAAAGGATATAGTTCAGGGGAAAAAGAAGATTGCACACGTTCAGCTGGCACTAAATTAGCATTAAAGCCAATCCACCATTTTCTGCCCAACATCGCCACCGTCATATGGGCACCGATATGGCTTGTCGGTATCAAATCAACAGCTTGTACAGTCGGCATTAATTCTTGCAAACGTTCTGGTAAAGCGCGTCCTGTAATTGCCCGAATTGAAAGTTTCAAATCTTCAGAATGCGGTTGTTGGTTATGATAAAGTACAGCTAAGCGATGTTGTTGCATATCCATCATCGCTTGCTCTTGATAAAAATTTTCCCACACATGCGTTAATGCTTTCACTAAACTTTGATGCATCGCACTTGCATCAAGAAATATCCGCGCCATATCTGCGGCAGAAATAGCAAAATACAAAGGTGGTTCCCAACGCTCAGCAATATGTTGATAAGCTCGTTCTAAGATTGCCGTTAAGGCTGAGTGTTCATGTGGCAAAGATGCACCGCGCTCAAGAATACCTTGCCGCTCAAAAGATTCTTGCATAGCTTGAAAGGCAACCTTTTGTAGTGCTGCTGTGTCTATTTGAATGAGATGCTCGTGAAGAGCAGCAAAGTTGGTGTTTGCATTACTATCAATTGGTACGCTGTCAATTAGGTACCCTTGTATACCTGTTGCGAGTAGATTGAGCATACTCAACGGATTGAGAATCTCACGATCAGCAGGAGTGAGGCGCGCTGTGGTTTGTAATAACCAATCACTTAAGCCTTCTAAACGTTCGCCGACATGCAATAAGCCGACTACATTCATTAAACTATGTATAAGAGAAGTACGAAAACGTACTAAAATTTTAGGAGGAGAAATAATGAGTTCCATAGCTTTTGTCCGTTTTTGCAAATATGCAAATTTATGCAAATATCCTCTCATGACTTGCGCAAGATGTCAAGGCATGAGATAGTTTGAGACAGTAGTCCTTGTCAAAATCAACAACGAAAACAGCAAAGCGAAGGGCTTTTGAGGATGAAGTCAGTAAAACTCTCACAACTTTCTAAGGTTAGGGTACTGCTTATTGCAGTTGTTGTGATTAGCAGCATTTTTACATTCTTGCCTTCTTCAGCACAGGCACAGGATGGTGGAGAACGACACGTCGTTCAAGCAGGTGAAAATCTATTCCGTATAGCGCTGCGCTATGGCATTACAGTAGACGAACTAGCCGCCGCAAATGGCATCACAGACCCCACGCGCGTTTATGTAGGACAAGTTCTCATTATTCCGACAACTGGTTCCAGTGCTGCCCCCCAAGCATTACCTAATCAAAGCGAGATCGTACCCATAGAAAACCAAACTTCTCCTACAACAACTACAACAATTTACCATCTAGTATCCGCAGGAGAAACTTTATATAGCATCTCAGTGCGCTATGGCGTTGATTGGCAACAACTAGCAGCATGGAATCGCATAGGAAATCCTAATCAGCTCTATGCAGGACAACGGCTCATTATCAATAACCCAACCACCAACACAACCACTAATCTTGGAGATGTTCAGCCCATCAATAATGGTATTGCCATGCAAACTTATATTGTCCAGCCCGGAGATCGGCTTGCAAGCATTGCACGTCAATTTGGTATCAGCTGGACAAGTATTGCTAGCGCCAATAATATCACCAATCCCGATACAATTTATGTCGGTCAAGAACTCTTAATTCCTAGTAGCGATATTGCCAGCAGTACATACAATATTGAAGTATCACCTACAACAGGCCCCACTATCACAACAGGTAAACAAATTGTTGTGAATCTAACAGAACAACGGGTATATGCTTATGAAAACGGTGAGCTCATTCGTAGTACGCTTGTTTCAACAGGACTATGGGGCACACCAACTGTTACTGGCGATTATCGCATTTATTGGAAGCTAACTTCTCAAACAATGTCAGGGCCGGGTTATTATCTGCCGGGTGTGCCATGGGTAATGTACTTCTATCAAGGATATGCTCTACACGGAACGTATTGGCATAATAACTTTGGGCAACCCATGAGTCATGGTTGTGTAAACCTTCCTACTGATGAAGCAGCGTGGTTCTTCCGTTGGGCAGAAGTTGGCACTCCTGTACATGTTCGCTATTAGATATTAAAGGGAGTAATTGAAAATGTTAAAACTATTCCGTACCATGCTACTCATTATAGTACTTGCCCTTCCTTTAGCGATTATAGGCATATCGCAACCGCAACCTGCCGCTGCACAAAGCAGTTGCACGCAATCTCACACAGTCCAAGCAGGCGAAAATCTATTTCGGATAGGTCTACGTTATGGTGTATCTTGGACAGTATTACAAGCCTATAACTATCTATCTAATCCAAATCTAATTTATGTAGGACAAGTGTTGTGCATCAATGGCTATGCTTCAAGCCCACCAGCCACACCAACTCCTGTAACCATCTATCCGGGTAATCCTTTTGGACCAACCACCCAACCCCGAATATATTTTCCGCAAGCCACATTAGGCGTTTCTTTTCAATTAGTTGGCTATAATTTTCCACCCAATCGCCAAGTCACTATTGGCATCACTACGCTAGGAAATCGTCCATATATCCCCTATTACACCACGACTACTGATGCTAGCGGTCAATTCTATGTGGAAGTACCAATTCCCCCTACCCTCGCCAACGCAAACACAATAGCAGTTGAAGCGACAACTTCAGGGGGATATTATGCACTCAATTGGTTTTATAATCGCTAAATATTAGATAGGAGTCTCACATAAAGATAAGGGAGATCAACACTCCCTTATCTTTGGCTTGATACTTAGGTAAATGAAGCATCTTCTCCTACACGGTGAATCTTCATAAAGTTAGTTTGTCCACCTGCACCAAATGGCACTCCTGCAATGATCACCATAATGTCGTTTGTTTCAACCAAATCAGCATTTTGAGCAGCCTCTACGATCAATTGAAGCATTTCATCGATAGTATGAAATTCTTCAATCAACATTGGCAAAACACCCCAAATTAACGACATACGATTAAAAGTAGAGGAGTTTGGCGTAACGCACAAAATAGGGGTATTAGGACGCTCGCGGGCCACACGTCGCGCTGTATATCCCGTCCATGTGCTCGTGACGATCATTTTTGCCCCTACAGAGTCAGCAATATTAGTAGTGGCAATACTAATGGCATTTGCAATTATATTATCAGGATCGTCTTTTTCATTGAATTGAGGAAAATCACTTCGCATAAAAGTGCCATAATTAATGAGGTGTTGCTCAGAGATGCGTGCTATTTCAGCCATTGTCGCAACGGCTTCAACAGGGTATTTCCCCGAAGCAGTTTCACCAGAAAGCATCACAGCATCTGTGCCGTCAAAAATGGCGTTCGCCACATCACTTGCTTCAGCGCGTGTGGGGCGCGGCGACTCAATCATACTATTCAGCATTTGAGTTGCCGTGATTACAGGCTTACCAACGCGATTACAAAGCTGAATAATCCGCTTTTGCTGAATAGGAACTTCTGAAGCAGGAATTTCTAATCCCAAGTCACCACGTGCCACCATAATGCCGTCTGATTGGGATAAGATTTCCTCAAAATTATCAATCGCTTCATATTTTTCAATTTTTGCGATTAGCCAAACATCACCACCATGATGCCGCAACAACCAACGCAACTCGCGCATATCATCAGCAGTACGCACGAAAGACATCGCCAAAAAATCTACGCCCTGCTCCAACGCAAAAATAGCATCTTCTCGATCCTTTTGCGTTAAAGCAGACATTGATTTTAAGGAAGCATCTGGAGAAGAAACCCCTTTACGACTTTTAAGCGCTCCACCAATAACCACTTCTGCTGTCAAACTGTCAGCAGTTGAGCTCCGAACGATCATCTCAAGCTCGCCATCATCCAAAAGCAAACGATTTCCCGGACGAATATCTCGAATGAATTCAGGATGTGGTAAAGGCAAATGGCGCTTGCTTTGGTCAGGATTAGGGCGCGAAGTAAACACTATTTGGTCACCGGGCTTAATCTCAATTGGATCAGGGTCTAGTTTACCCAGACGAATTTTTGGCCCTTGCAAATCAGCAAGAATACCTACCACAGTGTTTTCTTCAGCTGAAATCCGACGAATGCGTTGAATAACTTCGCCATGTTGCTGATGTGTGCCATGACTAAAGTTAATGCGTGCAACGTTCAGCCCTGCGCGGATCATAGCGCGCAGGGTATCTTCACTAGATGATGCTGGGCCAATGGTGGCCACGATTTTAGTGCGTTTTTGATATTTGACCGACATAGGCCCTCAACTTCTAATACTTAAAATTGACGAGTCAAATTAGGAAAGGCATTCTTGCCAGCATAAACTGCTGTTGCGCCAAGTTCTTCTTCAATGCGCAAAAGCTGATTATATTTCGCAATACGATCACTACGTGCAGGTGCACCCGTCTTAATTTGACCAGCATTTAAAGCAACTACCAAATCCGATATAGTGCTATCCTCAGTTTCACCACTACGGTGGCTGACAATTACTGTCCAACCATGTTGTTGACTTAGGCGGCTTGCCGCGATAGCTTCTGTCAATGTACCAATTTGATTCACTTTACACAATAAAGCATTCGCATTTTTGCCTTCGATAGCACGGCGCACACGCTCAGGATTTGTAACCAATAGGTCATCGCCCACAATTTGAACCCGATCGCCAATTGCGGCCATCAATTCAGCCCAACCATCCCAATCATTTTGATCAAGTCCATCTTCAATGCTAATGATAGGATATTTTTCAACCCAATTTGCCCAAAACTCGATCATTTGGCTTGTGGTCAGACTACGATTTTCCGTTGCTAGATAATACTTTCCGTCTTGATAGATTTCACTTGTTGCTGGATCAAGCGCTAAATAAATATCCTGACCGGGGGTATAGCCTGCTTTTTGAATCGCCTCTAATATAACCTCAATGGCACCTTCATTATTACCTAAGCTCGGTGCGAATCCACCTTCATCACCAACAGTAGTAGAAAAGCCTTGATCATGTAAGACCTTCTTCAGACTGTGGTAAATTTCAACTCCCCAGCGTAGCCCTTCTGAAAATGTAGGCGCTCCAATCGGCATGATCATAAATTCTTGAAAATCAGTGCTATTGGTAGCGTGCTTACCCCCATTCATGATATTCATCATTGGTACTGGCAAAACATGACCATACACACCACCCAAATAACGATATAAGGGCAGACCTAAGCTATCAGCAGCAGCACGGGCAACAGCCAAAGATACTCCTAAAATTGCATTTGCTCCCAATTGTCCCTTATTAGGAGTACCATCTAATTTCAATAACAACTGATCAATTCCCATTTGATCAACAGCTTCAAACTGGCCTTCAAGTGCTTCTGCGATGGGGCCATTAACATTGGCCACAGCTTTGGTAACGCTCTTTCCTAGATAGCGGCTTTTGTCACCATCACGTAATTCAACAGCCTCATATTCACCGGTTGAAGCACCACTAGGCACAATCGCACGGCCAACGCCGCCATCTGCTAAAATTACCTCAACTTCAATGGTCGGATTTCCACGAGAATCTAACACTTGGCGACCTATCACACGTTCAATTAAGGTCATCGTGCCTGCAATCATGATCATTAAGTCCTCTCTAGATCATCGAATGAATTCATCATTATCTGTAAAGATTAAAGCTAGAGTTCGCCTCTAAATAGACTATGCATTACAAAAATGATAGGCTTTAACGTATTAAAATCAGCGTTAAGTTTAACGCAAAGCAAGTTTGATGTCAGATTATCTAACTCACAGATAATCCAACTATTTTGCATATCTTGCAAGCAGAATCGTGCAGATTTCACAGTTACAAGATTTTGACCCTACAATATCCAGTTAATTTAGTTCATACATAAATGATCCAATATGGGATCAATCATACTATGTTTAAGGCACGTTATAGATTCTGCTACTGCTATTGTCTGCTGTGTCTCAGAATGTAGAAGTTTATGCTGCCAACTTAACCGATTGCTATTAAAACCAACTATCTGACTTTGAACAAGGACAGTATCCCCCAATTGTGCACTATGATGATATTCTAGCTCATGGCTTTCAATCACAATATCGAGCAAGTTTAAGCCACAACTACGCAAAATCTGCATGATATTGTTTTCTACCCAACGAACATAATGGGCATTATTTACGTGCTTAGCACGGTCAATTTCTTCATAACGCACCTCATAGGGAAATTGATATAAAACAGCTTGAACAGAAGTTACTTCTGCTAATTTGGTGCGAATAGGCTCTAGAGGTTCATCAGGGATAGGCCCGTAATTCACTTCAAATTCTGATAATAATCGAGCTGGGCGCATTGTGTCGCGATGAATAAACACCCAATTTGCGCGCGCACGCACGACCATTTCATCGCCACGCAAAAGCACATATTCTCGATGAGATTGCACACGTCGAAAATCAGAAATCCATGTTTGAAGTGTGAGTATATCGTTGAGGTAAATAGGTTTTAGATAATGAACAAACCACTTTCGCACTAGCCACAAATATCCATGCTGCTCGAACCAATCATCATTATATCCAGCGCGATTACTAGCTTGAACAGCGCCCTCTTCCAGATAATTCATAATGCTGCCATGTAACACTGTTCCATTGTGCCCAACTTCATATGAACGTACAGAAAATGTCAAAGTTGTAATATTACGCATCAGTTTTTCCTGTGGAGATTCTCAAAAATAGTCTATACTCTAAGCCAAATGTAAAATAACTGTAATCAAGGAGATTAAAATGTCAACACGACGCATATACCTTGATCATAGTGCAACAACACCACTCGATGAGCGTGTGTTTCAAGCTATGCAGCCATATTTTTCTGAAATTTATGGCAATCCTTCTTCTGTACACCAATTTGGCCAAGAGGCAGAAGCCGCAATTGAACAAGCGCGCCAAGATATAGCGACAATCTTTCACTGTCAACCACAAGAAATCATCTTCACTAGCGGTGGATCAGAAAGCGATAATCTAGCTATTCGTGGCGCAGCCTTTGCCGCACGTCAAAATCATAAGGGCAATCACATTGTCACACAAGCGCTAGAACATAGCGCAGTTGGACGAACATTCAAACAATTAGAAGAAGTTTTTGGCTTTGAAGTTAGTTACGTCCCTATTGATAAAGAAGGGCGCGTTACCCCCTATGCGCTTCGCTCTGTCATGCGAGATGATACGGTTCTCGTATCAATCATGTATGCTAATAACGAGATTGGCACTATTAATCCCATCACAGAGCTTGCCGCTGTAGCACACGAATATGGCGCAATTTTTCATACAGACGCTGTACAGGCAGCTGGGCAGCTTGATCTCAACGTAAGCCACTTGGGCATAGATTTAATGAGCATTTCAGGGCACAAATTTTATGGCCCAAAGGGTATCGGTGCTTTATATGTTCGGCATGATACGCCCATTATCCCTATACAAACTGGGGGCAGTCATGAGTTCGGATTGCGGAGTGGTACACATAACGTCCCTAGTATTGTTGGAATGGCAAAAGCACTTCAATTTGCTTATCAAGAACGTGAAAAGCACATCGAACACTACCAACTACTAAGAGACCGCCTAATTGATGGTATTTTAAATACTATTGAAGATGTTCGTTTAACAGGTAGCCGCACAGAGCGCCTTCCTTCACACGCAAGTTTCGTCTTTAAGCACATAGACGCAAATAATATGCTCATGGCTTTGGATGCGAAAGGTATTGCCGCGTCTTCTGGTAGCGCTTGCAAAACAGGAAACCCCGAGCCTTCTGGGGTGATCTTAGCCTTAGGATATGATCTAGAATGGGCTATGGGAAGTCTACGCCTTTCGGTAGGAAGACAAACAACACTTGAGGATATTGACTATACTTTAGAAATATTGCCGCAAGTGGTCACTGTTGGACGAAAGTTGTGGACACCAATTGCATAAAAGAGGAACTAATGAGTTATGGTGAATTTTTGAGGAGAGTAGCAACAGTTTTTGCGTTTGCTACTTTCCTTATTCTGTTTTGGATGCTGCGCGGCGTTTTCTTAGTAGCATTTTTATCACTTATACTTGCTTTGTTCTTGGGTATACCGTCTTCCTATCTACAACGCTTTGGCATGGGAAGACGCTATGCCGTCACAGCAACCGTTATAACCACCATAGCAGCAGCCGTCTTATTTTTAGTGTTTTTAGTACCAGTATCAGTCTCGTCTATATTAGTCTTGATCGAAGAGCTTCCTGATGCTTATGAGCAAGTCGTCGAAAACTATACTGAATGGCGTTCAGAACAAAATGAATCTTTTCGATCATTACTCCCTGAACTTTCTAGTGAAACAACCGAATCAACTCGAAAAGCAATTGTACCTCGCACAGAAAGCACGACCCGTTCTATTCCTATTGAATCGGTGACAAGCATCATTTTGCCATCATTGGGAGAATTGGGGCAGATTTTCGCAAGCACAATAGCAACGATAGCGCTCATTATTATTGTGTCATTGTTTTTCTTGGCAGCCCCTATTGATTACTTGAGAAGTTTTATGTACCTCATCCCTCCCTCTCATCATGAAAAGGCGGCGTTGCTTATCAGTGAAATTCATCGTGCTCTACGTGGGTGGATGTCAGCAATGGCCCTATCAATTACTGTCACCTTTTCGTTGGTGAGTATTTGGCTAAATATTATATTGGAAATTCCGAATGGTATTGCCATAGGCATTATTGCAGGGCTTATGACGCTGATCCCCAATATTGGCGTTGTCGTGCCGCTTATTCCCATTGTAATCTTCACTCTCGCTGATGATCCCAGCAAACTGCCAGCTGCATTGATTGGCTATTATTTTATTCAGCAAATAGAAGGCAACTTCATCACGCCTTTATTCGTAAAGCAACAAGTGAACATTCCTGCAGGTATTGTTTTGATGTTCCAGCTTGTTGCTGCAGTATTGTTTGGCTTTTTAGGAATTTTGCTTGCGGTTCCGTTACTCGTTGTAGTAATGGTCGTTATTCGAGAATTATATGTTTATGACATGCTTGGCTTACGCGGTAAAGTTATCGATGTTGTCTATCTCCAAAAAGAACAAAAATTCAAAGTCGTTGTAAAAAGTAGTGAAGCAGAGAGCGCATAGTGGTTATGAACGCTCCAATTGCGATATAACAGCATCAATCAAGGAGGCAAGTGCTTGCCCCTTTGTATTGAACTTCAACCATGCTAAAAACTCAATATTTCCTTTCGCTCCTGTGATGCCACTTGGAATAAGGCCATGCACGCCAAAGCCTAGTGATTGAGCATTTTCTAGCACATTTTGCAACACGCGCCGATGAACCTCATGATCCTTCACAATTCCCCCCTTGCCCACATCGGATTTCCCCGCTTCAAATTGCGGCTTAATCAAGGGAATCACCTCACCATTTGGCACCAGCCACTTTGCCACAACAGGTAACACTAGAGATAAGGATATAAAACT
>RFGP01000118.1 GCA_003697365.1 Chloroflexota bacterium | reverse complement strand
TCTATCTTTACATAGTATTGCTCCCCCATGTTGTCTTGGCAGCAACAGTTCCCTTTTTAGCCGCAGTGACAATCTGGCGGGGACTTAAGACCCCTTACCAGAACCACGCTAAAATCGCTCGTATTACGTTTCCTATTTGGGTGTATGTTTCCGTAACGGGAATCATTGTCTACTTCATGGCGCATACAACCTTACTTGATCCGCTTAAATAAATCGCCTTTAACAAAAATGCAGTTTGATAGATAGGCTATAATCTATCAGACTGCTTGTTCATTAGTTTCCTAGTGGCGCAATTGGCGTGCGGTTGGTAAGCGCTGGTGGCAAAATATCTGCTTCTTTCAGGTATTGCTGTCGAATTGTTGCAACGCGATCATAGTTTGTCGGCGAGAGAACGCTCCAAAAATCTTGTGAGCTCGCTATGTGTCCACTATATAAACGAGCATAGTCTGCTAGCCATGCTAGGAATATTTCGTCCCCTAGTGTTTCTCGCAATGCTTGAAACATCAGGCATCCTCGCAAATAAACGGCATTAATATATGGTCGCCAACTTGAATAATCATAGACGGTTGCGTCTACCTTATCTTCAGAAAGATAAGTATAAACCCGAAAATTCCACCACCATTCAACAAATTCAGGATAATATGCTTGGTAATAGAGTAATTCACTATAAGTTGCGAGCGCCTCATCTAGATACGGCGTTTGCCCTTGATTGGTGCCAATAAGTGAGTACCACCACTGATGGGCTATTTCGTGCACAGTGATAATGGTCAGCCAATCATTGACTCGCCCATTCCACGTTCTAAACCACGCTTCACTGACGAAAACAATACCACTAAATTCCATCCCATCAGGAAAATCTCCCTCAACAATGACGAGTCGGTTATGCGGATAGGGGCTGAAGTTTTCGTTATATAATTTGAAAGCCTGTTCAGCATCTAGAATGGCGCGTGCTGCCGGATTTAGGCCCGTTTCACGAGTATCTTCACGTGGATAGTAATATAACTCAATGAGTACATCATCAACACTTGTAGTGATCTTTTCAAAAGTTGTACTCAAACTCATGGCAAGTTCACGCCCGCCATTAAATTCGATCTGCCATTTCGCGGGCTCTGTTTGGGTAATAATTCCCGGAGCAGCCAACGTGAGGTTGGCGGGTGCATTTTGTACAGAAAGCTGGAGATCATAATCTGCCAACACCGTAATTGATTGTTCGCCAATAAAATGCATACGCGGCGTATACCACACACCGGGCATCTGATAGCCATATAGGCCAACTGTCGGGAACCAATGGCCAATATTTACTTGGCGGTCTGTATACGAAAGCCAGCCAATCGGGTTTGTGCTGGAATAAGGGCCAATGTTAAGGTTGAATAGAAGACTTATTTTTGCTGAACAATTTGGGAAAAGACGTTCTGGTAAAGGAACACTTAAGCGCCATCCATCAAATTCTATATTAGGAATTTCATTTCCTGCTTCATCCAACGCTGAACGAAATTGCATCACTCCTTGCAAGCGTCTTGGCTCAACATAGAAAACAAGCTCATGAATAACTGTGTCGCTATCATTACGATAGGTCACAGTTTGTAACACTCCCATTTGCTTAGTATTCCAATCCAATGTTGCGCTCAGCGCATAATGAACTTGCCGTTCCTCCAAATTGGTTTCACACCCCATTGGTGTATTGGTAGGAAAAGGGGTTGCGCTTGCATCATCATTGACCAGTGCACGAGTTTGACTAGGTGGTAAGCTCGGCAATATCATTGTTGCTGATTGCTGTTGAGATACATTGGAAGGTGTATTGGATAATTCAGGTGTATTTTGCTCACAAGCAACAAGGCTCATCAGGATGAGCCAGCAACTTATCGCTCCAAGTAAGGTATGCCACAAGATTGTTTTACTCATTGTCTATACAATTTTATAGTTACTAAACGGCAATAGATACCAAGATTATCTATTACCGTTTGCGGGCTGACAAAATAAATTTTCTACTTTGGTTAGTATAACAACAGTTTAGTAGATTCTAGCCTACGATTTCTTGGTGACACGAAAATGAAGGGGAATACCAAGCATCAGTTGCGTTTGTGCTTGTAATACTGGTAGTGCTACGCAGATGAGGGTAATTGTTGGTAGCATTGGAATACTCAGCAATGTTTGTATGCGTTCCCAAAATGTGGGGCGATAGTCCGTTGGGCGCGGAGGACGAATGCGAATATCAGTGAAATAGAATAACAACGTCATTAATAAGACAACCACGAAACCCGCTTGTAATAATATAAAAGGCAGTGCATTTGTATGAGTTCGTAATAGCTCTGGGTGTAATATAGTTGGCAATTGAACCCCTAGCGTAATGATGACCCAGCCTGCGCCTGCTAGCAAATTATCATGCGCCACTCTGAATAGCATCCGAAAACCTTGACGAAAGCCAACATATGGATGTTCGTGCATTTGGCTGATAGTATAGCCAATCTCTTTTGCACCCCATGCATGACGCAATGTTTGACGATAGCGTTCTACAACAGAACTAATGAGATTCTTTCCGCCAGTAGCACTTGCTAAGAAAGGCAAAAATATTGGCCGCAAGACAAGGTCGCCTTCTCTGCGGAAATACGTTTTGATGTACATATGCCATTCATCAGCGATTACGTCAGAATCCCAATAACC
Source organism: Chloroflexota bacterium (assembly GCA_003697365.1). Lineage (GTDB taxonomy): Bacteria > Chloroflexota > Anaerolineae > Aggregatilineales > J027 > J027. The sequence continues at coordinate 14,818 of RFGP01000118.1, read as the reverse complement.
AGCATTGTCTAAAAGTTTCATGCTCAAAGAATAAGAAGACATAGGCAATGCTTGCCACCAAGGGGCTGCTAAATAGGCGAGTTCCCATGCTGACGAATAACCATGCAACAAACGCATAAATGGATTAATTTTCCAAACATTGCTGTGATAACGTATGGGGGCTTGCCAGAAAGCAGAATAACGGCGAGAGTCTGTGGCAAAGAGCACACCTAAAGCCTCTAGATAGTGCTTGTCCCACAATGTATCTGCATCCATTGTAGTGACAACAATGTGATGAATATTTAATCCCTTTTCATCCACAAGGATGCGCTTTGCCCAGCGTGCCGCCCACGCTTGATTAGCAGATTTGCATTGAATTTCGTTTTGTATACCTTTAGGGTGTATGGGGACGAAGAAATTAGCGAAAAAAGCGCCATATTCAGCTTCTAAAATTTCCCCTTTAGCCACCGCTTCAGGATCGCCTGCTTCCATCGCCAAAACAATCGTTACGCTATCCATTGCGTTCGGTTGTTCAGCTAAGCGGTCAAGGGTACGACGGAGCGTTGAAAGTTCTTCTTTATAGTTGGGAATGATAACAACATGATGCACAGCTTCTAATGGCAAGCTGTCTTCATTCCAGCGACGATAGTATTCAGCTTGCCAATCGATATTTTGCCATTGCTGTACACGACGTAATCCAATAAGCATTGCTAAACCAGCAGCTAAAAAGCGGAGCGCAGAATAAGTGCCTAATAATGCAGCACCTGTCAGCATCAACAGGGGTACATAAATTGCTCCTACAACGACAATCAGCAAGCTAAACCATGCTAATAAGCCCGGAATAGCATCTAACATACGTTGTGGAATGCTAATGGGTTCTATGCCAACAGTCTGTACGCCAAATTGAACGTTGTGTCTTCTAGAACCATGTGATTGATACGGCAATTTTTCGCTCCATGAAACTAGCTTGATGACCGCTTTGGTAACTTTACACTATTTAGCTAAATTTTCAAAGTCATTGTAACTGTTAAAAAGGCTAGGTGATATGTGGAGTTTCCACAATAAATTTTAAATGCTAAGAACGCATTTTGCAAATTTTTCTTATGTTATTTCACCTACTTGCTTTTAATTTGACAGCGCTAAAACGATGCGCATATAGCTTCTGGAAGCGATGCTGAGGGATTTTGGCTTTCGCTTGTAGCTCTGGATAGCGTCCAGAGGGGTTATGTAAATAAAGAGATTGTAAGTTCCCTTTGCGCCATTCAAAACCATAAACGAGCACAACGTGTCCGCCATAGCGTCGCCAGTTAGGTTTCCGCTCGCCTATTTCTGGTGAAACGGCGACTATGATCGGATAACCATCTAAGATAGGTTTACACATAGCCAATGCTGGCGCATAACTGTAAGTTTCCATTGTTAAGCCATAATCATTAGCAATTTGTATCTGTGCAGAAACATACCAGCCTTCATCAATCATGCGCCCTTTTTCATCATAGATTTTATAGCCATCATACTTTAGCCCATGTTGTACCAGTTCCCACAGAGTTGGCGAGTGTTCCGTCAGCGTTTGAATACACATCTTTAGGCAAGCCAAAGCACATACACGATGGCACCAAAAGGCATAATCTGTGGCATCTGGTGCTCCAAACAAATGCCAATTAGGGTCAGTAGTGCCATCATAGCTATTGTGAATGTAGTCATTAATTTTGTCAGGGCTAGCAAATTGGGAAACATATGGTATATCGTAGGGGACGTAATAGTCCCCATCGGATAGATGCAAAAGTTGCTGCTGATAAAAATGCCTTTTCCTAATAGCAAGCAAAGGATCAAGTAATTGATGGGCATAAATTTTAAGGCGCATCATTTCTTTACGCCTTGTATGCCTTTTTGTGCCGCTAATTCTAATAGCTTAGATTGATAATCATAGGTGGTTTGACGTTTTTCAGCGTGTACTTCAAATGCAATATCAATAAGCTGGTTTACTACTTCTATAGGAGACTTTCCGGATGCTTTCCATAAATAGAATGATATTGAACCGGGCATGGTGTTAATTTCATTGAGGTAAACCTGATGAGTGTCTTTTTGAACTAAAAAGTCAATACGAGCAATGCCACGTCCCCGAATAGCCTTAAAACCACGTATAGCATATTCTTGAATGATTCTAGTAAGCTCGTCGCTGATAGGCGCTGGAATAATGCGATCAGCGCCCTTCATCCCTGCAGTTTTGCCTTCACCCCGCAGGTATTTTTCTTCATAAGTCAGAAAATCTTGAGTAGACATTGGCTGTTCTAATACTGAAGCCTCAATAGTGTAATTCCCCATAACGGCGCAATTGATTTCAACAGCATTGGTGATCGCTTTTTCGACTAAGATTTCAGTTGATAGGCTGGCAGCAATGTCAATATGCAAGCGCAAACGCTCCATATCATGAGCAGGTGCAACACCAATGCTTGAGCCTAGTGTGGCAGGTTTGATGAAGAGCGGATACCCTAAGGGTTCAAGCTGTGCTAATATGGCTTCAGGGTCTTCAAGCCACGCATAGCGTGTAAAACTGATGCCTTCTACAACAGGAATACCTGCCTGTTGTAGAAGGCTTTTAGCAATAGCTTTATGGTTAGCAATTGCAGATGCCAATACACCTGTACCCACATAAGGGATGTCTGCCATCTCAAAAAGCCCTTGAATCGTGCCATCCTCGCCATGTGTGCCATGAATGGTGCTAAATGCAACATCGATACGTTGAAAACGCGATTTTGCGAAACGACCTGCCATTGGTGGCGTTATCAAGCCATGATAGCGCGTACTGGGGGAAAGGTGTGTAGGTTCTACATTCGCTACATTACGAATATTTTCTTGTTGATAGTTCTTAAGATCAAACAAGCCTTCGCCTGTATACCATTCTCCCGTGCGGGTGATATATATCGGAATGACCGTATGTCCAGCGGATTGTAACGCTTGGATTGTTTGGTGCGCCGTTACAATTGAAACATCATGCTCAACAGAGCGACTTCCGAAAAACACACCTACTGTGCGATGAACCATACAAGCCTCACATTTCTAACGAAGATAGTTATCTGCTAAATCATTTAAAAATAGAATTGTATCTCCCGATTGCAAATTAGCTTGATACCAATCAATTGCTTCTTGTACAGTATCCACGATTAAAAGATGGTTGGGATCAAAGTCTGTGCTTAATACACCTTTGGCAATAGGTTCTGTTTGTTTTTTGCCAACAAGGATAATGTCAGTGCAATAACGACTGGCGGCTCGACCGAGCTTTTCGTTTTCAATGTCTTGAATATCAGCGAGCTCTACCATGCCGGGAGTAACGAGTACGCGCCTACCTTCTTGGTATAACCCTAATACTTCAAGCGCATTTGCTGCTCCAACAGGATTTGTATTATAAGCATCATCAAGCATTGTGATGCCATTGGGAAGAGTTGTGCGTCTTAATCGATGGTCAGCTGGGGTTAAACTGGTAACTCGTAGTGCAATTTCGCTGAGTTTCATACCTGTTTCTAAGGCGATGACAGTGGCTAATAAGATGTTTGTTACGTTGTGTAGACCCACTAACTCTGTGCGGAAGGTGCGCGTTTCATTCGTTTGGCGATCTGTAACATCAAACAATAGACCATCTTTTGTATGTTTAATGTTTTCGGCAATTAAACGCGCGTCAGGATGCGGAGGTGTGCTACACGATACCCCAAAGCGATGCTGAGGATATTGACGGGTTTCCATTCGACGAACGCGCTCATCATCAAAATTGAAAGCTGTAATCCCATTTGGTGGAACACCTTCAACGATCTCATATTTCGCTTTTTCGATATTTTCTAATGAACCAAAACGTTCTAAGTGTTGTGGCCCCACAGCAATAACAATACTCATTTGTGGTTTGGTTAATTCACAAATGCGCCGAATTTCGCCGGGAACATAGGCTCCCATTTCGCATACAAAATATTGGTACCCAGCTGTGGGGTCAAGATCATTGTTGATGGTGATGCACACCCCCATTAGTGTATTGTAGCTTTTAGGTGTCGAGATAACTTTATAACGTCCGCTTAGGATATGGGTTAGATACTGTTTAGTACTAGTTTTGCCATAGCTGCCCGTGATGCCAATAACGACAACTTGAGCTTCTTTAAGGCGGCGGCGCGCTTTTGCAATAAAACCTCGTCGTAATGTTGCTTCTACAGGATACATCGCTAAGTTAGCTATTGGTAGCAACAAAGGTGCACAAAGAACGACAATGCTGCCTAAAATACCCATAAGCAGCAAATTATCACCCTGCTCAATTAATATTGCCGATAAACAATTTAAGCTGATCGCTAAAATAAAAGCAGTAGCGAGCAACCGCTTCGCGCGAGCCGTAGCAACAAAACGCTTTTTCACTTCTTTTGTAGGTGGTGTATAGGCCATTATTGCGGCTGCAATAATCCAAATGATGAGGTATAGAATAGAGCTCTCGATACTCAGTATTAAACTTATAAAGCTAAGTAGAGTTCCTATGCCAAATCCAATTAGCCAAAAATTGGGTAACCATCGTATGCGCTCAATACGTAGCCACAGCAAAAAGCGTTTATTTTGATATTCTTCTAGCTGAAAAAAACGCACTAATAATCTAATGCGCCACATTGTTACCGCACTAAAAGCGATAGCAAGAATAAAATACGGAAGCATGATAGTTTTTACTCCGATGTATTTTGTCTAAAGAAATAGACAACAATTTCGACAAAACGACTTGGGTTATCTAAATAGGCATAATGGCCAGCGCCCTCAAAAACAATGAGCCCCGCATCAGGCATATTAGCCTCTAGAATACGTCCTGCTGCGAGAGGTGTATCTTGATCTTGATCGCCCCAAAAGAGCAAAGTCGGTGCTTGTACACGTTTTGCGAAGGGTAATAAATCTTCGCTGATTACTTTAATAAAAGTTTCCGTTAGTGGCCCAGCATTTAAATAATCTGCAGAACCAAATTTCTTTCTTAGATAGGATTTGGCTTGTTCTTTTTGTTTGGCAAGTCCCGGCAAGCTAAGCACAGCGAGCAAGATTTTTCTACCCAAATAATAAGCGCGCAATCGTAAAGAAGGTGGCAGTTTAACCCCCGCGCTATTGGATAACGCTATTTTGCGAATACGTTCGGGATATTCCGCACCTAAGACAAGACTCACCCGTCCGCCAAAAGAGTGACCGACAAGGTATACCTGTTCTAATCCCTGTGCATCGAGGTAGGCAATTACCCAACGCGCATAATCACCAACAGACCATGCGCGTGGTGGCAAGTCGCTTTTGCCAAAGCCGGGAAAATCAATAACATGCGCTGTGAAGCCATGTGCGGCAATGCGTTCTGCTACTGATAGCATTGTTTGCATGTCCACGCCCCAGCCATGCAAAAACAAAATAGGTGGCCCTTCTCCCATAATGGCAACATGTGTTTGTATACCATCAACAGTCATAAGATGTGTAGAAATCGTCATCATGCCTCAATTACTTCAAATTGTGCGCCAACTTGCGTTAATTTTTTACGAATATCCTGGAATGCCCAGTCTACAAGTTGTGCATTGTCGATAATACTTTCTCCTTCTGCACACAAGGCAGCCGCAAGGAGCGCTAGGCCAACTCTCACATCAGGTGAGTCGATATATTCTCCATGAAGTTGTCTTTTACCAAACACTACTGCACGATGTGGATCAGCAAGAACAATTTGCGCTCCCATACTTTTCAGTTTGTCTACAAAAAGCAATCGGTCATTAAAGAGCTTTTCATGGATAAGCACAGAACCACGTGCTTGAGTAGCGAGAACGGTTGTAATAGCCACTAAGTCAGAGGGAAAGCCCGGCCAAGGGCTCGTGTCGATGGTCAGGTTGGTTTCACCCAATGGTGGCTCAACATGTAAAGATTGATTATCAGGAATATGTAACGTCAGTTCACCACTTTCAGGCAATTCGTCAATAAAATATTTAACACCAAGCTGATTAAAAATTTTCAGTATTAACTGTAAATCGGATGGATTGACATGGTGGATGCTTAGATGGCCAGCGGTAATTGCTCCTATAATAGCAACACTGGCAATTTCAATGTGATCATAAGGGATACGTACTTCAGCCCCTTTGGGCTCATCTACCCAACCTTCAATGGTCACTAAATTGGAACCAATTCCTTCAATTTTCGCACCCATTTGAACTAATTGGTGTTGTAATATGCGAACGTGAGGCTCAGAGGCTGCATTACGAATGATCGTTTTATGTCCAAGTGCTGCAGCTAACATACAAACAAGAGCAGTGGTCGTTACACTAGGATATAACAAGATAATGTCACGATACTGCCAGCGCTCAGCGCTGATTTCAAATATTGTACCAGTTTGTTTAATTTCGATGCCTAAATCACGTAGTGCAACAAGCTGAGCGTGCAATCGGCTTAAGGGTCTTGCCCATTCCAAACGAACGTGAGAGCGTCTCGCAAGTATTGGGGCTAAAAACAAGATGCTTGCACCGATTTGTTGAGTCTGCACGTGCGTTAACATACGCCCATTTAAGTAGGGCGTTTGTATGGAGAGCGATTCACCTGTCGTGGTGAGTGTTGCCCCAAGAGTCTCTGCAATGGCTTTGACCATTGTTGTACTGAGAGTATGCGGAAAAGGAGTAATAGTACTTGGTGCTGGGGTTAACATCGTGGCAACTAGAGCGGCAATGGCGGCATTACTGTTGCCTGATGGGTAGTAATCTCCCCGCAAAGTAGGTTGACCTTTTACCAATAAACGCATGGGGTACCCTTCGTTGTTGTTAGCCAATATCGGCGTGATTATGCCTAGCCATAATCGCAGCGTCAAGCAACGAATTATCAATTTACAGATAACACCATGTGTTGACAGGTCATCTTGGGGACGATACACTGTCGCACCAAGTGACAAAATACCGAAAGACACAATGGAGTGCCTATGAGTATGGCTTATGAAAAAATAGAAGAAGCCGATCTCATTACCGCAGCAGTAGCTGGGGATAAACAAGCCTTTGGTGAATTATATCTACGCTATGTAGAGCGCATTTACAATTATTGTTACTATCGCACGGGCAACACACAAGAAGCTGAAGATTTAACAGCGCGCGTTTTTATGCGAGCGCTAAGCCATATTGAAAACTATGATGAACGAGGGGTGCCATTTTCGGCGTGGTTATATCGAATTGCGCACAATCTGGTCGCTAACTGGCATCGTGATAATAATCGTCGCAAGGTCATTCCTATTGATGATTTTATTGTGAGTCGCAATTTAGAAGAAGTGCCCGAAGTCTTTACTGAGTTGCAAGAAGAGAAAGAGCAACTCATGGATGTTATTCAAAGTTTGCCAGAAGAGCGACAACAACTTTTGTTTTTAAAGTTTGTTGAAAAACTTTCTAATGCCGAAATTGGCCAGATTATGAATCGAACTGAAGGGGCGATTAAATCGCTATATCATCGTACACTTTTAGCTTTACAGGATGAGATGTCGGCGCGTGGTATTGGCCCAATAAGAAATTCAGGCATATCACGTCGTCAAAATAAAAAATGAATGAGGTAAAGGATAAGCACAACTCTTATGTCTGACTTTGGCATGGCAAACAGCGAAAACTTACTTTCAATATATACAGATGCTCTCTTGCGAGGTCAAACTGACCTGCAATCGTTTTTGCAAGAACATAATATTACATTCGACTCTACCTTAGGGCGTTTAGTGCGCCTTGCCGATTATTTATATACCATGTTGCCGTATGTCAAGCCTTCGCCAGAGTTTGTTGAATCATTGTATGAAGAATTAGTTGGCATTGAAGTATCAGATTCTAAAGATTGGTTCAGCCAATTTCAATTTGAGCGTCAATTAGAACGTCAGCTAGAGCGTTTTCGGCATTTGCCACGTCCTATGCAGCTTGCTGCAGGTTTAACCATTACTGCGGGATTTTTCTGGATAGCATCACGTGTGCGCCGTGAAGGGCTACTTTCTGGTACAAATGACCAAGACAATCTTGAGAAAAGCGCCTAAAATTTAAGCTCAATCTATTGTATAATAATAATTTGACGCTAAAATTTAGCGCAAACCATCACATCATAAATTTGATATGCTGAGGGGAAGCAGTCATGCAAGAGCGTTATGCCAAGATTGCAGGATGGGGCAAGTATGTTCCTGAAAAAATCTTGACCAATCATGATCTTGAGAAAATGGTTGATACCAGTGATGAATGGATTCGCACACGTACTGGTATTCAAGAACGCCGTATTCGCACCGAAAACGATACCAATTCAAGTATGGCTGTTGCAGCTGGAAGACAAGCACTTGAAAAAGCTGGTCTTGCACCTACGGATGTTGATCTAATTATTGTTGCAACGTCTTCACCTGATTATTTGCTGCCACCTGTTTCTAGCCAAGTTCAACATATGCTAGGAGCGAAATGTGGCGCATTTCAACTAGGGGCCGGTTGTTCTGGTTGGGTATATGGTCTTGTTGTTGGCACGAATATGATTCGTTCGGGCGCGTATGATACAGTGCTCGTTATTGGTTCAGAAATTATATCTTTTGCAATTGATTATACAGATCGCACCACATGTGTATTGTTTGGTGATGCTGCTGCAGCAGTTGTCTTAACAGCAAGTGAGGAACCCACGGGGGTTTTGGCTTTTGAATTAGGTTCAGATGGCAGTGATTATGATGCCTTGATTGTACCGGACGCAGGTAGCTCAAATCCATTGAGTCAATCGACAATTGATAATCGAAATGGCTATATCAAAATGGATGGGCGGCGTGTATTCAAGTTTGCTTCACGCACAGTGGCACAATCATTGAAGCGCGTTATTGATCAAGCGGGTTTATTGCCAGATGATATTGATTTGTTTATTCCACATCAAGCGAATGCACGCATTGTTGAAGCGGGTGCCCGACTATTACGCCAACCTGTCGATAAGTTCTATATGAATATCCACAAGTACGGCAATACCTCAACAGCATCTGTGCCATTGGCAATGGTAGAGGCCATTGAGGAAGGCCGTCTGAAGGATGGTGATAAGGTCGCTATGATCGCTTTTGGTGCAGGACTAACATGGGCTACAGTGGTGGTTCAGATGGGGGTTGGTGAGATTAGCCCAGCACACAGCCTATTCTCAGCAGCACGCTTGAATTATTTGGCCAAACGCACAACGAATAAAGTTATCGACAGTGTCCAGATGTCATTACTTCCGCTTTACACATGGTTTGTTGGGCGTAATAAAAAGAAGTAGTGCTCTTAACAACATACTAATTAGATCATAAAATGCCATCGCAAAAGTAAACTGCGGTGGCATTAATTTTTGAACTAATTATTATTGAGCGGAGCATTATCTTCAAAGACATCAACAAACACAAGTTCAACTAAATCACCAACGGTTTGCATTAGTTGACTACCAGCGGCAATGCCCGCTTCTGAGGTTAAAGCAGCATCTAAAGCATCAAAATCTTCAAAATATAATTCTAACATACGGTAATATGTCGATTTACCTGTAGGAGAACCTAAAACCATATTGGCCTGTCGGCGGATAATGCCCGGTAGCTGCTCTAATAGTGCCAAGTTGTTCACATAATGAGCTTCAAAATCTGCCTCATTATGAGGTTGTTTGAATAAAATTAATAACTTGACCATTCCGACATCCTTTGTGCATCATAGCAAAATCAGTGTACTAGTATAGCATGTCTTAGTCGAAAATTTGTGCTACACTAACGTTAATGAACCCCTGCTAGGAAGTGATTTAGAATTGAATAAATCCATGAACAGCGACCGTAACTTTGTACATCTTCATTTACATACAGAGTATAGTTTGTTAGACGGTTTTGCTCGGATTGATCGGGCGGTAGAGTATGCCCATGAACTGGGAATGCCTGCATTGGCCATCACCGATCATGGTACAATGTTTGGTGTTATTGATTTTTATCGTGCCTGTAAAAAAGCTGGCATCAAACCCATCATTGGCGTTGAAGCCTATTTAGCACGACGTTCTCGCCGTGATCGAGACCCACAGCTTGACAGTAAGCCATATCATATGTTGCTTTTGGCAAAAAATGCGACAGGCTATAAGAACCTGTTGAAGCTCTCCTCTCTCGCTCAGCTAGAAGGATATTATTATCGTCCACGTATTGATCGAGATTTACTCTCCGAGTGTTCTGAAGGGCTTATTGCAACAAGTGGATGTTTAGCTGCTGAAATTCCGCGTATGGTCGTTGAAGGGCGCGAAGATGAGGCGCGCGAACTCATTGGCTGGTATCAAGACGTTTTTGGCCCAGAAAATTTCTTTTTGGAGCTACAAGCCCATAACATACCAGAATTACAAGTATTAAATCGTTGGCTATTAGAAAATGCGCATTATGCCAACGTTCCATTAGTGGCAACTAATGATGTGCATTATGTTCGCCCTACAGATTATGAAGTGCATGACACATTATTATGCATCCAAACCGGCGCACTAAAATCTGATACAAATCGTATGCAGATGTCGGGCGGCAACACCTATTATTTACGTACACCTCAAGAGATGTGGGAGCTATTTGGCCCAGAAGCACCAGAGGCATTGAGTAATACACTACACATCACAGAAATGATCGAAGATTGGGAATTGGATTATAAAGAGTACCATCTTCCGAATTTTCCTGTTCCTGAACGCTTTGGAGATGCAAAAACATTCTTGCGCTATTTGTGTGAGAAGGGTTTACGTTGGCGCTATGGCGAACGTGCTGAATCTGATGAAGTATTACGCCAACGCTTAGAACACGAGTTAAAAGTCATTGATGATTTAGGTTTTAATACTTATTTCTTGATTGTATGGGACTTATGTGAATTTGCGCGCAGTAAAGATATTTGGTGGAATGTACGCGGTTCGGGTGCGGGTAGCGTTGTTGCGTACGTATTAGGGATCACCAATCTTGATCCGATTGAAAATCAGCTGATTTTCGAGCGATTCCTAAATCCCGGACGTAAAACAATGCCCGACTTCGATATAGACTATCCCGAAGATCGGCGTGCAGAAATGATTGAATATTGTACGAATAAATACGGCGTTGATAAAGTCGCAGCTATCATCACCTTCGGTACACTTGGTGCAAAAGGTGCCATCCGTGATGTGGGGCGTGCACTTAATATGCCCCTGCCAGAGGTGAACGCCATTGCTTCGCTTGTGCCCGGTGGCGCGAAACCTCCCAAAATTCATCAATTGTTGGGTCGAGATGAAAATAAGCCAGAACTTGCTAGTCAAGAATTCATTCATTTATATGAAACAAACCCGAAGGCTCGTGAAGTCATTGATCTTGCAATGGCGATAGAGGGTGTGCCACGTCATGCAAGCACACACGCTGCGGGCATTATTGTTGCTGACCGTCCACTTGTAGAATATATTCCCTTACATCGCCCCACAAAAAATGATGACTCTGACGATAACCCTGTGAAGATGGTCACTCAGTTTCCAATGGAAACTGCCGAAAGTATCGGGTTGTTAAAAATCGACTTTTTAGGACTTTCGACGCTTGCCTATATGCGCCGCGCATGTGAGCTCATCGAAGAATATCATGGCATCCATTACGATATGTCCAACATACCATACCGCCCTGATCCCAACGATCCAGAAATAACACGTAGAGTCGAAGAAATGTTTGAAATGTTGGGGCGTGGTGAGACTGTTGGTGTCTTTCAATTAGAAAGTAGCGGAATGCGTCAAATGTTGCGCGGAATGCGCCCCAAAACTTTTGAGCATATTATCGCGGCTATTGCGCTATATCGTCCGGGACCGCTGCAATTTATTCCGACCTTTAATCGGCGTTTACATGGTGAAGAACCAACTGAATATTTACACCCTAAGCTAGAACCGATCATTAGTAACACTTACGGCATTATTGTTTACCAAGAGCAAATTATGCAGATCGCTTCCAACCTCTTTGGGTATAGCTTGGGAGAAGCTGATTTAATGCGGCGTGCTGTCTCCAAGAAAAAAGAAAAAGATTTGAAAAAACATCGGGAGATTTTTATTGAAAAAGGCCCACAGTTTGGTGTTGATCAAGAAACAGCTGAGAAAATTTTTGAGCAAATTGAATTCTTCGCAAATTATGGTTTCAATAAATGCCTTGTGGGCAACACTCAGATTATTGATGTAAGTACAGGCCGCTTGCATACTATTGAAGAGTTGGCAAGGGGGGATGGCTTAGCGCAAACGCTTTCGCTAGATATAGAACATTCAACGTTGCGTAATGGAAAGATCACCGCCATCCTCAACAATGGCAAGAAGCCTGTCTATCGTTTAGTGACGAGATTAGGGCGACAAATTGAAGCAACCGCAAATCATCCCTTTTATACGCCTGATGGTTGGCGATTGTTGAGTGAGCTAGAACCTCATGATCAAATTGCGGTTCCTCGCCGAATCTGTGTTGAAGGACAAGCTGTGTGGCCAACTCATGAGTTAATTTCGCTTGCGCAAAATTCCTTATCTTCTTTATCGGAAGATGTTTTCAGTTTAGCAAATTGGCAAATTGAGTTATTCATTGGACATTTATACGCTCATCAAGGGCGTGTTGACGAAACTGCGTTCAATGTTGAGCTTGCCTCAACGCTAATAGCACAACAGATTAGCCATTTATTGTTGCGTCTTGACATTATGGCAATCATTCAAAACAACGTTGTGTCTATCGTTGGTCAAGATAATTTGCGGCGTTTTTATGATCGTATGGGGTGTTATCTTTACCCAGCACAACAAGCCAAGCTCGTCCAATTGATTGAGTATGGCACGGAGCTTTTTTCTGACAGTATACAGGGAGATATTTATTGGGATACAGTTGTATCAATTACTTATAGTGGAGAACAGACCACCTATGATTTGACCATTGAAGGCGATCATAATTTTGTAGCAAATGATATTGTTGTGCATAATTCCCATGCCGCCGACTATGCCGTCATTACATGCCAAACAGCTTATCTCAAATGTCACTATCCGCATGAATATATGACGGCGCTTATGTCTGTGTATGCTGATGATTCAGCTAAGATTGCAACTTTTGCCGCTGACTGTGAACGCATGGGGATTAAAATCCTGCCTCCATGTGTTAATCACTCTCGCTTAGATTTTACTATTGAACCTGATGAAAAAGGTCACCGCCACATCCGCTATGGGCTTCTCTCTGTTAAAAATGTGGGGCAAGCTGTCATTGAGCACATTCTTGAAGTGCGAGATGAAGGCGGATTGTTCCAAGACTTGGATGATTTCCTAACACGTTGTGATATGCGCCTTATTGGCAAGCGCGCATTAGAGCCGCTTATTCGTGTGGGAGCTCTTGATGTTTTTGGAATTGAGCGCCCTATATTGTTGCATAACCTTGAGCGCCTGATGACACATAGTATCTCGTTTCATAAAGCCGCAGATGTAGGGCAATCTAGCATATTTGATTTGATGTCTACTGCAAATAGCGATGCGCCAAGTTTTTCGTCTATACTTTCGATGCTTGATTATAATGTTGAAGAAGTACCAAAGCGGGAGCAACTGCGCTGGGAAAAGGAGCTCATGGGGTTTTATGCCTCCGATCATCCATTACGGGCAGTTGCTGATCAGCTAGATAGCATTGTGATGCATACTTCTTTGCAGCTTCAGGAAGATGGAGAGAACTTAATCGGAAACCATACTATTGTTGCGGGGATGGTTTCAGACATTCGTATCATTCAGACTAAAAATGGCCGACAGATGGCTATTGTAACGCTAGAAGATTTGCAAGGCTTTATCAATTGTGTGCTGTTTCCAGACACTTGGGAACGCTATAAAGAATTAGTAGATGAAGATCGCATTTTGATCTTCAAGGGCAAAATTGATATGCGCCGTGATGAGGTGCAACTCATTATTGAGGAAGTTACGGAGCGTGGTACAGCTTTTAGCCCTGAACCAAACATATATGATATGAATGATGCTTCCACTAGTTTGCATCATATGACTGAAGATACAGACGAAGAAGAACCTCCACTATTTATAAACGAACATGACTTGAGAGAGCCAGAGTGGTTGATGGCAGAAAATGATCATCCTTCCATAAATAATGGATATAAGTCTCGTGCTGCTACTGTTTCTATGCCACATGAGGCTGTGCTTATTCATGATGATACAGCAAGTGAGACGACCCAGCGTGTACCTTATCGTCGTATTACTGTAACTTACAGCGCGTTAGATGATGATTTTGAACGAAATCAGCAACGCATTAAACAAATTTACAATGTTATGAGCCAGTTTCCGGGGACTGATGAAATGTGTATACGCCTTGATCTGCCGACCATAAAAGCGCGCCTTGAATTTCCTCAGATGCCTGTTGGCATCTGCGATGAGATGTTGGAAGAATTAGAACGCATCAATATATCTTCTGATTGCATTAAGATTGAAAGTGTAAATGCATGACACAACAACTAGATATGCTACGCCGCCGCCATCCTAAGTTGATATATAAGCAATACACGGTGGATTATCTCGCTGACGCAGTGCATTTTTCAGCAGAGTTCTTACTACTACCGAATATTGTCTTCCGACCTAAAACGATTATTCAAGGGGTGTCAGAAGAACAATGGGTAGCAATGTCACCAGAGGTGATGAATAATTTCGCATTTCATCTTGGAATGGCTGAAATCTTAAGCTATTGGAAGGCCGCTTGTCCGTCAGAAATTGTCATTGAAGCAGGTTATCTTGATGAATATCAGCTTGCATGGTGGCATAAACTACTTATCAATGGCATGGGAGAATTTTTCTATCAAAATCAGATTGACTTTACCGCTCCCGATTTTGTGCGTTTATACGTGTCTGAGCAAGTTACGCCTTCGCCTTTGTTACGATTTGA
>RFGP01000117.1 GCA_003697365.1 Chloroflexota bacterium | reverse complement strand
GCGTTCTTATCTTTACCGCGTATTTCTACTGAAAAGCCACCAAAACCTTCACTGGTCAGTCCAGCGCCAGATACTTTGACAAATTCTGCACCACGCTCACCATACTTTTGTACCAAGAGTGTTTCGGCAAATTGGCGTAATTCTGGAAGCAATGCATCAAGTTCAGCTTGAGTTTCTAGCCCTATGCGGATAATAGCTGATGTGTTATTTACTTGATCGGTGTTGCTGTCAAAACGCTGAGCGTCACCACCAACAGATGATACTACTGTTGTAATTCCAGCGTTGTTACGTCCTTCATAGGTTACTGTTTCTCCTGTGAAGGGGTCTTCATATGTTCCACCCAACAGATAGGTTTCGATCTCGCGCACAATTGCATTTGTCTGATCAAGAGTGACTCTTTGACCATTTACGATTGCATCAAGCTCTAAATTGAGAGTAATTGTTGGCTCGCCGAAATCTGGTAGGAATGTCTGAGGACGGCTTTGGAGTAATGAAATGCCTGCAATCAGTGTGATGATAGCCGCAACGATAACAGCCAAGCGATTGAATGTATTCTTGAGTAAGAAGCTAATCAAGCGGCCATAGCTCTGCCCTAATCCTCCCAGCAGGCGAATTAACACATTTTTGAGGCGACTGTTAAATTTCTCAAGAGAAGACATATTGTCTTCGATGATAATCAATCCGTCATCGCCCTCTTTAGGCATTGCTTCCTTAGTGATCAGCAATGATGACAAAGCGGGCACTGTCGTAATAGCAACAAGATATGAACCAACGAGGGAGTATGTTACAGCAAGACCAAATGGCAAGAAAAACGCGCCAGTTACGCCGCCAAACAATCCTAAAGGCAAGAAAACCAGCATAGTGGTCAGTGTGGCAGCTAAAATAGCAACGGACACTTCGCGCGTGCCATTGAGTACTGCACTTTTTTGCTCTTCACCATGTTGAACATTGCGGTAAATGTTTTCTAGAACAACGATTGAGTCATCAACCACGCGCCCAATAGCGACTGTCAGACCAGACAGGGTCATGATATTTAGCGTAAAGGTTGCTGGGAACAAACGAAGAACAACAACTAACAAGCTGCCTAGAGTCGTATCGCGCCCAACATCTTCGAGTATAGGGCTAAGAACACTATTGACATTACTAGGAACAACTAAAATCAAGAATAGAGCCATCATTACCGATGTTGGAATGCTGATTGAGGTGACGAGCGTGCTACGTACACTGAGATTCATGAAGATTAAAATCACAATGATGGCCATGATGCCACCTAGTAGCCCATCGTTAGTAACCCCTTGGATGGATTCCTCAATGAAGCTAGCTTGCTCAAAGGCAACAAACACATTGACATCGTTTTCGGCTTTCCACTCATTTAGGAATTCTTCAACATCATTCCAACCAACAACCGTGTTGACCCCCGCTTCTTTAAAGATAGTGAGTTGGAAACTTGCATCACCATTTGTGCGAGCGATTGGTTCATCGGGAATGATGACAATGGGCGGGAACTCTCGACCAGATTCTTCTTGTACATCGGCAATGGCTTGAAGATTCATCGCTTGTAACGTTACTGGAGCGAGACTCTGCCAAAATCCTTCTTCATTAGCAGCTAGATAGCGGAAAACATCACTTGATAGGGCGGTGATTAAAAATTGCCCTTGTCCAGATGGATCAAATGCAAATTCATTCAAGAATTGAGCAGCTGTGTATGGTTGTTCAGAAACAGCAGGTTCTCCTGCTTCTAGTGCTTGTTGACGGCGCGCTTCTCGCTGCTCGACCACCGCTAAGATGTCATCAGCGGTATCAAGTTCTTGAATGTCTGGAATGAACTCTGCGGCTTGTTGCCACGCTGGCGGTAATGCTGGTATACCTTCAACTGGAGCAGTATTAGGTTGAATGCCAGCTTGCTCAATTGCTGTATTGACATCTTGAACGATAATTTCGTCGCCACCAACGAGTACAACATCTGCTACATCGTCACGATCTTTTAAGGCTGGAATGAGACTGTTCTCAATAAGCAATCGCAATTCAGAACGAGATAAAGTCTCTGAACTAATGCTGATATTGCCTAACGGTATATCGCTAAATGAGAATGTGACGACATTAATGGCTTCTGCACGCCATGCAGAGGGTAAACGTGGGCCTTCTTCACCGCTTTCAGGATCAATAGGGTTAGTAAGTGGATATTCGTTACGTATCTCTTCAGGAAGTGCTTCATAGGCTTCGGGTGTTAAATAGCCAATAACGCCTTCTTCTACCAAATAGCTTACAAATGAGCATCGATCACGTCCTCCAATTGTTTGTGGAGGATTGCCATTAAAAAATGCTCGACAATTTTCTTCGACTTTAAGGACTTTTTGAATGTCCTCAGCAGTAAGATCAGCAACATAGGTTAGGGGGCCAGCAAGATAGCCATCACTATAGAAGTCATTAAGCACTGTCGCGATATTACGATTGGTCGCAAGTTCAACAAGATCGGCAACTGTACGGAAACGCGGATCGCTTGCTTGCCAACTTGCGGGTAAAACTGGAGGATTGGCAACGTCATATTCAAATTCAATGCCATCTGGATTGGCTTCTCCACGTTTTTCTATCAAGGTATTTGCTAGGTTAGAGCCCAGCTGCTTAAAATTTGAAAGAGGCAAACCTTGTAATGCCTCAACCGAAAAACTTAGCCAAACATCAGGCGATAATTGTTGTTTGAAGCCTTGGCCTTGCTCCGCCGCAAAGTTTTCTAACCACAATAAGTGTTCTGCACCTAAGTCAGTGAGCATACTTTTAGGGGTATCGTTCCCTGTTGGTTCTAAACGACGAACTGGCACATATTCTGCTGTCACTTCGTCGGCAGCTTCTTGAATCTCTGCTGTGATTGTGTCTTGCTCTAAACCAAAATCATTACGAACGATGATTAAAGCAAGCCCATCACGACTTGTGGCTTCTACATTTGCCACACCATCTATTTCCGATACTCGTTCTTCCAGCGGAATACTATACATGTGAAGGATATTTTCACTTGTTGCTCCGCCATTTTGGGCAACTATGAATGTCTGTGGGAATTCAATATCAGGCAGTAACTCTTGGTTCAGCTGTGTATATGAGTAGACACCTGCTGCGATAATTCCAAATGTTATAGCAATAGTTATCCAACGAAAACGAACGGCTAATCGCGTGATACTAGCAATTGCGTTTCGCATATGGCTTCTCCACCTTAAATTATTAGATATGTTTTTAAGAAAACGCTCCCATTGTAGCACGCTCAAGATATAATGTAAGATTAGAGTATGCTGAGTAAATCATATACATTGATTGTATTTGTCAGGTAAAAGCAGTGGTTAACTTCCTGAGATAATGGTACGATGAGATCATGAAAAAAGAATAGCTTGAAAATGGTTGATTGAGATGAAGCAGAAAAATCACTTTATAGCTTTGATGTTGTTAAGTGTTTTCTTGATAAGTGTACTCATTACGAGTTCAATGGTGTATGCCAATATAGATTTATCCACATCATCAGTTCAACAACAAGATGACCCTTCTGCTACACCCACGCCGCTCACTCAGAATGATATGCAGCTACTCTCTGGAAATGTGTTGCGCCCTAATGGGATGGTTTGGCATGACGGTTATCTGTATGTTGGATGTAATGGCGATTTTACAATTTATCGTGTCGATGCTACGACGGGTAAAACGGCTACATATATCTCTGGCATTGAGAATGTCAATATGTTTATCGTTGAAGATAGGGAAACCGAGCCAGTTATATGGGTACCCGATTTTAGCCGAGATACTTTTACCTTTATTGATCGTTCTCAGCCGCTAGCAAGCCAGCGTGTTGATATTGTAGAAGGTCTTGATGCCCCATGGGGGATTGTGGGCTTAGATGATGGTACTTTTTTAGTATCCCTATTTCGAGCTGGGGAGATCGTGCATATCACTCGTGAAGGAAATGTACAAACGATGGTGACAGGTTTTCGTTCTCCTACGGGAATTGCTCGCGATGATGAAGGATACATCTATGTTGCCAATCACACTAGTACACGTCGTTCTATTGAATGGTATCATCAAAGCGAGAGTGAAAACGGAACATTAACAGATGCTGATATGCAGCAATTGGTACAGGGGTTGCAATCAACGACAAATTTAGTGATGGGTCCAGATGGTTACCTTTATTTCGCTTATGCATTAGGACAGCGTGGCATTATTGGTCGAGTTAATCCTAAAGAGTGCCGTGAAAAAGGGGGATGCACGAATTTCGATGTCCAACCAGTTGTTTGGACAGAACTTCAAGCGCCACTTGTAGGACTCAACATTACTCCGGATATGCGACTTTTTGTACATTCTCAATATGGAGCCGAAATCTATTGGGTACAATTGCCTAATGATATGACAATAAATATCCCCTCAGATGATGCAAACGCAAATGGTTCATAGCAACTAGGAAGGTAACTTAATGTCAAATTCGTCTGTGACATTAGAAGAGAGTTTTCGTATTTACCAACAACAGGCGAATTTTCGATCTCAACATACCTTATTAGCATATCGGCGAGCTGTAGAACTGTTTTTTGATTTTTTGGATGATCGTAGTGCCAAGATTTTACCAATCCAACATAAAACTTATGTTACAGCTTGCCAGCTATCAACACAGGATTTTTCCGCACAAGATCAAAGTGTATTACTACATTTTGCGCAATGGCTTGCACAAGAACCCCACAAACCAAAGCGTTCTGATAAACGCCCTTATGCTTTCGCTACTATAGAACTTCGTGTTGCGGGTGTACATCACTGGCTTAGCTTTATACAGTCGCAAGGTTGGTTGCCAGAAGGCTTTGATCTCGCTGTTGCTTATCAACAATACCGCGATGATTTTTTAGTGGAACGCTCTAATTCTCATGTGGTGTTCGTAGATGATTTAAGTCCGCTCGTTAGATATTATGATCATCTTGAACCCCCAAGACATTTATTAAAAGATGAAGCGCGCCTTGCACGATGGGAGTTGGTACGATTGCGAAATCGAGCTTTCTTGCATTGTCTAGCTGATACTGGCGGACGTGTGAGCGAGCTTCTCAGCCTTAATGTTGGTGACATCCCAACAGGTTCTGTGCTACGCAAATCTGTGACGATTACGGTGGTTGGTAAAAGTAATCACCCTTATGAAATTCACATACAAAGTGCATTGCCTACGATTCGTGCCTATATTTTTCAACGCAAAACGCCGAAAAACGATGAACCTTTATTCATTAGCCATGATCAACGCTACGAGGGAGCACGTATGAGTCGCGTTGTTGCGTGGCGCATTGTCAGGAGGGCTGCAAAGGCTTTAGGGATGGGAGAGGTATCTCCTCAAATGTTTCGGCATTGGCGAGCACTTCAACTTATTGCTAGTGGCGCTACTCCTCAAGAAGTGCGTGATATACTGGGACATCGTTCACTTGAAACTGTTCGTTCTTTATATGCAGATGCATGGTCACAACAAAATACGCAATCCAATATAGAATAGGGTTGACCACAATATTAAATAGTAGAATAATCCTATTAGCTTAAGAATATTCACCCTATACAAGTACCTTAAGGAGTCCATCAAATGTCTTATCAGATATTTGTGCGGAACGTTGCCCCTGTTGTAACGACCCAAGATTTAGCTCAGTTGTTTAGCACCTATGGAAAAGTAGTAGATATAAAACGTCCTTTTGACCAGAAAAGGCAGCAACCCCAGCTCTATGCATTTGTAAGAATGGGTTCTGATGATGAAGCCGCTGCTGCTATTGCTGGATTAACAGGATATGCAATTGGCGGTATGGAATTAGAATTACGCAAGGCAGAACCTCAAAGCAAGAGGAAACCCGAAAAACGCGAATTTCAACAAAAAGGTAGACCTAAAACGGGCTTCAAGAAAAAGAAGAAAACTGATCCTGCCCGTGAAGCTATCTGGAAACGTACTCTTGAAATTGCTGAAATCTTAGGTGAAAAAGAAAAGCGTCCTATTGCTCAGATTGCGCGCCTTATTGAGTTAAAAGGTTTTGAATATGTTGATACCTTACTAGAGAACACACAGCGGCTAGAAGAAGCTGGTGGTATGCTCACCTTAGATGGTACTCGTCGGCGAACGATTGGCGGTATATTTTATAAACTTGCAAAAGATCGTTTGGATGAAGAAACACGTCAGATAATTTTCCCCGGTTGGCGAGAGTTGAAACGCCGTGCTGCTGAACGCAAAGAAAAAGCAAAAAGTAAAGAGCAAAAACATCAGAAAAGCGAAGCAAAAACTAGCACTTCAGACCGATCAGAAGCGGCACCTAAAAGAACCATTACAAAACCTAAGCTCACAATATCACCTGCGACGGGGGGGGCTAATACACCTGTGCCTCCAGAAATCCGAGAAGAATTAAATCGTCTGCGTGAAGCTGAACGCTTAGCTCAACAACGCCTTGCAGACATTAAATCACAGCGCGTGAAGGGCGGTATGCTTGAAGCAATGAAAGAAGTAGCCGATTTAAAGGCACGAATACTGCAAATTTTGCAGGCGTATCCTAGCCTTAAGTAGTTGAATTTTTAATTCGTAAATGCTCTTAGAAAGGTCGATTGTTTTTCCACAATCGGCCTTTTTTAAGTTACCGATAACCGCGCCCAAAGCCCCTTGCTTTAGCGATGGGGAGTATGTCAAAATTTTGTTCACTGCAGAATGTTTGAAAGGATTTTAAGTGATGACAAATATTGGCATTGTTTCGTGGGGAACTTATTTTCCTGCGCATATAGAGACTGCTGCTGAGGTAGCAGCAGCAACTGGTATACCTGAAGAGATAGTGGTCAAAAAAATGGGATTAGTTCAGAAGCATATTGCTGGTCCAGATGATCACTGTGCAACTATGGGGGCCAAGGCTGCACAGCAAGCACTGGAGCGTGCGGGGGTATCTCCTCATGAAGTGAATTTAATTATCTATCATGGCAGCGAATATAAAGAGCATTTTGTGTGGTCTGCGGCAACACGTATTCAAGAGTTAATTGGCGCAGAAAACGCAGGGGCCTTTGAATTGTATGCGTTGTGTGCAGGGGCACCTATAGCTTTTAAAACGGCACGCGCTATGATGCTTGAAGACAATAGCTTGAAGTATGTGCTGCTTGTTACAGCTTCTCGTGAAAATGATCTTGTTCATTATGATAATGAACGAGCACGCTTTATGTTTAATTTTGGTGCTGGTGCAGGCGCTGTGCTGTTGAAACGTGAGTATTCAGAAAACATCGTACTAGGATCATCAGTAATTAGCGATGGAGTTTTGAGCCATTCTGTAGTGATGAAAGCTGGTGGCAGCTGTATGCCGCCTTCTGAGCAAACAGTTCAACAAGATTTGCATCAGCTTGATGTGCCTGACCTAAAGTTTATGGGCGAACGTTTAGGTGAAGTGTCGCACTCAAACTTCTTGCAAGTCATCCGCCAAGCAGTCGAAAAAAGTGGTTATCAAGTAGAAGATATAGATTTTCTTGGACTGGTGCACATGAAGCGCTCTGCTTATGATGCTATTCTAGCAGATTTAGGATTAAGGCAAGAACAAAGCATTTATCTTGATCATTACGGTCATGTGCAATCTGTAGATCAGATCATTGCGCTTGATTTAGCACATCAGCGAGGAATTTTGAAAGATGGCGACCTTGTTGTATTAGCCGGCGCAGGCACAGGTTATACATGGAGTGCAGTCGCCATCCGATGGGGTAAAGAAACTCTTTAGTTTGACTTGCTCAACCACCTTTGTATACGTGCTTGTAGAGGCGTTTGTGATGTCTGCAAATTAGCAAGCTGATTTTTCCCAAACATAAAAATTGTGATAGGGCTGGTGATCAAGCTGAGGAATAATAAGATGGTCATAAAAGTTCGATGATCAAGAGTCATCAGCCCACCCAAAAACGCAAACGATAATATTAGTGCATACATTGCTGTAATAGGATAATCGAGAACCCACTGTGCTATTCGCTTTTCAGTAGTACTTTGTGCATAAGCAAGTGCTACTGAAGGTGGCTCTCCTGTAATAGGCTTCATCCAAACTGCGATTTTATGATTACGACGCACCAAAGGATTATAAAGATAAATCCGTATCCAGCGTCTAACATCCAGCCAAATAAGATTAATCTGCCCAACAATACCATATGGAACAACGAGTACTATTAATATGAAGACAATGCCAAGAACAACGGGCCAGATTTGTACAGTATTTATAGTAGTACGGATATGAAAAAGCACAAAATTTAGGTCGACACGTAACGCTTCATCTCGGAAAAATTCTTCGCCTATGTCCATAACAAAAGCCCCAACAACTGGTCCCGGATTCGTTCCTGTGCCGCCAATAATGGTCATTAGTAGCGGATCGATTGTTCGGCCAACACCCAAGACAGTTACAGGGTCAGCGGCAGAAGCATGAAGGGCATCTAAGTTCCCTGCCATTGCTGCCAAAGTACAAGAAAGCACAAGAACAAGGGTTTTATAGCGCACAACGTTATACCCCATTGTTTCTGCACGCGCTTCATTTTCACGAATAGCTACAATGACTTTACCAATAGGAGAAGCCATCAATAATCGAATAAAAATGAACGTCGCCGCGGCAAGGGCAGCGCAAACATAATACAATTGTAGACGCTGTAAATTCGTAGCGATTTCAGGTGCGCTCGCGCCAAATTGAATACCTTCATCTCCGTTCGTCAAAAACTTAAAGATACGAATTCGTGAAAGCTGGAAGAACATCTCGGCAAGGGCTAATGAGAACATCGCAAAATATACGCCTTTGATGCGCAACACAGCTAGAGACATAATGAGTCCAAACAAGATGCCAAAAAGAATTCCTGCGGTGGCCGCATTTTGTAAAGAGCGTTCATAATCTTTAATTAGAATGATCATGAGATATGTGGCAAAACCAAAAAACAACGCATGGCCAAAGGAAATAATCCCTGAAAAACCAAAGGCAAGGTTATAGGACATAGCTAAGATGGCAACAATATAGAAATTGTTGATGATTGAAAGCCAATTAAGCGTTTGGTTTGAACCATCTCCGCTTTCCCGTAAAATCCAACGTCTTAAGTCTGCAGCGCTTTCAAATCCAGTGATTTTGTCATTGTAAAAATCGGCAAGCCAAAACGGGAGCTGCCACATAATGATGCCAATAGCAATATATATCCAATAATCGAAAATAAATTGAATAATAGGGTTGCGTCGTTGTAAACGGTCTTCCATGAGCTCACCTTTATTATCAATGTGCTTGACCAAATAAGCCTGTTGGTTTTACATAGAGTACTAAAATTAAAATCAGTAAGACTGCTGATGAACCTAGAGCTTCTGCGTTGAATTCAACAAAAGCAAAGTGGCCGATGATGCGCCCTGTAATACCAATGACCATTGCGGCAATAGCTGTTCCTGAATAGCTACCTAATCCACCAACAATCACAACAGCAATTGCCTGCAACAAAAAAGCATCGCCTAATACAGGTGTAGGGGGTAAGAAACCTATTGCTACGCCACCGCCTAAGGCCGCTACTGCTGAACCTAAGGCGAACACAAGCGTAAAGATAAGGCGCACATTAATCCCTAAGGCTTCGACCATTTCGCTATCTTGTACACCTGCGCGAATGATAATGCCTATGCGGGTATTTTGTAGTAAGTATTGCACGCCAAACATCATGATTAACCCCATCAGGATCATGAAAAGCCAATAGTTTTGGATGGATGTTCCCGGAAAAAGCCCCGTTAAAAAAGTATCAGTGCCATCTTTTAGACGTAGGTTGATATTGGAGCGACCTTCTGTGCCATACTGTGCAATGATGATGCGACGAATAACCTCAGCTAAGCCAAATGTAAGCACTATCTGAAAAAAAGGGCGTGAATATGTTGGGCGAATCAATGCGCGTTCTACTACAAAGCCTAATACACCACCAGATAGTGTAGCTATAACAAGTCCTAGTAATAAAGCAAGCGCAACACCTGCGGTTGTTGTGCGCCAATCATCTAATCCTGTATAGATCGCCCACGTAATATATGCGCCAATCGTAAACGTTGCCCCTTGTGCAAGATTCAATACGTCCATTAAGCCAAAAATGATGCTAAGCCCAGCGGCCACCAAAAATATCAACATACCTTCATATAACCCACCGGCGACAACAATCAAGAAGCGACTTGGCTCAGTATTTAGCGCCAGTAAGAATAGAAGTATCCACATGAAGGCAAACGCGCCCATACCCCACAAAACATTATTGGCAATTTTGTAGGCACCTTTACGTTCCTCATTAAGTTCACCTACGCCAGCAAAAGCTATTTGTTTAATTGGTGTAAGGTACCACAGCGCAAGAAGCCCAATCACGCCAAAGCCGAGTAGCGCGGCCCCAAATCCAATAAAAGCACCAGCTAAGCTATCACGGTTTAATTGAGGAAAACGCCATGCAAAAATTAAGCCTCCGCTGATTGTTGTAATGCCATAGTAGAGCACCAATAAAGCTACAAGTTCTTTGGTCATGTTTATGCTGCTCCTAAATAGCGATGAATGGTTGCTGTATCTTTAACAAGATCGGCCATCTTGCCTGATAACACAGCTTGTCCTTCTTCGATAATTACATAATCTTCAGCCAATTGACTTGCCATGCGGAAGTTTTGTTCAACGAGTAAAACTGTAGTGCTATTTGCCGAGAGTTGTTGAATCGCGTGAATCATCGCCTCAATAATTACTGGTGCTAAGCCTTCGCTGGGTTCATCAATAAGCAATAGGCGATTTTCAGGCACAAGTGCTCTTGCAATTGCCAACATTTGCTGCTGTCCTCCTGATAAACGTCCGCCACCCAATTTATATAAGCGCTTCAAATCAGGAAATAAGTCCAATATAAATCCAAGTCGATTGGCTAAATCACCTCGTTTGCGTTCAGCAATACGTAGGTTCTCTTCCACGGTCAAATCACGGAAAATTGCTCGATGTTCTGGTACATAGCCAATACCTAAGCTCGCAATATGATAAGGACGGCGGCGAGCGATATTTTCGTTATTAAAGACAATGTTGCCCTCACGTACATTTGCTAGCCCCATGATGCTACGCAGGGTCGTTGTTTTGCCTGCACCATTGCGTCCTAAAAGCACTGTGATGCTGTTTTCTGGAACTTGAAAACTTACATTTTCTAGAATATGGAATTGACCAATGTACGTGTGAATACCTTCAACTTGTAGAATATAATTGCCCTCAGGAGATGTTGGCTCTACATGGCTTTTAATGATAATTTGTCCATCATCCATCGCGTGCAGACTCCATAAGATCACTATATAACTCACCAAGATATGCTTGTTGCACTTCATGACTTTCGCTAATTTCTTTGGGAGTGCCTTCAGCTAGTACGCTTCCATGATGCATCACTGTAATGCGATCCGAGACACTCATCACTACGCTCATATTATGCTCAACAAGCATTACAGTCCGATGGCCTTGCTGGCGAATATGGTCTATTGTTTGTATGACTTCGGGCACTTGCTCTGTTGCCATACCAGCTGTGGGTTCATCCAGCAACATAAGCTCAGGATTAGCAGCAACAATCATTGCTAGTTCAAGTTTACGTTGGTCGCCATGTGCCAATGCACTAGCAAGCATACGCTCTTTTCCTGTTAGCTGGGCAATATCAATAGCCTCAAAAGCCCTTAACTCTAAACTGGTCATGCGTCCCCATACTGTAAAAACGGCTTTTAAGTCTCGGTTGCGTGCTTGCGCTGCAAGGCGTACATTTTCAAATACGGTGCGCGTTGGGAAAATGTTCGTGATTTGGAATGATCTTCCAATACCAATATGTGCACGGCGATGTAGTGGTAGTCGTGTAATGTTTTTACCGTTGTACCATAGCTCACCAGATGTGGGGCGCAAATTTCCACTTAGTAAATTAAACAAAGTCGTTTTGCCTGCACCATTTGGCCCAATGATGCTATGTAAGTGCCCGCGCTCGACATTAATACTCACATCACGCACCGCGATCAAACTGCCAAATTCTTTGCGTAGATTTTTAGCTTGTAATATATAATCGCTCATTCAATCTACCTCTGTATTTTGTGTATAGAAAAAGGGCAGACATAACGCTTGCCCTTTTCCATGAACTACAAAGTGATTTAATACTTATTCAGCAGGGGGGCATTCTAGGTTTTCGCTAGAACGTCCCGGTGCTAAGCATGGCGGAGCGGCATCTTCAGCGCTAATTTCTGCTAATAGTTCATAGTAGGCGAAGGGCTCTTCTGGTTCTGTATCAACTAGTTTCATCACGTACATTGGCACCAACGCTTGATGATCTTCTGGACGAATGTAGTAGGTGCCTTTTGGCCCTTCAAATTCTAGCCCTTCAAGTGCCGGGATCATTGCATCAGGGAAGGTATCACCCTCTGTTGCCTCAACTGCAGCCACAATTGCTTGTGCTGTAGCAAATCCGCACTCAGTGAATAAGTCTGGGGGATCGCCATCATAGCGTTCTTTGTGAGTTTCTACGAGCCAATCATTAATTTCATTGTCGGGAGCTGTATAGTGATAGACGATGAAACCAATATCACCAACTTGGTTTAAGCCCAATAAGTCTTGGATGTCGTTGGAATTGAAGCCCGTTAATACACCTAACGAGTCTTGAACACCAAGTTCTGCCATTTGGTTAAATAGCGTTACACCAGACGCTCCTGCCCAAATAACCACCGCAAAATCAGCACCAGATTCAATCATTTCAGTAATTGATGCGGTATAGTCGGTGGTATCAGTGGGAACGAAGATGGTGTCTCGAACGGGAGTTGCACCGCGACTTTGTAGGACAAAATCGAAAGCTGCTGCTGTGCCAGCACCAAATGCGTCATCAGAAGCATAAATAACATAATTGGAGCCGTATTCGTTTAAGGCAAAACTAGCGCCTGCCGCAGCATCTTGGAAGGTATTACGACACACGCGGAAAGTATACTCATTGAAGTTTTCGCCTGTAATGGCTGGTGTAGCTGCTGGCCCCGCCATAAGAATGATCTCATATTCAACGGCGGTTGCTTGTAAGTTAAGGGTAACTGTAGAACTTACAGTTCCGACGAGAATTTCGACACCTTCTACTTCGATAAGCTCACGAGCATCAGCAAGTGCTTGATCTATATCGCCGCCGTTATCGCGGACGACAATTTCAATAGGCCGCCCTGCGACTTCCATTGTGCCATCAGTAGCATATTCAATACCGAGCTCAAAGCCTTGTGTTTGCTCAAAACCATAGATTGCAAGAGGGCCGCTATGATCAGTCAGCACGCCAATCTTTAGTGGAACTCCTTCTTGATGATTTCCAAAGTGGGATGCATTGTTATTGCTTGCAAAAGCAGGCATAACAACCATAGAGACGAGGACAATTACCACTACTAGCACAGTAAATGTTTTTTTGCTCCGAAACACGATCATTATCTCCTGTCATATAACATTATCTGATGCAAATTAGAGACTATAAAAGAAATAGACCACCTATAAGATACTTTCTCCTTTCTTTGATGAGATTATTGATGAGAAGTTACGAATTCTTGGAATAATGGCATAAATAAGTCATAGCGTTCAACATGTGGAGAATGCCCGCAATTTTCAAAGATATGCTCTTCAAAATAACCTCCGCTGGCTTGATACCGTTCTAGCACAGCTTGAATTTGATCGATCATGGGTTGTGGTGGGAAGACATCTGTACCCGGCCAGTCGGGAATAAGACCCATCTGTCCTAACGTGCCTAGTTCGCTTGTTGACTGATTAGAAATAATCACGTCACTATCGCCACGGATCCATAAAATAGGCGGTTTATGTTCAGCGGGTATATCTACTATCTTATATCCATGATCATACTTAGGTGACAGAGCATTCAACACACCCCGATCGCCCGGTGCAAAGCCCGGCCAATTGTCGCTAGGAACTTTGTTGCCCGGATAATTGTCATCGCCTAATGCTGTCGCAAGAATTGCACTTAACAACACATCTTCTCTTGGCGCAATAAATGGTGGTTTGAAGATTAGGTTGCGAAGCGCATTTAATGGTGCTACAGGATGATCAGCGCCGCGATACCCTTCGCGCATCATACGGATCAACTCAGGGTTTCCCATGCCTCCACCACTGCCAGCGAAGTCGTCGTAGTTTGGTGTACCTTGTGCATCTTTTGTGCCACCAAAACCGTAGGGAGAGCCGGGGGCGATTAATGTCATACTTTTGATGAATGTCGGATATGCAATTGCGTAAGCATAGCCAACTGAACCACCCATGCTATGACCCACATAGTGAAAATGTGACCAATGCAACACATCACTGACAATAGCGTGTAGATCGTCGACAAAGTCGCCATAACCACGTGTTGCATCTACTGGTGCAGCCTCGCTGTCACCATAGCCACGTAAATCAACAGCAACGGCATGGAATGATGCTTCATCAAGTCCTAGCATGACTTCTTCCCACCAAGTTGCGGCAGAAATATTGCCATGTACTAGAAGCAATTTATTGGGTGCGTCTTTGGAACCTCGTTCTAAAATGTGCAGGCGAATACCATTTGCATGGACATCACGTGACGTGATTCCCTCCGATACAGGAAACTGAGACACAACAAACTATCTCCTTATGTGTAAGAACAACATGGGGAATATTTGCGTTTGGGTACGCAAAATGAAATGAAATATTTTTTAGCATCCTGATATTACTTTTAGTGGCCATTGTTTACGAAAAACAATTATAAATATTTATGGATTTGTTTAAGGCCAAGAAAATAATAACTTTCTTTGCTGAAACGTGCAACAAATTTGCTGAAAAATTTTCTATTTAAGTATTAGATTAATCTTTTAGCATAATCGCACCCGCTCTACCTTCGCTTGAGTAATTTTGATAAAATTTGCAAAACTTTCGTGAGATTTTTGAAAGGAAGCTCATCTGTGCGCTATTTACTAAGCATTACTTTAGTTGCAACTATACTGCTGTTTTCTTTCACCCCTGCTATTGGGCAAGCAGACCCTACATTATCTGCTAATTGGCTGAATGAACAACAAGCAGAAAATGGTAGCTTTGGAAATGAAGTGGGGGCAACAGCTTTTGTTTTAATAGCTTTGAGCTCTGTTGAAAAAGAAAATTCAGCAGCATTAGAATGGCTATCTACTCAAGATTTTTCGACTTTAGCACTTGATGAATTATCGCTCTCATTGATTGCATTGGTTGCCACAAATACAGATATTAGTAGCTTTGCTGATGGTGAGCTATTAGCGAATTATAGCGAGAAAATGCGTGCAGAGGACGTTCGGGCCGATCATTTTTGTCTAGGGCTTATTGCGCGCTTCGTGATGGATATAGCAATTTCACAATCGCAGATGGACAAATTAAATTCGTTTTTCAATGAAGATGGTAGTGTAGGCATTACCACCAACGCTGAAGCAGATGTCATCACGACGAGCCTGTGCATACAAGCACTTGTTGCAAGTGAACAGAGCGCCTTGCTTCCTCAAGCATTGGCTTTTCTACAAAGCATTCAAAAACCTGATGGAGGCTGGTCAATTGATCCAACAGAAGAAGTAAGCGATCCTCTAGCGACAGCTTTTGTAATGCAGGCTTTGATCGCGAGTGAAGAGTCTTTTGCCGACTGGGGTAATCCTGAGCGAACACTTATTGAGTTTGCTGATGCAAATGGCGCATTTATATTTGCTGATGGACGAGATGAATTCTTCAATGTCATCTCAACAGCTGCCGCAATTCCAGTTTTTCAAGGGGCAAGTATGCTCAGTTTTGCACCTAACACTACCGAAGTTCTTAGTGGTAGTGATGCCCCAACGCTCAATGCCAATTGGAAACTTGTTGGGGATGGTTTTCAAATCGAGTTAGACACTGCTGATGACTTTTTCACTACGGTTGTTGATCCATTTACAGGTGAAGAACTCTATGGCATAGAAATTATTAACTGGACAGCTGAGTATCCTTATACAGGATACATTATTGAACAATATCTGACGGCTGATATTATATTGTGGATGGCGGAACAAGACGCTTCTGTATTGGAAAATATTTCTGCAGCAACATTGCTCAAAATGTCTGAAGAAGAGTTGGCTAAACTGCCAGCAGAAGTACAACAGCGTGCCACAAATTCTGATTAGGAGATAGCGGTGTTAAAAAGAATGCTCTCTTATTTGAGCTTCTTGGGAATTATATCGATATTTTTGTCTGTGAATCCTGTTGGTGCACAAGATGGAGGGGGAAATACTTCCCCCATAACTATAGTGGATGCAACTGGGCGAACAGTGACGATTGATTCTATTGAGCGCATTGTTTCAGGCAGCGGTGACATTACCGAGATCATAGCTGCATTGGGTTTTGCCGATCATTTAGTTGGTGTGGATATTAGTTCGACTTATCCACCAGAAATACTAGAGCAAGTAAATGCTTTTGGCTTTGCACGTCGTTTGACGCTTGAACCCATTGTTGCTATGGATCCTACAGTGTTCTTTTGTACTGAAACTTGTATGCCGATTACTGTCTTAGATCAGCTGCGAGAATTGGGAATCCCTGTCGTAATTGCGCCCGACAGTGAAGATGTTGATCTGACGTTACCAATTCGTAAAGTGGAAATGGTAGCCGCTGCTCTTGGTGTGCCTGAAGAAGGGCGTGTTTTATCCGAACAAATTGAGACTGAAATTGATTGGGCAAGAACAGCCATTGCCAATACACAAACAAGACCTTATGTTTTATTGCTCTATTTTCGTGGAACAAGACTCCAGCTTGTTTATGGTAGTAAGACTCCAGCTGAAGCCTTAATTGAAGGTGC
>RFGP01000116.1 GCA_003697365.1 Chloroflexota bacterium | reverse complement strand
GTGCCATGGATTAGTTATAACTGGGGGCCATATGTTGGTGGGCTAAACGTCTTGCGTGCGTCGGGTGACCCTCATGATGGCTGGAAATATACCCCTGAAGGTATTCGTACAGCTGTAGAATTTGCTACTTCAAAAGGCCGTCAAGTGGCGGGGCTAATTATCACGTCTCCAGATAACCCAACCGGACGTGTAATGCCCCTTGAGGAGCAGATCACTATTGCCAAAACAGCGCTTGATTTGGGTGTAAAATTCGTTCTGTTTGATTGGATCTATCACTGGGTTACTGAAGGCTCACCTCATGACATTAACGTTGTATTGGGGGCTTTTTCGCCTGAAGAGCGTAATCAGCTTATGTTCTTAGACGGATTGACAAAATCTTTAGGCGGCTCCAACATACGCAATTGTCATCTTGTTGCTTCAACTGAGGTGGTGAAGTTCATTACAAGTCACGCTTCACATGGTGTTATCCCTAGTTTTTATAGCCAAGCTGTCGCTATTGTGGCGTATGAAATGGGCTATGAGAATGCTTGCCGTACAATCGTTGAACCAACAAATGCCAGTCGCCGCTTATTAGGACAATTTTTAAGTGAGCATGACTACGAATATGTGCTAGGCGATGGCTATTATGCCTTCATCAATGTTGAGCGCTGGGTCAAAGCCAAAAACTTTAAGCACACAGAAGGATTAGGCGCTTTGCTTGCAGAAGATTTTGGTATTGCTGTTGTTCCGGGCGTATTTTTCTCACCTGCGGGCAAGTATTGGATACGTTTTTCCTATGCATTGCCACCTGAACGCACAGAAGCAGCAATCAAACGTTTGCACGAAGCGCTTCAATCTATAGAATCATAAGAATAAAAATGGCCGATTGATTTGTTTTCAACATCAATCGGCTTTAGACTGTGTATATAGAAATTTTGTTATCTTAAAATGCGGAGAACCAGACCCATGTCGAATATATGGCCATTACCCAAAATTACTTTTACAGCATTAAACCAAGTAGAAGAAAAACGTCCAGTCGCGTTAATCACGAGCGATGCAGCATGGAGTCAAGTGAGCCATTTACTTGATTTGCCTGTTGTGGTTCAAGCAGAACCCATCGACACATCTGATGATCTGATGGATTATCTAGCCCAAAATCTTCCATCACAAGCTGAGGTGATTTATGCAGTGGGAAATGGTATACCCGTTATTGCCGCCAAATTAGTAGCTCATGCAAACCAAAAGCCAATGGTATTTATCCCTTTGTCTTTAGAGAGTGATACATTATTTGAATCTTTTGCTGAAACTTTAAATGACGGCTTAGTTAAACGCATCGAAACTGGTGCGGCAAACGAGGTAATATTAGATTGGGATGTTATCCAAGCTGCCCCACCTCATGAGCGTGGTGCTGCCATTGTTGATATTTTAGCTATAGTAACTGCCTTGCTAGATTGGCGCTATGCAGCCAAGCACAACCGCACAACCGAAGCGCAAAAATTTTCTGCATGGGGCGCTGGCGTAGCCGCAGGTTTAGCGTCTCAAGCAATCAAAAGTGCTAAAGATATTGGCGAAGGGACAGTTGAGGGGCTGCGAACATTATTAGACTTACTCATGGTTTCAGTACAACTTGCACACCAACTTGGGCATGACCGACACGAAGAAGGCACAGAACACTATTTCGCCCTATCACTTAAAAATCAAGGTTCAACAGTAGCTCATGCAGAAGCTGTAGGGCCGGGCATTTTATTTGCCTATGCGTTGCACGGGCAAGACCCCACACCATTACGTGATGCCTTACTCAATGCTGGCATACGACTTGATCAGATACGCACAGCAGATGCCCAACTGGCAGTCAATGATTTGCCTAATTTTTGCGTGGTTAATGATTTACCTTATGGTATTGCCCACGATATTGATCCGCTTTCAGAAAAGACACACGCCGCAATGGTGCGGGCTGGGTTGGCGAGCAGCAGTGATACCGGTGACTGGTCACCGCCTACAGCTGCGACAGCACCTGAAGAAACCGCTGAAAATACGCCAACAAAGCCCAATACGAATCCTGCTACCTAACGACGGCCACGTAAGGCATTTAGTGTGTCGATCAATAAGCCATATGCAGTAGTGGTAGGGCTACTAGGGCCGGCCATAACCATAACATTTGGCAATATATCCGTGTCAATGCTCACTGCACAGGCTGTGCTGCTCACATGCGCCAGCGGATCGCTAAGATCAAGGTGAGTAGGTTTCACACTTAGCCTTACATCAGTCTCTGTACGTATTGCTTCGCAAACAAGTTTAATGCGTTGTCCATTTTGCACAGCACGTTGCGCTGCCTCTACGGTGACTTCAGTAATCCCTGTGCGATCAACATCAGAAGGACGCAAATCAACGCCCATAAAAATATTGGCCAGTACATTAATCTTAACCGCAGCATCCCAACCTTCTATATCGTTGGTAGGATCAGCTTCCGCAAGACCTGCATCTTGCATTTCTTTAAGGGCAACGTCAAAAGCAATACCCTCTTCTAGGCGTGTGAGAATAGAATTCGTCGTACTATTCAAAATACCACGAATACGATTGACTTTTAAGCCTAGCAAAGCCTCACGCCGCAAAACGTGCACAGGTGCACCATCCATGACTGTGCTTTCATAGAAAAAGCTCAAGTTTTTGCTGTCAGCGAGTGCTTTCAACTCTCGGTAGGCAAACGCAACAGGCCCCTTGTTCGCGGTGATAAGATGCTTGTTAGCTTGCAATGCCGCACGACAAAAATCTGTTGCGGGTTGTCCTGTTTGAGGATTCAGCCATGTTGCTTCCAAAATAGCAACTGCCGGCACTTTTTGAATAAATTCAAAAGCGTCTGTAATTGGCTCGCCAACATGTAAACTTGTTAACGACTGATTTTTATCTACTAGTGCTAGTGCAGCGTTTAAATCGATCCCTTCAGGATTGATCGCTATCCCTTTACTATTGGTAGCAACGCCCACAACCTTTAGGCGAATACCTGTATCCTCTACAATGTCTTCTTGTTTTCGTTCTAGTAAAGCCGCAAAAGCCCGCAATACGTTTCCGAAACCTAATAGCGCGATATTGTACTCTTTCAACACAAATACTCCTGATTATCTCAAAAGATAGAAGAATAATTTTGCTCAATTATAATCAAGAGTATTCGCTCTGAGCATTGTGGATATAAACCTATCTTGTGAGCAGATCAGCAGATAGGTGCTCGATGCGATTATGATAATGTAAGCGCCATTCTGGTCGGTTAGTGGTAGGGCGATATTCAAAATAGGTAATACCTGTATTGTGTGTCATGACTGAAACAACACTCCAAGGCCCTTTCTCAAAAACGTATTCAAAAAACGCTTCAATGACCCCACCATGACATACCACTATAATGCTCTGAGCAATACGTTCTTCTTCCGTACTAGGTGAATGATTATCAAACATACGAATCAGTGACTCAATAAAAGTGCCAATTCGTGAGCGAAATTGCATCCAGTTTTCCCCATTTCCCGTTACTGGATCATAAGGGAGCTGTGTTCCCCAAACGCCTTCAATATAACGAGTTTCTTCACTCGATTCGAGCGGGCTACCATCAGGAGCGTTCGTACCTATTTCACGAATACGATGATCAAAGAGAATTTCTAGTCCTGTCGCTTTGCTAATATACTCTGCTGTTTGATGGGTACGTACTAAAGTACTCGAATAGAGTAGTCCCGCTTTAATGTTATCTTTTAACCAATTAGCGACTGCTGCCGCTTGAAGCTCTCCTAACTCAGTAAGTGGCTTATCCCAATCATAATCATTCCAATCGGGCAAATTCACATAACTTTGACCATGTCGTACCAAGTAAACGTGCATAAATATGCAGCACCTTTCCTGTATATCATTGCAAAATAAAAAAGAGGCTAGCCTCATAGTATATCATCAAGAAGCTAACCCTAGAGATTGCCTACAGCAAAAGATATTTAACGTCGCTTAATGTTATCAGGGATTGCGTTTGCCAATAGTTGAGTGAGAAGTTCAACACATGCCTTGACATCATTAATGTCTAACATCTCACTCGGCGTATGAATGTAGCGCGTTGGAATACTAATGCACCCTGCTGCTACACCACTACGCGCCATCTGAATCGCTGCTGCATCAGTTGAACCCCCTTGCAGCACTTCAAGCTGATAGGCAATCTGATGCTGCTCAGCTGTATCAATCATCCAATCACGCACTTCGGGGGAGACAACAAGCCAAACATCTTTCACTTTAATTGCGGCCCCATGCCCCATTTTCACAGGCATTGGATCAGCATTTGGCGTGTCGCCCGTGCTCGTGACATCTAAAGCAATACCAATATCCGGATCAACGGCATACGATGAAACGCGAGCACCACGCACACCGACTTCTTCTTGTACCGTGAAGACGAAATAGACCTCATGAGGTGTCCCCACTTCTTTTAAGCGTCGCATAGCTTCAATAGCAACAACACATCCAATGCGATCATCCATGCTCTTTGCAATTAGACGATCACCATTTTCATCAAGCGTACGCCAAAAGATTGCAGGGTCGCCTACTTTAATGTCAGCATTATGATTAGCGCCATTTTGTGTTGCAGCACTTACGTCGATAAAAAAGTCATCGAGCTTAGGCATGTTGCCGCTCATACGAAAAGGATTTTCTAGGCTAATGACCCCAACAACGCCATTTTCAAATTTCACGCGGCTACCGTTCAAATTGATTGGAAACAACCCGCCAATATTGGTAAATCGCAAATATCCATTGCGATCAATATGAGACACCATCAGCCCGATTTCGTCCATATGAGCCGCGATCATAATGCGATAATTGTCGTCGGTCTTTTCTCCGATGCGGCAAATAAGATTGCCTAAGCTATCAACGTACATTTCATCACATAGATCGCGCACTTCATCCTCGATAATAGCGCGTACCTGATGCTCAAAGCCAGAAGGCCCCCATGCTTCTACAAGTTTTTTGATCAAATCTTTCATATCAGTTTATCTCCAATACATCCGCAGAGAGAGTTTGCAACGCTGCTCGAACCAATTTGACCCCATTACTGAAGTCTTCCATGCTCATCATAATATGTGGGGTATGTAAATAACGTCCCGGTAATGAAATTGTTTGAGAAGGTATGCCATGAATGGATTTATGGATAATCCCCGCATCGGTTCCACCAGCAAATTGCGGTGAACGAAATTGATGAGGAATACCGTTGGCTTCTGCCGTTTGTGTAAAATGGCGACGCAACCCTACATGCGCGATTGAAGTGCGATCCATATAACTAATTACAGGGCCGTGTCCCAATTTGGTTACTGTTGTTTGATCTGCTTTTTCAGGAGGTTGTGGAACCTCATGGCAAGCTGTACATTCAAGCACAATTGCAGCATCTGGACGCAACGCTTCACCCAGAACCGATGCTCCGCGTAAGCCGACTTCTTCTTGCACTGTAAAAGCAACTAATAGGTCAAATGGGAATGGATCGCCTTTGATAATTTCAATCAGTTCAGCGCACCCCGCACGATCATCAAAAGCCTTACCACGTATGACAACATCATTCATTTCAATAACTTCAGAATCAAAAACTATGCGATCGCCGAGTTGCACTTTACTTTGGGCTGCGCTTTTACTCGTTGCGCCAATATCAACGCGCATATTATCAATGCTGACAACGTCATCACCGCGATTGAGGTGAATGGGCTTCCAACAAAACACGCCGGGCAACTTTTGTTTGCCGACTTTCACGCGCAATGACGGAAGAATACGCGCATCCACCCCGCCGACATTCTTCACTTGCAACATGCCATTGCTATCAATGCCAGTTACCATGAAACCGACTTCATCCATGTGTGCAGCAACCAAGATGCGCAGGTCAGATTCTCCTGTACCTTTTTTAACGGCGAGGATATTTCCCATACTATCGATGCGCAAATCCTCAACATAGGGGCGAATATGTTTCACAATCAAACGACGCACTTCGTCTTCTGCCCCTGATACTCCAGCAGCATCAGCGAGCGGTTTTAATAATGTGTCCGACAATTTTATCATTTTTCGTCCTCATCGGCCTCGTCATCATCTAGCCAATTAAACCTGTCTAAATAATCAGGGGGCAAACTGCTAATAAACTCCGCCATGAAGCGCCCTGTACGCTGCACCGTTTTCACGCTAACCGTTTCAACTGTAGTGTGCATATTTCTACAGGGAATGCTTAATAAAGCTGTAGGAATTCCCTCATGGCTGATTTGGATTTCCCATGCATCAGTACCACTTCTTGATGGAGTTGGCTCTGGTAATAGTTTGATATTAATACTTTCCGCTAGGTTCATCATATCTTGTCGAAGTTGTTCATGAAAGTTTGGGCCAATGCCAATTTGTGGCCCTTCTGTAATTTCTGGATGAGTGTCGCCACTTACGCCATGTTGTGATGCAAAGCCAACATCAATAGCAATAGCCAAATGCGGATGTACCTCATAAGCTGCAGAGCGCGCTCCAACAAGTCCTACTTCTTCTTGCACAGTTGCCACTGCGTATACATCCCATGCATGATGTCGCGATTGTAGATAATGTAAGCACGCGGTAACGGCTGCTACGGAAGCACGATCATCCATTGCTTTTGTCGCGATCACGTCATCATTAAATTCAATTACTGGTGCGTCTAATGTAATTAAATCGCCAATACGAACTCGCTGAGCAACTTCTTCTGCTGAAAGCCCTAAATCGATCCAAATATCACTCAGTTCAGGATACTTCTTTGTGCCTCCAGTGTAGTTCGTAATATGCGGTGGCGGGATGGCAACCGTTCCTTTTATATCCCCTGTGTAGGCGTGTACTGTTACTGATTTAGCAAGCAGCGTTCGTGTATCTGTCCCCCCTACACGCACCACGCGAAGATAGCCATCTGTAATATCATTGACCATTAGCCCAATTTCATCCATATGAGCTGCTAACATAATACGCTGGCGTGGTTCGGGGCCATTACCTCTTTTAATGGCAATAAGGCTTCCCATCTTATCCGTTGAAAACTCATCAACGAGAGGTTGCCATTGTTGGCGCAAATATTCACGAATGGCCTTTTCATGGCCTGAAGGGCCTGTTAATTGACTTAGCTCAATCAGGTGAGTCTTTAGATTTTGTGTTTCCATAGGGTTTTGCCACACTTTTTCATCTTCCAATATCTTAAAGTTTTGATGTACTCCCCACATTTAACAAAAGGGATTCATACTATACACAACAGCTACTGATCTGCTATGCGCTACATCCCCATAAATGAAAGCAGAAGGCTTGAGCACATTTTTAAATAAACTATGTGCTATATTATCCCACAACCACTGAAATAACATCAGACGTTGAGCCACCACGACCATCATTCAGGGTAATAGTAACATTCGTTGTGCCAACAGCTATACCCGTGACGCGAAAAGTAACATTATCAATTTTCGTCACACTGGCTATTGAAGGATTACTAGAAACAACGGTTGTTGTAATTGGATCACCATCGGGATCGGTGATGAACAAGTCAACTTCAATGACTTCACTAGCTGTAATTGATAAATCATCAGGCGGAACTGTAAATTGTGGCGCAGCATTTGGTGCAGTTACAGTAGTGTTTACCACACGGTCAACATTTACCTTGCTATCGCTGATGCGAATCGTCACAGTGGTATTTCCAACAGCCACACCTTGCACAGTAAAGGATGTATTATCAATTTTGGTTGCTGTCAGAATACTATTATTGGCTGAAGTCACCGTTAGAGTAACTGCATCACCATCAGGATCGGTGGCTTGAATCACGACAACTTTGCTATCTCCTTGTGCAACCGTAATCGGAGCAGGCTCCACGAGAAACGACGGCGGATTATTACTTGAAGCCGCCACTACAGTCACAGTTACTGTCCGCCCGTCAATTCCTCCCTTTCCATCAGAAATTGAGACCGTCAAATTGGCTGTTCCAGCAGCATTACCGCTAATGAGAAAAGAATTTGCACTTTGGCGTGTTACGCTAGCAATCGAAGGATCACTGCTTGTTGCTTCAACAGTAACTGTATCCCCATCAGGATCGCTAACCATATATGTTACCGTTGTATTGGCACCTTGGTTCAAGGTGATATTTGTAGGTTCAACATCGAATTTAGGAGGCTGATTAGCAGCTTGTACCGTCACCATAAATGTATCACTCGTAGAGGCCCCGCGCGCATCCGTGAGTGTAATCGTTATCGTCGCAGAACCTACTGAGATGCCTTTTACTGAAATAGCACTAACATCATAGGCCGTAATCGCTGCAACAGATGGAGCGCTTGAGCTTGCTGTAAAGCTAATCGCGTCGTTATTTGCATCTGAGAAGGCAAAACTGACTGTCTTTGTTTCATTAACGATCAACGAAACATCAAGAGGGGGTGTCGTAAAAATCGGTGGGCTGTTGGTGGGCACACCAGTATTGGTAGGTGTTGCTGTTTTTATAGTTGTAGCTGAAGGAGCAAGTGTCAACGTTGGTGCAGGTGTTGCCGTTGAAATCGGGCGCGCTGTGGGCGGGACGAATTGAAACGGCGTTGGCTGCAAAACGCTGCGCTGAGTTTGTGTAGCTGCTAATTCAGGAAACAGGGTCACCGTTGGGCTTCCTATATTAGTAGGTGTAAGCGAACCAATGCGTGAAGTTGTACTTTGTAGAGGTGGCACTGTCTCGTTGATAACCGATGAAGTGTCTGGCTCTGGCGCAACGGCCAGCATAACACCACCAATTAAATAGCATGGTATGGTGGCAAGGATAATAAAAAATAAAATGCTTCGATTCCGAAAGCGACGGGCTAGGGCATCGTCACGATTACGAGCTTCATCAAAGAACATCATACAGCACCTATATTGTGTCTATATAGACAGGTACTTTGATTATATCAGCAATTTGTTGAGCAGCATGATGCGCAGGGGTATCGTATTCAACAAGTTGCAAAGCTCGCCGTGTTTTTGTACGGCCATGTGTTCGCACATTATCCCAATCAAAGGTTTGACCTTCAACGTCGTGGAGTTGTGCCAATAAGTAAAAGCGTTGCCCATCATAAATATGCAACCAAACGTCTTGGACGATACGCATTGGGTCTGTTGAGCGCCGTCTTCCTTGAGGGCGTGGTGCTTCTTGAGTGATTAACAGATATTGAATGCTATCAAAATCTAAGCGCCATCGCACTAAGCGAAGCAGTGTTCCTTGCTCATAAATAATACGTTGTTGCCCATCGATCCACACTTGATTAGCATTCAATAAATGCCATATTAAACGCACTAGGCTAAACATCAACAGGACACCAACCGCTATACCCAAGAAAGGAAGCCACTCTGGTTCAACAGCAGCAAACCCCCGCGTCAAACTGCCGATACCAAGCAAAAAGAACAATATGGTTGCAATGAAAGTCGCTATTAAACGCACCAAATGCGTAAGCCACCAACTAGACGGTCGTTGCCAGACTGCCCCTACTGCAGTGCGTCGCAGATGCCAATCAGGCATAGCAATAGGTAATGGCAACACTGTAACTTCTGGAATATTCAATGCTTCAGTTTCAAGCGTTGGGGGATGCTCACGACGCGATGGCGGTGTTTCAGCGTCAAGACTTGTGGGCTCCTCAACAAGCGCATTTTCCTCAGAAGCGGCTTCTTGTTCCTGAAAAGCGGTGATCCGTGTTGGCGTTCTGGGCTCAACGAATTGAAAAGGTCTGTCCATCAAGCGTGCAAGAACCTGACCCGCAAATTTTATTTTATCTAAATCTGTTATATGAATTTGCTGTTGTGGCCATGCTGCAAGTTCGCACCATTGCATACTGACCGTGTCTTGTACACTTGCGGCACCATCTACAAGCAAAAGCCCCAAACGCCAAGACTCATTTTCAGGAGCCCAACCTAAAATCACACGCCCTACTTGTGCCGGGCTAATTGTTACGCTAGAGAGCGCTCTGGCTGCTCTAAAAACAGGGTGTGCTAAAATACCCTCCGGAGTTGCGTCTAATAAGACAGTGGGGGTTTCCAACTCAGTACTCACCAAACGCCAAGAGTCAGCACTAAATTCAATTTTCAAGTTATGTGCGGCTGGAATAGCTTCCATCAACACTTCCTAACCAATAGAGAACTTTTAACCTTGCCATTATAACACTTGAAATCGGGTACAATAGACCAGAATTGTGATTGATAATCAATAGGGAACTATGTTACATGTTACCGATTCGGCTTGAAATTCAAAATTTTTTAGCCTATCGCAACCCTGATCCTATTTTATTTGAAGGGATTCATTTAGCTTGCCTCAGTGGCCCTAATGGGGCTGGAAAATCTTCTATTTTAGACGCGATTACATGGGTTTTATGGGGAAAATCCCGCGCTAAATCTGATGATGACTTAGTACACATTGGGCAAGATGAAGTGTCTGTAACACTTGACTTCATACAGGGAAATGACAAATATCGCGTGATCCGTAAACGTCGATTAGGAAAAATACGTGCGGATGGAAGACGTGCTGCCGGACAAAGTACGCTAGATTTGCTGGGGTATGTTCCTGAAGAAAACACCTATCGCGTTATTAGTGAGTCCAACATGCGCGCTACACAAGAACGCATCATTCAATTGGTGGGTCTTGATTACGAGACATTCATTAATTCAGCTTACTTACAACAAGGGCGCGCTGACACATTCACGATGCAATCCCCATCTCATCGTAAAGAAATTCTGAGCGAGATTCTCAAGCTCGATATGTGGGGAATTCTAGAAGAACGTGCAAAAGCCAAATTGCGCGATATTGACAGTGAATTGAAGACTAATGAAAGCCTGATCGCAACGATCGATGAAGAAATTGCTACTGAAGCCGCATTGCGCACAGAATACGATCGTGTGCAAAGCGAATACCACCGTGCCAAAGCTGAAGCCGAAGCAGCTGAACAACACTTCCAAGAAATGGCTGGCGCTCAGCAAGAAGAGCAACAAACCACTGTGGCCATAAATCGCATAAAAAGTGATATTCGACGTTATGAAAATGAATTAGCCGCAGTAAATAGCCTTGTACAAAATCAAGAAGCTCAACTAGCCACTTACCAAGAGATTATTGCTCAGCGTGAACATATTGAGGCTGGGTATGCTGAGCTGATGCAAGCACAAGCAGAAAACGAAGCCTTAGGGGACTTGCTGCGTAAACGCCAACAAATCGACGAACAGATTCACCAGCTTCAGCGGGAAATCGAACTTATACGTCAAGAAATATTGCATGAACTTACATCAACAGAAACGCTTATCCATGAAGCAGCACGCCAAAGCACTGATGCAGAGGTTTTAGAACAAGACATTGAAGACCTTCGTGGCCAAATATTATCGCTAGAACAAGAAAACGCTCGACGTGATACCTTGAAAGATGAAATTACAGCTTTGCGTGAAGAGTATGCAGCATTGCAAAATGAAAATGAGGCGCTCAAAGCCAAAATGGACGATCTACGGCGGCTAATTGATACATTAGAGATCAACACAGCCGAGCCTGTTTGCCCAGCTTGTGGACAGCCACTTGACGATACACATCGTCAACAAATCATTGAGCGATACCAAAATGAAGGAAAGGGTATGGGAGATCAGTATCGGGCAAACAAAAGGCGACTCGGTGAAATTGAGGCAGAAATCAAAGAACGTGAGGGGGCCATAAAATCCCTCGAAAAAAATATCAAAGCGCTCAATCCGCTAAGAAGTAAACTAGGCAGTTTAGAACAGCGCCGCCAAGACATTCAAGCAGCGGAACGTCGCCTACAAGAACTAGAGCAATATGTGGCATTCTTACAAGAACGCCTAGAAAAAAAGGATTATGCACACGAGTTACACCTTCAGCTTGAAGAAGCCTTGCGTGCGCGTGAAAACCTTAATTACAACGATACAGATCATGAATTGATACGAGAGCGTCTAGATCGGTTTCGCGATTTTCAGGCGCGTTCAGTTCAACTGCAAACCGCCCTTAACTCAGTCGAAACGTTATTGCAAACTATCGAAGATGCGCGCGCTCGGCAAGCGCGTTTTCAAGACTATCTAGCAGATTGCCACAAACAACTCACTGAACTTGAAGCAGAAATGGTTGAAATACAAGGGCGAGTAGCTGAAATGAATCGCCGAGAAAAAGTGTGGCATGAACGGCGCACTCTTGAGCGAAATTTTTATGAAAGCATGATCGCACTACAACAACAATTGCGCAGTATTGACCAACAGCGAGAGCGTCGCAAAGCCTTAATTGCACGCTCTGAGATGTTAAGGGAAGAAAAAAGCACCTATGAAGAACTGAGAGCAGCTTTCAGTCGTAATGGCGTTCCAGCAATGATTATTGAGTCTGTTATTCCTGAACTAGAAGAATCAACTAATCAACTGCTGCGGCGTATGACGGATGGAAGATTAGTGGTGCGTTTTGATACTCAACGCGAAAAGAAAACAGGCGGCGTGCTCGAAACCTTTGACATCGTGATTGCTGATGAATTGGGCACTCGTGATTATCAATTATATAGCGGCGGAGAGGCTTTTCGGATCAATTTTGCAATTCGCATTGCTCTTAGCCAATTATTAGCAAGGCGCGCAGGTACACAGTTAAGAACACTGTTTATTGATGAAGGCTTCGGCACACAGGATGAAACGGGCCGCGAACGCCTTATAGAGGCAATCACGGCCATTCAAGATGATTTTGATCTGATTCTCGTCATCACGCATATTGATGAACTACGTGATGCCTTTCCTGTAAGGCTTGAAGTAGAGAAACTTTCAAGCGGTAGCCGAGTGCGTATTATTTAACTTTCTACTGGGGTAATGCTAAATCACCCAAGCGATATTGGCGAAACGCTTCGGCTGTCCATGGCAGCACTTCTTGGAAAACGGTATATATAGCGTTAGCATATTGGCGTATTTCCCATTGTGCATCTTCTGCCATGCGCAAGGATAAAAAGTGCATGAGGTTATGAGCATCGATTTTCCATACACCTGTGTAATACACAGCAAAACCTGACAGGAAAAGCCGTGCTTGCTCGCGCGCCACACCATTTTCAAGCGCTTTTTGATATAGCGCATATCCGCGTTCATAATGTTCGACCAGCAGGGCGAGTAATTCTTCACTGGCATCATTTTCTAGCACACCATCACTTGCTTGCTTGTTATTAGTGGCTTGTTTGCGCCATGCCGAAGGAACATAAAAATCGCTTTCTTCAAAAGGCGTATAACGCCCACTTTGCATATTCAGATTA
Source organism: Chloroflexota bacterium (assembly GCA_003697365.1). Lineage (GTDB taxonomy): Bacteria > Chloroflexota > Anaerolineae > Aggregatilineales > J027 > J027. The sequence continues at coordinate 2,166 of RFGP01000116.1, read as the reverse complement.
GCGGTTCGGTGGCGAACTAGTTGCCACCAAACTACTAAGGGGGCGCGTAGTCGCCACTTGAATTCAACCATTTCAAATGGTGAAGTGTGTCGATTACGCATTAGATAGAATAATAATTTTTTATCGCGTTCTTCGCCCTTACTTTCCCCCAGAAAAGATACGCGCGCGGCATTTACAATGGCAAGATCATCGCCCATCATATCCTGTAGCTCTACAAAACCTTTATCTAGTACTTGAATGCGTTTGTTAATCGAATAAGTCTTCAATTCTTCCATGCTATATCCTCAACAAGTTATTGAATGCAATTTAGCAACATGTTTTATAATGGCTTGTATTAAACAAATCACATTATGGACAATACCTGATTATGATGGATAATTACAATCCCAACCAGTCGCCACGACTTTTAACCACCTTTCGAGCTGCTGATCTGGAAGCAGTATTTGGTCTTATTCATGCGGGCCAGTCTGTAGAAATCATTGGTGTTGGCAGTGTAGGAAAATCAAACTTTGTTCGCCATCTAATCCGTCAAGACGTTCTAGATACTTTTTTGCATCAACGTTATCAGGAAAAAGCTAAGATCGTTTTCGTTGGTCTAGATGCCAACAGCCTTCTTGAGCCACTTCCTAGCGCGTTTAATCCTCATCAACCTTCAGGTTGGAGTGGTTACGAACTTTTAGCTTCACGGCTCTTACGTGCAGTAGTTGAGCAAGGTATTTTAGATCATCTTCCCCCAGAGCATCATGCTCACCCAGAAGAATTGTATGCAATGTATCAACGATTGTGGCCCGATGACAAAGCCTCCGTAAACATCATTGCTTTTCGGTATATTGAAGATATGTTACAACGCATTTTCAGCGCTATATCTAATATACGTTTTGTGGTGATCTTTGACGAGTTTGAAAAATTTATTCGCGAGCTTCCGCCACGCTTTTTCCAAACGCTGCGAAGTTTGCGGGATCAATTTAAAGATCGGTTGATGTATATCATCACTGCACGACAGATTATGCCATTACTAATACAGACTCGTTTATATGATGAATATGAGCCGTTTATAGAGCTTTTTGCCCGTCACTATTTGCTACCATATCGACCATCTGATACTGAACAAACTTTTCGACGACTTTCGATTCGCCGCGATCTACCACCGCCACCACTCGAAATGCGTGAGCAACTCATGGCTGTCACGGGAGGTCATGCGGGTTTATTACGAGCAAGTTTTTCGGCGTGGGCACCCCTAAAAGTCATTCATCCTCAAATGTCAGATGAAGAGATGATACGCACGCTCTTGCAAATAAATGAAATACAAGAAGAATGCAAGACTATTTGGCGTAGCCTAAGCCAAGACGAGTGTCAAATCTTGTTTGATATGGTGCGTGCTCAACAGCGTAATCAACCTATCGAAGTAAGCCCCTACCGTCCTATGGCTCAGTTATTGATTCAAAAAGGATTGCTTTTACAAACAGAGCAAATGACATTTGCAAACATTCGCCCACCTTTGTTTGCCGCTTTCCTATATGCTTCTATACGACCAGAAACTCCAAGCATCTCTGACGTGGAGATGAACAAGAATCCGAATGTGATTTTATAATGCACGCTTGGAATCTATCTGTTTCAGAAGCAATAGCACTGCAAAAAACTTTGGCGAAGACTATCGACACCCAAACGCCGATACCATTAGAAAGTATTCAATATGTCGCAGGGGTTGACGTGAGTGTAAAAAACGAAATAAGCCGCGCGGCAATTGTGGTTTTTGAATACCCGACTCTAAGGCAAGTAGAAGTTGCTTATGAAAGCATCCCTACACCTTTTCCTTACATAGCAGGGCTATTAACCTTTCGTGAAGGTGAAGTCATTCTAAAAGCGCACGAAAAGTTAAAACTTCAGCCTGATGTTTATATTTTTGATGGACATGGCATTTATCACCCGCGTCGTTTAGGCATTGCATCGCATATGGGGCTATGGCTACAAAAGCCAACTATAGGATGTGGAAAAACGCATTTCATCGGAACATATGGAGAAGTTGGCCCCAAAAAAGGAGATACAACCCCTATTTTTGATGGTGAAGAAGTCATTGGTATGTTGGTGCGTACCCGTGATCGCGTAAAACCTGTTTATGTTTCTGTAGGGCATTTGGCAACATTAGAGACAGCTGTTGAACTCGTG
>RFGP01000115.1 GCA_003697365.1 Chloroflexota bacterium | reverse complement strand
TGCTTTTGGCAAACGGCGCGTCAGGAATTGCGGTTGACGAACAAAATTATGCTGATTTTGTGGCTGAATTAACTGAAGTCTGTACGCGCTTAGCTCACATGATTGTTTTAGATGGCGAAGGTGCTACTAAGTTCATCACGATTCATGTACAAGGGACAGCGGATGAGGCCAGTGCGCATCGTATTGCCAACACTATTGCAACCTCTCCTCTTGTGAAGACGGCATTTTATGGACAAGACGCAAATTGGGGACGAATCCTTGCGGCGGCAGGACGTGCAGGGGTGGAATTTAACCAAGATGAGGCCGCGTTGTGGTTTGCTTCAGAAGCTGCTATCCCTTCCGTTTTACAGGTTGTTGAAAATGGAACACCAACAAATTATGAGGAAGATGACGCTGCGCGCATCTTCCAACAAGATGAGATTGTTGTCACGCTGAAGGTAGGCGAAGGAAGCAGTAAGGCGACAGTGTGGACATGCGATTTTAGCCATGAATATGTTTCAATTAATGCAGATTACCGTACCTAGAGGAAAGAGTGGATGCGTTATTCATCGTTATTTGGCAAATCAATTTATGGAGACCAAAGCGGCAACAAATTTGTTAGCCATCATTTACTCACTAAAGGGGGCTTTATCCGAGAATCTACTGCTGGACGCTACTATTTCTTACCCTTAGGATGGCGTGTGCACGAAAAGATTCGTCGTATCATCAAGCAAGAGATGGATGCCACAGGCGCACAGGAGATGCTCACACCAATCTTGCACCCTATTGAGTTATGGCAAGAGACAAATCGGACTGATACCACTGGCTTTGAATTGATGACGGTTACAGATCGGCGTGGAGCGCAATTTGCGCTTGGTGGCACGGCGGAAGAGATGATCGTGGATGTTGTCCGAAAATTTCAGATAAGCTATCGCGATCTGCCATTCAATATTTATCAATTTTCTACTAAATTTCGGGATGAGCTACGGGCGCGCGGTGGATTATTGCGTGTGCGTGAATTTGTCATGAAAGACGCATATTCTTTTCATCGAGATGAGGCCGATTTTCAGAAAGAATATCAGCGAATGGCAGAGACATATACACGCATATTTGCACGTATGGGATTAAACACCGTCATGGTTGAAGCTGATAATGGATATATTGGCGGTGAATATTGCCACGAGTTTATTGTAGAAAGTGATGTCGGTGAGAGTCGCTTCTTAATGACTGCTGATGGCAGTTATGCTGCTCATGAGGATGTGGCACGCTTTTGGCGAGAACCTATCAATCTTGATGATCCGCTTAAAGATTTTCAAATCATTGAACAGCCCGCATGGGTTCAAACAATGGATGACAACGTTAAACACTATGGGTTGCCCAAAGCCCACTATCTCAAAAATGTCGTCTATCGACACATAGCAAGCGGTGAGATCATCATTGGTACTATCCGCGGCGATCTAGATGTCAATAAAGCGAAGTTAGAACATGCCATTGGCGCAATAGGGCAATTAGAAGAGGCAACAGAAGACGATTTATATCGTTTAGGTACTAAGCCCGGTTATGTGCATTCATGGGGACATGCTGCTCGTTATATTGGTGATCTATCTCTTACAACTGTGCGCAATTTTATTGGCGGGCAAAAAGAAGAAACCACCGATTCTATAAACGTTAATTATGGCCGAGATTTTGAATGTGAATGCCTTGCTGATATTGCGATGGCACAAGAAGGTTATCTAACTGAAGATACTCATATTCCCTTGATAGAAAAGCGTGGTATTGAGGTCGGCAATATTTTTCAACTAGGCTATCACTATAGCCAAAAAATGGCAGGCGCTGTCTATGTTGATAGTGATGGTAGCGAAAAGCCCTTTTATATGGGATGTTATGGCATTGGTTTGGGGCGCACAATGGCAGCTATTGTCGAGGTTCATCATGATCAACATGGCATCGTTTGGCCAGCAAGCGTTACGCCCTTTCATATCTATCTCATATCACTACGTGGACGTGAAGCCGATGCTGCTCAACTACACGATCAACTTGAGGCACACGGCTATGAAGTGCTGTGGGATGATCGAGATGAATCGCCGGGCGCAAAATTCACTAATGCAGATTTGTTAGGAATCCCCGTGCGCCTAGTACTCTCTTCACGTACAGGTGATCAAATCGAATGGAAAAGACGTGGCGATACTGAAGCCGAATTATTATCGTATGAGGAAGTGCTTCAGCGCTTAGCAGCAATATATCAAGGAGAACTATAATGTCTGAAAATCCGAAATTGTGGGGTGGGCGTTTTAGCCAAGACCCTAGCCCATTGTTGCGTCGCTTGAATGATTCAATAGCCTTTGATGTTGTGCTTTATCGACAAGATATTCAAGGGAGTATTGCTTATGCGCAAGCGCTCGCTAGGGCAGGCATTATCACTGATGCTGAAGCACAACAACTAACTCAAGGGTTGGAAACAGTACTAAGCGAGTTTGAAACCAATACATTTGTCATTCAGCCTAGCGATGAAGATATTCATACGGCTGTAGAGCGTCGTTTGAGTGAGTTAATTGGGCCAGTGGCTGGCAAGTTACACACAGGGCGCAGCCGCAATGATCAAGTAGCTACTGATATAAAGCTATGGTTGCAAGATACCATCAAGAGCATTATGGCTCAACTGAGAGATATACAACTTGCTTTGATAACGCAGGCTGAATTGCATTTATCGGACCCTATGCCCGGCTATACACACATGCAACCTGCCCAACCGATTACGATTGGGCATTGGTTGATGAGCTTTGTGGCAATGTTACAGCGTGATGTTGAACGTCTGGAAGACAGTCAAAAAAGACTTCAAGTTTTACCACTGGGCAGTAGTGCTTTAGCGGGCACGCCTTATCCTATCGATCAACAAAAGTTGGGCGAAGCATTGCACATGCCCTCTATGCCACTGAATAGCCTTGATGAGGTTTCAAATCGCGATCACGTAGCAGAGTTTTTGTTCTGTGCAAGTTTGATCGGGGTGCATTTAAGCCGTCTTGCGGAAGATGTGATCTATTACAGTAATCCAGCTTTTGGCTTCATTACGCTACCAGATGCATATAGCACAGGTTCTAGCATCATGCCCCAAAAACGCAATGCTGATCCAATGGAATTAGCGCGTGGTAAAGCTGGGCGCATGATAGGTAATCTTGTTGGCTTATTAACGACGTTGAAGGGGTTACCTAGTGGGTATAACAAAGACTTACAAGAAGATAAAGAACCGCTTTTTGATACGGTAAAAACGCTTGAACAATTACTCCCTGTAATGGCAGGAATGATCGCAGCTTTGCATTTTAACACAGAACGAATGCGTGCTGCGTTGAATGATGACATGCTGGCTACAGAATTAGCTGATTGGTTGGTACTTGAAAAAGGTGTACCTTTTAGAGAAGCACACCATCTCGTAGGTAGGGCAGTAAAGCTCGCCGAAGAACGGCACATAGGTTTATCTGAGTTGAGCATCTCAGATTATCAAAATATTGATCCACGTTTTGATGAAGGGCTGTTTTAC
>RFGP01000114.1 GCA_003697365.1 Chloroflexota bacterium | reverse complement strand
CACATCGGAGCAGGGCAAAGCCACCGTTTTGCCATCGCCAACTTTGCAGCCCAAATTGCACGCATGGAAAAAGGATTGCAGCCACCTATACTAGAAGTGGGGAATCTCGCCGCAGAACGAGACTTCACAGATGTCCGAGATACAGTACGTGCCTACGATTTAATTATGCAAAAGGGCCGCATAGGCGAACCCTATAATATTGGCTCTGGTAAATCTTATTCGATTCGTGCATTGGTAGATATGCTCATTGCAATTGCAAAAATAAAGGTTAGTATTCGTGTCGATGAATCTCGATTACGCCCAATAGATGTTCCGCGCATCGTTGCTGATGCAAGCAGACTCACAAAAGAAACAGGGTGGCGACCACAAATACCCATTGAGCAAACTATTCATGATATTTTAGAAGATGCGCGACAATCTTTATCCAATCACTAAAGCATGTTAAGAAGGAAATATAAGGAATCATGGCTAAGCACGCACTCATCACAGGCATCACAGGACAAGATGGATCATACCTAGCAGAATTTTTATTATCTAAAGGATATGAAGTTTATGGTCTTGTTCGCAGAACCAGCACCATAAACTTTGGGCGTATAAGCCATATACAAGACAAAATCCATCTTGTGCAAGGTGATATGCTTGATCAAACTTCTTTGCAGGCAGCACTTGAAATTGCACAGCCTGACGAAGTATATAACTTAGCTGCTCAGAGCTTTGTTGGCACTTCATGGACACAACCAACACTGACTGGAAATGTCACAGCATTAGGAGTTACTCGTATTCTAGATGCTATCCGTCATGTGAAACCAAGCGCAAAATTTTATCAAGCATCAAGCTCTGAAATGTTCGGCAAGGTTCGTGAAACTCCACAACGAGAAACCACTCCATTCTACCCACGCAGCCCTTATGGGGTTGCTAAGGTGTATGGACATTGGATGACAGTCAACTATCGCGAAAGTTATGATATGTTCGCCGTAAGTGGCATTTTATTTAATCATGAATCTCCACGTCGTGGCATTGAATTTGTTACACGCAAAATCACTTGGAATGCTGCTCGCATCAAACTTGGATTAACTAATGAAAAATTGCATCTAGGCAATCCAGATGCACGCCGAGACTGGGGATTCGCAGGCGATTATGTTGAAGCAATGTGGCTAATGCTTCAGCAAGATCAACCAGAAGATTATGTCATTGCTACTGGCGAGACCTATAGTGTGCGCGAATTTGTGGACACTGCGTTTGAATACCTAGACCTTTCTGTCGAAGAACACGTTGTGTTCAATGATCCTCGTTATACTCGCCCCGCTGAAGTTGATTTACTTGTAGGGGATGCATCTAAGGCTGGACAAAAACTCGGTTGGGAACCGCGCGTTTCTTTCAAACAATTAGTTCAAATGATGGTTGATGCAGACATAAAAATGTTACAAGATGGTCTGCCAACCTATTAGGAGTCTATCGTGACACAACCAACGCTTGTTGATACTCATTGCCACCTCGACTTCTCAGCTTATGCAGACGATCGAGATGAAGTCATTGCAAATGCACAAGCTAATGGCATAACACGCATTATCAATCCGGGCACCGATTTAGCCACTTCTCAAGCTGCACTTCAATTAAGTGAGCAATACGAGTGTGTCTATGCTGGAGTCGCATTACATCCTAACTCAACAATGGCATGGTCGCCAGAAATCATTGCGGCATTAGAGCATCTTGCGTCACACCCTAAAGTTGTTGCCATCGGGGAAATAGGACTTGATTATTATTGGGACAAATCACCCAAAGAAGTTCAAAAAGCTGCTTTTGAAGCCCAGCTAGAACTAGCACGCCGACTTCAGCTACCTGTCATTATTCATAACCGTGAAGCCAGCGAAGATGTGATAGCTATCTTGCGCGCGTGGGTGCCAACATTACCAGCACATTTGAAGACCAGAGCAGGTGTATTACACTCATTTTCTGCACCTGCTCACATTGCACAAGAAGCACTTTCTCTCGGTTTTTATTTGGGATTCACAGGGCCTATCACATTCAAAAAAGCGGAAGACTTACGTCGCATCGCTGCTGATGTCCCATTAGATCGTATCTTGATCGAAACCGATGGCCCTTACCTAACCCCGCATCCACATCGAGGAAAGCGCAACGAACCTGCATATGTTCGTTTTATAGCAGAACGCTTAGCAGCAATACATCAAATCTCAGAAGAAGAGTTTGCAACGATCACTACTCAAAATGCTGAACACTTATTTAGACTTGCGGAGCATCATCATGCCTAAAAGATATGCTGCAATTCTAATGTCCTTAGTTTCGCTCGCAATATGCTTCAGCGTATTGCAATGGCGAAGCGTTGTGGCACAAAATAACCAAACGCCAACAGTTGTTGCACAACAAAGTACTGCTACAGCAGCACCTGTGCTTTTGCCTAGCAATACACCAACCGCAACCGAACTTCCCCCTACGCCAACGCGAACCCCCACATCTCAGGGACGGCCATATATTGAAGCTAAAAACCCAGACGCTAATGTACGTTCTGGGCCGGGAACAGAATATGATCGTTTAGGTGTAATACAACCTAGTGAGCCATATTTCGTCATAGGTAAATTTTACAAATGGTACCAAATTGAATACCCTAATGCCCCTAACGGTATTGCATGGGTGTTTGAGGATGTGGTGAGTGTTTTTGGTGATGTAAACCTAATCCCCAATCTCGCAATAGAGGATGCTCCGACGATTGATCCCGCGATTGCAGCACAAGCTGAAACATTGCTTGCAGCCACTCAAACGCCGGGCGGGCTATTGACATTAACTGCTGAAGTGCAATTCACTCCTCAAGGAATATTCACAACTACACCTGAACCAACCACCACTTTATTACCGGGCGAACGACTACCTACTTTCACATTTCCTCCATTTACTGATACGCCCATACCAGTGGAACAACTACAGGCACGCCGCGTTGATATTGAAGCAACAAATGAAGAACCTTTCGCCCCAGCTATACCTGTCTTAGGTCTGATTGGATTGGGAACATTAGGGCTTATGCTTGGCATCTTCCGACGAATTCAGTGATACCTAATTGACAAAGAAGAGCGTTAGATCAGCTAGCGCTCTTCCTCATAAATTTGCCTATGATGCCAACTCTTCAACTTGATATAACACTTGACGAAACACATGTGGAGGTTGTGCCCCCGAAAGAGCAAATTTATTGTTAAATACAAACAATGGCACGCCTGTTACCCCTAATTGATGTGCTAAAGCCACCTCTGACAAAACTTTATCTCTCATCTCGCCTCGTTCAAGTTGCTGACGAGTTTGATCTGTATCTAAACCAACTTCAGCAGCTATATCGACAAGCACAGACAATTCGCCTATGTTGCGCGCCTCCTCAAAATATGCTTTATAAATGGCATCTATAGTAGCTTCTTGTAGTGTGGGAGGAGCTAATGCGATCAATTGATGAGACAATAAAGTGTTAGGGGCATATTGAATCGCCTCGAAGTTAAACTTTAACCCCACAGCCTCCCCTGCTCGGCGTGGGCCATCGAAAAACTGTTCCAGAGAAATACGGCCGCCTCCCTTGTTCAGCATATGAGTGCGGAAATCACGCCCTTCTGCTGGAATAGTTGGATCAAGGAAAAAAGCTAAATATTGAATTGTTATTGGGCTTCCCTGCCAATCTTGCAAGGCAATTTTTAGATTTTGTTTGCCAATTCTGCACCAAGGACAAACTGTATCATGGAAAATATCAATATGCAT
>RFGP01000113.1 GCA_003697365.1 Chloroflexota bacterium | reverse complement strand
CGACGATGATGAGGTGTATAACCTAACTTCATGATAGCTTCTTTATGAGCTTTTGTGCCATAGCCAACGTTGTTGATAAGTTGATAGTCCTCTTCATAATTGCGAGCTATATCACGTACTAGGGCATCATGATGCTGCTTTGCTAAGATCGCACCGCAAGCGATCGAAAGAGAAAGAGCATCTCCCTTGACAATAGAAAGCTGTCTGTCAGAAGGGAATCCTGTTGGGCAAGGAAGTGCGCTATCTGTTAGCAAATAATCAACCGATAAATTAAATGCTTCTTCCATTTGCTGGAGAGCATATTCGGCAGCTTTACGAATTGCAGGCATAATGCCAAATTGATCAACATCTTGGGCAGTAGACACCCCCACTCCCCATGCCCTTGCTACAGATTTTACGACTTCAGCCAAGCGATATACTTTAGGACGACTAATCTTTTTACTGTCGCGCACATCAATAAGTTTTGGTAACAGTTCTTCAGGTTTATCTAAAGGTAATATCACCATGCCCACACATACGGGGCCAAAAATACTACCACGTCCAGCTTCGTCAACACCTGCGATAATTTGGTATCCTTGTGCATAAAGTTCTAATTCATAATTTAGCGTAGGAATTGGTGTTTGTGACACGTTTTGTTTTCCTCCTCAATATCAATATAATACCTTAAAAAGAAAGAGGTTTTGATGAAAGACGTTGTAATAGTTGACGCAGTGAGAACCCCCGTTGGCAAGCGCAATGGTTGCTTAAGCGAAATCCACGCGCTTGAGCTGGGCAGTTATGTCTTGAACGGATTATTTGCACGTACCCAACTCGATGCCAAATTAGTAGATTTCGTCTTTTGGGGATGTGTAAGCCAAGTTGGGGAACAAGCCAACAATATTGGTCGCCAAACTTGGTTACACGCTGGATTGCCGCTTGAAGTTCCCGCCAGCACAATTGATACACAATGTGGCTCTAGTCAGCAAGCATTAAATCTTGCGTTTGGCATGATAGCCAGCGGACAACATGAGATTGTTATTGTGGGCGGAACTGAAAGTATGTCTCGTGTGCCAATGGGGAGTAACTTTAAAAATGGCCCCGGCACACCAACACCCCCCACTTTCTTAGAGCGCTATCCTGTAACACATCAAGGCGATAGCGCAGAAATGATTGCGAAACAATGGGGAATTAGTCGTGCTGAAGCGGATGCTTATAGCCTTGAAAGCCATCGTCGTGCAGACCACGCGACACAATGCGGTTATTTTGAACGAGAGATTATTCCTATTGATACCGTCAATGAAGTCGGTGATCCAATACACGTCAAAGCGGATGAAGGTATACGTCCAGATACAAGTCTTGAGAAATTAGCTAATTTAAAGCCTGTTTTTCGAGAAGATGGCATTGTTACTGCTGGTAATGCAAGCCAAATTTCTGATGGATCAGCGGCGCTCTTACTCATGAGTGCAGAAAAAGCAAAAGCATTAGGCTTACGCCCATTAGCTAGGATTGTTGCCCAAACGCTTGTTGGCGTTGATCCTGTGCTCATGCTTACAGGCCCAATTCCTGCCACAAAATCCGTCTTAGAAAAAGCACGCTTGTCATTACAAGAGATAGATTTTATTGAGATTAATGAAGCCTTTGCTTCGGTTGTGTTGGCTTGGCAACGAGAATACGATCCTGATATGACCAAAGTTAACCCTCATGGTGGCGCAATTGCGCTTGGTCATCCGTTAGGCGCAACAGGAGCAAAGCTAATGACAACGCTTGTACATAGCCTCATCACCCATGACAAGCAATTTGGTCTGCAAACAATGTGCTGCGGTGGTGGCTTGGGAACTGGCACAATCATAGAACGACTGAATTAGTAAATGACGAGGTAAATATGATGTTTAGGCGTGTTATAGTTGCAACCTGTCTTATCGCAACACTATTTGCAATTCCGACTAAGAATAGCAACAAAGCCTATGCGCAAAGCAATTCATCATCATGCTTGTTCATTTTCAGCTTAGAAGAGGCAAAAATTTTAATCGACGAAGGTGATGGATGGTTTGATGGCTTAATGGAAGTAGAGATATTACTCGTAACTTCAGAGGATACCGTATCCTTGCCAAGAGAAGGCACCTATCGTGTTTCGCAAAACGAAACTATCACATTTGATGAAGTACGGCTTTTGGGTACACAAGACTACAACATCATCTACTTGCTCTTCATCGAGGTTGATCAACCGCTAATTAGCTTCAGCAGCATAACACGCCTTGTTGTGAACAGTTTGGCAAGCACCATAGATCCAATTAGTGGTTCAATCCTAGCAACTTTAATCAGTGAAGGTGTTGCCTATCTAGAAGACCTCGCCTTTAGTGATACAATCATCACTGAAGATAGTGTTTTGTTATCGCTTGATGAAGATAATATGCGCCAACCCATTCGCTATGTCACAGAAGATGGACATGTTGAAATCGTCTATACGCTTGACCTAACGCAAGGATGTTCAATAAATTAGCTCTCAGATTGTATACCACTACCCACTTCATAGCCTTGAATAGCCATTGGCAAGCGCCCACGCATCGGTGCTTGCCCGCTAATAACCCGACACAGAGCGATTTGTGCAGCTTCTGACGTTGAATAGGTTACAATAAAACCAAGTGTATTAGGATTCAAGGCTTGGATGTATTCCCATTCATAAGGTTTCCAAAGTGAAACATAAATTACTTTTTCAAGGGGTAATGCAGCCACCAATTCACCTTGTGGCGTGTTCCATCCGATATTTTCAGCGATGACAATTGCCACATCAGCACGACGAGCTGCCGCTTGTGTAGCGCCAAATTCCCAATCATAAGGCCACCAACTATAGCTCTGATAAATAGCATTGGGTAAAAACTGGCGGCATGTTTCTAGAAAAAGCGGCTTGCCAACTGGATAAATAATGGCAACATTATCTGTTGGAGAAAGAGGCAACAAATTGTTTTCATCATGTACAACAGTAATGCCTGCTTCAAAAAGCTGTACTAATGTCTGAAAAGAAGCTGCTGTATCCATACGCTCAATAGTAGTGGTTGAATCCAACGCCTGCCAATCAAGCAAGTTATATTTCATTTTTAAGTTTAAGATACGCCTAACCGATTCATCTAGCCGCACAAGAGATATTTCGCCACTTTCAACGGCATTATAGACAGCATCCATTGCAGCTTTCTGATCAGAAAAATTCGCGTTTGGGCCCATTGCTAACATATCCACACCAGCTTGAAAGGCTAGAACTGAAGCCTCTGCAATTGAAAACTGATTGCGTATGGCACCCATATCAAGCGCATCAGTTACAATAAGTCCTTCAAAACCCAAATCATGGCGAAGTAAATCGATCATAATTGGCGAAAGTGAAGCTGGGCGATTTTCCTCTGTTTCAAAGGCAGGATAATAAAGATGTCCCACCATCACAACCTCAGCCCCATTATGAATTGCAACTTCAAAAGCTCGGATGTTAGTAGCTAATGCTGTCTCTCGATCTAAAGATACAGTTGCCAGATCACGATGTGTATCGGTATCAGTCTGGGCATGGCCGGGAAAATGCTTAAGCGTGCCAATTACACCCTGTTGTGCCATACCACGTATAAGAGCAGCACTCAGTTCACCTACCATTTGTGGGTCTTGGCTAAGTGTACGGTGATTTAACACTCGCGAAGTATTAAGCATATCTTCACGAGTATGTAAATCCGCGACAGGAGCAAGATTAAAATTAATCCCAACTGCAGAAAGTTCTCGGCCCATCGCTTGCCCTACTGCTTCGGCAATGAATGGATCAGCTGTTGCACCAATGATTGAAGGTTCAGGAAAATGGGTAAATCCTTCTAACAAGCGTTGTACACGCCCACCTTCATGATCGATGGCAATAAATAAAGGCACGCCTTCGGCCTCAGTGATCACAAATTGAAGTTCGTTAATGTAATTTGTGATGGCTTCTGGTGTTTTGCCATCAACATTGCTGCTAAATAAGGCAATCGCTCCCGGTTGGTATTCTTGTAAAAATTCGATCTGAGCAGTTGAGAGCTGGCTTCCTCCCAAACTCACCATGAATAATTGCCCAACTTTTTGACGGGTTGTCATATTTGCGAGTATCACATCAATGCGATCATCTCCAACAGCATATGTAGAAGTGTTTAATGGAAGGTAGAGCATCACCAACAATGCCCACACTAAAATCAATCTGAGTAACAATCGAGGCATAAATATATCGACCTTCTTTTAAGTTGTGACGCTCTACTCAATATTCTCATGACGACACTCTCTGCTAAAGCAAAGCAGTCGTTCTCTGATGCATACATACATTATGGGCCTGTATAGGCAACCCGCACATTATCAGGCACTTCGCCATCTGGATACATCGACAAAAATTGTTCTTCATCAACTTCACTGGCAATCACAACACCAGCACCAACAATGGCATTTGCCGGAATATGCGCGCTTTTACCAATTGTTGTGAGATTGGGTTTTTTACCTGATGTCATACGGCCAACTTTGGCATTCTGCCCTACAACAACAATTTTATCAATAATACATTGCTCCACCACTGCGCCTGCTTCAATATAAGTATCTGTCAACAAAACACTTTCGCGCACAACAGCTCCCGGACCAACATATACACCCGGCGAGAGCACACTACGTTCTACAGTTGCCCCCTCAGCAATAATAGAGCCATCCGTAATTAGAGAATCAACAATCTGTGCACCGCGTTCAATTTTGACAGGTGGACGCTCTTCAGAGCGCGTATGAATAACCCACGAACGATCGTTTAAGTCAAGTGGAGGTGGATTTTGCAACAAATCCATATGAGATTCCCAGTAAGCGTACAATGTTCCAACATCAACCCAATATCCCGAAAATGGAAAAGCCACCACTCGCAATCCATCCGCAATCATATTCGGAATAATATTTTTGCCAAAATCATGATCAGAATCTTGACGAGCAGCATCTTCAGCTAAATAGTGATCCAACACTGAAGTTTTGAAAACGTAAATTCCCATATTCGCGAGCGTACCGGGCGGGTCTTTTGGTTTCTCAAAAAACTGAAGCACGTTCATATTAGCATCAGTGAACATAATGCCAAAACGACTTGCCTCTTCCAATGGGACATCGATAACCGCAATCGTAACATCGGCATCTTGTTCATTATGAAACCGAATCATGGTATCATAATCCATTTGGTAGATATGATCGCCTGACAAAATCAAAACATTTTGAGGAGCGCCACGCCGTACAAAATTGAAATTTTGGGCGACAGCATCAGCAGTACCTTTGTACCAATCAGTATCACGACGACCGCGATAAGGCTGTAGAAGCTGAATCCCACCAGAAAAAGAGCGGTCTAAATCCCATGGGCGACCTCGTCCAATATGTTCATTCAGTGAATGTGGTCGATATTGAGTTAAAACTAAAACATCAAAAATATTAGAATTAACACAGTTAGAAAGAACAAAGTCAATAATTCGATATTTACCAGCAAAGGGCACGGCTGGCTTGGCACGTTTTGCCGTTAAAACCCCAAGCCGAGTTCCTTCTCCACCAGCTAAAATAACTGCACGAGTAGTTGGCATCACACAACTCCTTTATTATTTTTAATGAACAAAAAAATTTTTATTAAAACCGCAATGTCGCATAAACCGGCCTATGATCCGATCCGCCAACAAATCTTTCTTGAACTACATGCACCGAATCTACTTGTAAATGACGTGCCAGAGCAGGAGATAATAAAAGATAATCAATTTGGCTATGAAGCTGCTCTTTCTCCCAATAATGTGTCCATCGCTCAGCAGCAGGTTTAAATGAGAGAACATCCACTAATTGAAGCTGACGATCTCTCAGAAGCGGAGCTAACAAATTAGAATCAGGCGTATCATTAAAATCTCCAGCAATAGCAAAATACGCATCTGGACGAGGAAAACGCCCACGAACTATGGCTGCAATAGTTGAGGCTTGCTTCCAACGTAGTAAGTCGGCTTGCTGACGATCTTTTTCACGCTCGGCAGCACTCTGTCGTGGATCAACATATTTGCTCTTCAAATGTGTTACAAATAAAGTGAATAATCGTCGGCCATGTTGTTCAGGATGTAAAATCTCAACCTCTAATAAATCGCGCGAGAATATTTTGCGTCCTGTTTCAGGATCACGAATAAATTGATATGACACAACCTGTCCTAAAGGTAATCGACTGGCAACGGCAACATCAATACGGCGTATGTCATTTGCAGGAATCAGCGCAATATCCTTAAAAAAACGCCCTAGTTGAGAAACATTGAATTCATAGAGAACACCTTTGCCTTCAACTTCTTGAAGTGCAAGAACATCAGGACGATCTTCTCGCAAACGCGCCCCTAGCTGATAAATTTCATCTAGTTTTTTAGGCTTAGTGCCTCTTGAGCTCGGATCATCTCCCCAACTATACGGATCATCAAAACGATCAAATAAGTTATTGACATTGTACGTACCAATTTTTACATCCAAGCCTTATACTCCTTCAGGTTTCTCAATTAAGTATCGCCATAAATCACATAAAAAAGCAAGCAAAAGGCCAAATTTCATTCTTTAATATTCATTTCAAGTATTTGAGCTTCAATTGATGTTATGACTTGTTGAAAGGATACTGAATGCGAAAATATATACGACAAACAGCTTTGGGTATCGCCATTGCCCTCCTTGCTACATTTAGTATCTTATTCTTTATAAACATAAATGATCTACTAGCACAACTAGCTCAATTTCAGCTATGGTTGTTACTTCCCATTGTTGGATTAAAGCTCATCAATTGGATATTGCGCTATTTAGAATGGCATTATTTTCTGCATATTATAAATGTCCATCCTGTTTTAAGAGGAGAAACACGCCCACCATCAAGCGAACACCAGCCCGCAACCATCCGCGTACAAGATAGCTTCATTCTTTGGATGGCCAGCCTTCCTTTCGCACTCAGTCCCGGCAAAATCGCTGAAGTCTTAAAAGCGCTCATCCTTAAGAATATGACCCAAACCCCAATGGCACGTAGTACGCCCATCATCTTCGCAGAGCGTCTTATCGATGGCATCGCGGTTGTCATTATCGTAGGCGCGGTTGCTGCTCTTATGCCCAATGCCATTTTTTCAGCCGAAGTTTTAGACACCAACGACATTCGCACAGTGATAATTGCCATTACTGCTTTTATGATTGGGTTAATCACAGCAGCACAGTTTAAACCTATCGCTTATTTTCTAATCGATGCTATTGGGCGTGTGCCATTGTTAAGCCGTTTCCAAGCAGAAATTCGTACACTTTATGACAGCAGCAACGAACTCACTAAACTGCGCCATTTGCTAAACACAACACTATTCGGATTAGGAGCATATTTCTCTGATTGTATTGGCTTCTATCTCATCTTATTAGGATTAGGAGAATCCCCAAGTGCAACGCTTTTTGCCCAAGCTACTTTTATTCTAGGCTTTTCAGTAATCATATCAGCAATTAGCGCCATGCCCGGTGGTGCTGGTGGGCGTGAAGTTACAATAGCCGTAATGCTAAGTAGCATCGTTGGTATGAGCAAAGATGCTGTTGGTGCTGGTGTACTCTTAATTGGCATTTTTCAAATTTGGCTGGGAGTCGTCGTTGGCATCTTAATAGGTTTAGCATTTTATCGAAGGCTATTTCCTCCCACACTGTTTCAAAACATAGGTCAAACAGCAAAACTTGTTGCTAGAGACCATTCCTTTTCTGCTAGCCAACACATTCAAAGTGAGCAGGTCTGAAAGGAAAAGCGGCATTAAAAGCCTTGTAAGCATATTGTATTCATGCTAGAATATCGAACACATTGTGGGATAGTTTAATTGGCAGAACAGCGGATTCTGGCTCCGCCAGTCTTGGTTCGAGTCCAAGTCCCACAGCTACCATACCGCCCAGTGGGTGGTATTTTTGTTTAACGACGATCTCCACCGCCAAAAATACCATCCAATACACTGCCGATGCCGCCTTCATCCATCATATTATCTGGGGTCAAATCAATAGCACGCAAAATCCCCATTAGGATGAAAATAATTCCGCCGCCACCACCAAAACAAATTAATGCGCCAAAGCAACTAGCCCCTAAAGCAATACTCTCGTTGCCACCTTCAGAGGCATAGTAAAGGCCAGCCACAGATAGCACAGCCCCTCCGATAATAGCTAACAAACCATTTAAGCATTGCCGACTTGGTAAACATCCGCGTGTGTTTACCCCCCCACGCAGACCAGCAATCAGCAAGACAAACAGAAAAACGACAATTTGCCAATTGAGGTTAAAGTTACCTATTTGTAAACAACCCGAAGGTTCGTCTTCGCCATCATCGCCGCCATCGGAGAATTGCTCTGTACGCTGTGGCTCTTGAGAAATTGTTGAACGTCGAAAGCGTTGGCGAAAGTCAGGAGCATCAACATCGCCTAAGTCAATAGGGCCACGATTCGGATCATTGGTTGGTGGATAATTATAACTCATTTTAAAAGTCCTAGAATTTTCCTCAGTACATATAAAGTGGGCATTATTTCATTCTGTTATAATGCCCACATTATAAACAAATATCTTCAAACTTAAAATTAGCGAGATTGCGCATCCATAACTGCTACAGCAGCCATCGCCACAATATTCTCAACGGTTTCTCCTTGTTGTAGAACATGTACAGGTGCCCCTACTCCCAATAAAATTGGGCCAATGGTTTCTGCCCCACCCAAGTGTGCCAGCAGCTTATAGGCAATGTTCGCAGAACCAAGATCAGGGAATATGAGGACATTTGCATCACGTACACAACTAAAGGGATAAATTTCCTCCATCAAATTACCATTCACCGCAAAATCTGCTTGCACCTCGCCATCAACACAAAGATCGGGGCGACGTTGCTTCACAATTTCCATCGCTAGGCGAACCTTTTCTGACATAGGATGTGGCGTAGAACCAAAATTACTGAATGATAACATCGCAACGACAGGATCGAGCTCTATCTTTTCAGCAAATTCGGCAGCCAGTATTGCAATTTCAGCAAGGTCTTCAGCATTTGTATCAAGATTCACGGTTGCATCACTAAACACATAAGCCTTATCTTTAGCTAAAACAAGATAAGCACCAGCAGCTTTATGCACACCGGGACGAGTTTTGAAAATTTCTAAGGCAGGACGAATCACTGTTGGATAAGTTGCAGTTAAGCCCGCCACATACGCATCGGCATCTCCCATATAAACTACCATTGGGCCAAGATAGGCTGAGCGCCGCATATTATGTCTAGCATCAGCCATTGTTACCCCCTTGCGCTTGCGAAGATCGTAATAGGCTTTTACATATTCCTCATAGCGCTCATATTCGCGTGGGTAAATGATTCTTGGCTGAAAATCGAGTCCTAGTTTTTCAATAGTTTGGTAAATCACTCGTGGGTTACCGATCAAAATGGGCTCACCAATGCCATCATCTTTAACTTGTGCTGCGGCACGAATGATCTTAGATTCTTCACCTTCACCAAACACAACTCGTTTAGGATTGCTGCGCGCCACATTGATGAAATAACGCTTCAGGCGGCTACCTAATCCTTGCCGACGCGATAAGCGATCTCGATATTCTTCTAAATCAATTTCAACATTTGCAACCCCTGTACGCATTGCGGCTTCTGCTACAGCTGAGGCTTCATAAATAAGTACACGGGGATCAAAAGGCTTGGGAATGACATAATCACGCCCAAATCGTAGTTCATCCAGCCCATAAGCGGCCAACACACTATCAGGCACATCTTCATGAGCCAATTGTGCCAATGCACGTGCTGCTGCCAATTTCATCTCGTCATTAATGGCTCTTGCCGCAACATCCAGCGCTCCTCGAAAGATGTATGGAAAACCAAGTACGTTGTTAATTTGGTTGGGATAATCGCTGCGGCCAGTACCAATAATGGCATCTGGACGAGCTTCTCGTGCAACCTCATAAGGAATTTCAGGATCAGGATTGGCCATCGCAAAAATCAGGGGGGATTCAGCCATTGTTTTGACCATCTCAGGAGACACAATATTACCCTGCGACAACCCTAAGAAAATATCTGCACCGCGCATCGCATCAGCAAGCGTGCGGGCATCCGTCTCAACGGCGAAGCGCTCCTTAAATTCATTCATGCCTTCTGTACGCCCTTTGTAGATCACACCGCGACTATCGCACATCATAATGTTTTCACGGCGCATCCCAAGTTTTATAAATAGTTCTGCGCACGCAATAGCACTTGCCCCTGCCCCTGAAACAACCATACGGACATCTTCAACATTTTTTCCCGTAATCTCTAATCCGTTAATCAAAGCTGCCGCAGAAATGATCGCTGTTCCATGTTGATCATCATGAAACACGGGGATTGGCAACATCGATTTAAGTTGTTCTTCGATGTAAAAACACTCTGGCGCTTTAATGTCTTCAAGGTTAATGCCACCAAAGGTAGGGGCCATTGCCCGCACAATGGAGATGAATTCATCAGGGTCTTTGGTATCTAATTCAATATCAAAAACATCTATATCAGCAAAGGCCTTGAAAAGAACCCCTTTCCCTTCCATGACTGGCTTAGAAGCCAACGCGCCACGATCCCCTAAACCTAAAATGGCAGTTCCGTTTGAGATCACAGCAACAAGATTGCTTTTAGCTGTATAACGATAAGCAGAAAGCGGATTCGCTTCCAGTTCAAGCACAGCTTGTGCAACCCCCGGTGAATACGCTAAAGACAAATCGCGCTGAGTAGCAAGTGGTTTGGTAGCTACAACTTCAATTTTTCCGGGGCGACCTTGACTATGGTATTCTAGTACATCTTGCTTTGTGATTTTCATAAATTCACAGCTTTCTATGATTAGAAATATTCCCTACTATGCACATGACTATAGCACTTTTTCAGATGACAAACGGCCATCTTCTTATTGTGCTAAAAAGCATTAATTTATTAACATAGGCTTACGTCTTATTTGAACACACAAATTATCAATAAGATACGACTTCATATAAACGTTAGAGTACGGTCGGTTGCAATTTGTCTTGAACTAGTGCATCCTAGAATTTATAACATCTGTTCGGGTTGTAAAAACATATTCAAAGGGTATTCTAATTATGTCATCGGCTCAGAAATCTCATTCTGCTCAATTAGAAACTGCCGTGACATCACCAATAGAGACTATTGAACCATCTCCTCAATCTCCTTCATCAGAAACCACAAGACAATTTATATCCCTAAGATGGCGAATTTTAATGCCCATCGCTGTTGCTGCGATGATCTTATCAATGGTGGGTGCTTATCTAGTGAGCTATAGTCTAGTGGGTGAACTTGATGAGCAAGATTTATTAGAGGTTCGTGATAATAGCGATAGTGTTGCTGAAGCATTTACAGAACTAGGTGTTCTACACCAACAAGAATTATTCCGAATGAGTAATACTGGCGGTGTACGCGAAAACATCATCACACAAAATGCAACACGCTTACAAAGCCTTATTGAACCTAATGCTCTGCTCGCTGATCTAGATTTTCTGGTTATTACTGATGCAACAGGAAAAGAAATTATTGCTCTGCAGCAAATACAATTTAGTGATGGACGAATAGACTATGTCGTGCTAGAGCGCAGTTCTGTATCATCAATCCCTTTCCTATCAAAAGTGCTTTTTGAAGATAGCAGTACACTATCTAATCTCATCACCCTTGAAGATGATTTCTACATTATTAGCGCTATTGCCATTACGGATGAAAACAATGCAGTTATTGGCAGCATAAGCGTTGGCACAAAAATAGATAAGTTTCTTAACTCCGTAGAAAAAAGTGAGCAATTTTCGCTGGGTATCTATGATATGCTTGGTCGTCCACTTATCGCCAACCCCATCAGCGATAGAGTCATTACAGCAGGCATCACACAACAAATCAGCGAGACCCCCGAACAAACAATTATTGAAACTCAAATCATCAATGGCAGCCGTTATCATGTTGCTTATATTCCGCTTGTTGTCAACCAGTCTTTATTAGGAGTCGTTAGTGTTTCACAACTTACAACAACTGCTGCAGCTAATACAACTCGTCATGTTATTGGTTTATCTGCAGCGCTCGTCATGGCAGGGGTTGTTACAATTGGTTACCGAGTTATAGCAAAACATGTCCAACGTATAGAGATAATCCGAGATACAGCTCTTGCTTTAGCAAGCGGTAATCAGAAGGCACGCTCAAATATTAAGACAAGTGATGAGATCGGGGAGCTAGCTTCCGCGTTAGATCGCTATGCTGATGTAGTAGAACACCGAATGACAACGTTAACACGTCATTTGCAAAACCAACGCCGAGAGGCAAATCGCTTACAAACAATCTTAGAGAGTATATCCGATGGTTTGATTATACTTGATCCATCAGGGCGCATTCTGATGACCAACAGCGCAGCCAAGCAATTATTGGGTCATTCAGAAACCATCAATCTCACTCAATTATTAGATACGATCACTGATACATTAGGCCCCCTAATAGCACCTAATATACATACGGTCGGTGAGCCAACTCGCATTGCACATAATGGAAAAATCTTACAAGCACAAGCTGCCACAGTATTAAACGATAGCCGAAAACGACT
>RFGP01000112.1 GCA_003697365.1 Chloroflexota bacterium | reverse complement strand
TTATAAATCAGCACTAACCCTAAAGCGATCAGCGCCAGCAAAATCCCCTGACTAAACCCATTATAAGTAAGTTGAATAAATTTCTCTTGGTTACCCACCACTTGAGGGACAAACCAATCTAAGATAATAATTGTTGCGCCCAGCAAAACAATAGCAGTGACATAGTCCATAATTGATCGTTTTTTAAAGTACGTTTGGAAGTTGTCGCGCAAATCTCCAAAATAAGAAACCTCTAGCATCCCCTTACCATATAGATACTTTAACAACCACGCAACAAAAACGACCAACAAAAGCACCCCTGCAAAAAACTGGTGCTCATCAAAGTTATGAAAATCGCTAAAGTTATTGAGCAAAGGCTCTAGTACACGACGAGAACGTGGGTTTGGTTGAGGTACAGCATCATATCCTTGAAAATCGATGATGCTTAATATCTTCCAAATTGGCGCAAGGATAAATAACACCGCTGAGGCAATAAGCAACGTGAACAATCTATCTGATGACAGCAATCCCACAGCATATGCACCACCAATAAGCGCAATGATCAGCGCAAGAAGTGGGATAACAATTAAAAACCTGTCCACTAAACGCGGGGCTGCATCTTCGCCTGCGAGCGCTTTATCAATATCAAGTGAGGGTAGTGCTTCATTGCTACCACTGAAAAGTTCTGCAGCAGTAAGCTCTACAGGACGATCAGATTTTACGATGCCATCTAGTTCGGCCAAAATTTGCATTTCACCTGTGTTAGGGTTTGTTTGAACAATGACAAGCTGGCTCGGAATGACCGTCATCCACCCCACATTTGAAAAGAGAAAAATAATCCCTAAAGCCAAGATAACAACTAAAATACCCACTACGCGAAGATATAAGGGGCTATTTATCCAATCAATAAGCCGATTTTTAGTTTCCATCTTTTCCTCAAAAACTACATTAAAATATTTACTCTCTAAGTTTGCAAAGCTGGCGTAAGCACATCTGGCATCGTATCAATACGCAACATCACAGTTAACTTAGCGGTACGGCCATCCTGATAAGTAATAATAGATTCAATTTGAATGGAGTCTTTATCACTATACAAGCCGTCAATAATCTCTTGATAAGTGTTGGCTATGTAACCACGTCGAACTTTGCGCGTCCGCGTTAATTCAGCATCATCAGCATCGAGTTCTTTATGCAATAAAAGGAAGCGATAGATACGCGCACTTGGCGGCAAATCAGCGTTCGTACGCTCTACTTCTTTTCGGATGAGATCGTAAACTTCAGGTTTTTGGGCCAAATCTGTATAAGTAGTATAGGCGATTTGATGATTCTCGGCCCATTTGCCCACATTTCCAAAATCAATATTGATAAAGCATGTAACAAACGGATAGTCACCACCCCCAAAGACAACTGCCTCTCGAATATAGGGGCTGAATTTCAACTTGTTTTCAATAAATAATGGTGAAAACTTGGTGCCATCATGAAGGGTCATCACGTCTTTAGCGCGATCAATCACAATTAAGTGCCCATCTTCATCAAAATAGCCAGCATCACCGGTTCGCACCCAACCATCAGGTGTAATAGCTTCTTGGGTCGCTTTTTCATTACGATAATACCCAGCGAACCTCACATCTCCACGCACCAAGATTTCACCAGATTCATCAACACTCACTTCGGCACCGGGCATTGGCAAGCCGACAGTTTGAAACTTAATATCACCATCCCGATGAACAACACAAATACCTGTCGTTTCAGTTTGGCCATATCCTTGTTTTAGATTAACCCCTAAGGCATGGAAGAATCGGAAAACATCAGGGCCTAATGCTGCTCCACCTGTATAAGCCCATTTCACATAACGCAAACCCAGCTGATCTAGAACGCTATTAAAGACAAAAAATTTTGCTAAATGTTCGAGTATGCGCTCGCTAAATGTAATCGGTTGTTTTTGGAAACGTTTATCAGCTAAGTAATAACCAAACTGTATTGCACGATGATAAGCCCAGCGCTTTAATCGATCGGCATCTTGTACCTTCACTTGTACTTCACTGAGCATATTTTCCCAAATACGAGGTGGGGCAAAAATAATACGAGGTGCAATCTCACGAAGATCAGCCTGCACCGTCTCTGCTTTTTCCGGAAAACTCAAGGCAAAGCCTGCCTGCATCCCGCAAGCAATGGAGATCATCTGCTCCCCAATCCACGCTAATGGCAGAAAGGAGAGAAATTCATCATCAATACTGAAAGGATCAACAGACATTAACCCTTTCCCCATTGAAATAAGATTATGATGTGTAATTAAAGCCACCTTAGGACGTGATGTTGTGCCTGAAGTTGTGCCCAGAATTGCAACATCACTTGCCTGTCCCATATCAACTTGGCGATCGAATTCTTGGGCATCAACTTGTTCGCCCAAAGCCTCAACATCAGGAAAAGCCATCAAATAGTCTTGCGAATAGTTACGCAAACCACGAGGATCATAATAAATAACTTTTTCAATCCCTTGAAGTTGATCCCAAATTTCAATAACCTTGTCAACTTGTTCTTGATCTTCAACGATTAGAAACTTGAGATCAGCTTGTGAGACCAAATAAAGCACTTCATCGGGGGTAGAATCTTGATAAACACCCATTGAAGCCCCACCTAATGCTTGTGCTGCCAGCTCTGTGATCACCCATTCAGGGCGGTTATCACCTATAATGCCGACAAAATCACCGCGCTGAAAACCAAGTTGCTGAAGTCCTAAGGCAAAATTTCGTACTTTCTTTAAATATTCAGCCCATGTAATAGACAGCCAAATACCAAATCGCTTCTCACGCAACGCCACTCGGTTTGGATACTTGCGGGCATTTTCGCGTAACAGCTTGGGCATTGTATCGATAATCGTCATTCCTTATACTCCTACAAACCATGATCCTCGCCCAAATAAGCCCGAATAACATCTGGATTGTTACGCACTTCATCAGGAGTTCCTAAGCCAATGCGTCGCCCAAAATCAAGAACTGCTACCTGATCGGAAATATCCATTACTACACCCATATCATGTTCGATCAAAATAATAGTAATTCCCCACTCTTCGTTAATATCAAGGATAAAACGAGCCATATCTTCTTTTTCTTCAACATTCATGCCCGCCATTGGTTCATCTAATAACAATAATCCGGGATTCATAGCCAGTGCACGCCCTAATTCAACCCGCTTTTGTAAACCATAGGACAGCGCACCAACTTGTTTTTTACGAATAGATTGAATTTCAAGAAGATCGATAACATGTTCTACAAACTGACGGTTTCTAATTTCTTCTTGCTCTGCAGGCCCCCAATATAGCATTGCCGTTAAAATATTCTTTTTCATATGAACATGGCGGCCCAGCATCAAATTATCAAGTACTGTCATATGACTAAATAACTCGATATTTTGAAATGTGCGTGCAATTCCTATTTTGGGCAATAAATGAGTAGGGGTTTCAACCAAGTTATGTCGGCCATACAAAATACGTCCCCGTTGTGGGCGATAAAGTCCACAAATGCAATTTAAGAGGCTTGTTTTTCCTGCACCGTTTGGGCCAATAATCGCAAATATTTGTCCGGGTGTTACGGTCAAACTAACACCAGAAAGCGCATTAACACCACCAAAGCTGAGGCTTACATTTTCAATACTCAACTCGTGCCGTTGTGGAGGGGAAATTTGATATGGCCTAGCAAAACGCGACATTTGCTCCATAAATAGTTAACCTTCAAGAAGTTTTTATATACAGAATAATTTCAGATATATAAATCTTTAACTGCAATAATCAATGTGTTTTTTTATCATAAAGCCTCAATTACAATATACTTTACAATTATATCTTAAAGCCATCATTTGCCAAAACATTCATCATTCACATCTAATCAACTTTAAAATACGAAATTTATGACCCCTCGCCTAATAGCAAGAAGTGTCATAGAGAACATCCTAAATTCTTATCAACAGCACTAGCTCAAGATTGGAAACTTAACGGTAACAACAGTCCCTTGTTCTGGCTGGCTCAAAATCTCAAAGGTACCGCCAAAAAATTCAGTGAGCCCGCGAGAAATGGCAAGTCCAAGTCCTAAACCTTGTTGTTCTAAAATTTGTCGCCTAAATTGAATATAGGGGCCAATATGTTCAAGCTCATCTTCGCTCATTCCTATACCATGATCTTTCACCTGCATGAGAAAGGTATCGTTTTCAACTTTAACAATAACCTCAACGGATGAGCCTGTTTTGGAAAATTTAAAAGCATTATCAACAAGTTCTGTAAGTATGCGGCTGACATCGTCAGAAGATAATTGAACACTGACATCAGCATCAATATCGTAATGTAAATCTGAAGCACGCTTATATTTTTCGGCAATTTCGGTAACTTCTCGAATTAAGCGTTCAGCAGGATATGATGGATTCGCGATATAATGTTCGCGGAGTTTATACATCGTTGGGTGTTCATGTTTTGCAAATGAAAGCCGCATATATAAAAGATAGTTCTCAATCAACCGATACAAGCGTTGCCCTGCCCGATAAATTGCATTTGCGCACATCGCAATTTCATCAGGCGATACTTGATCGGGTTGATGCCCTAGATATTCAGCATAGCCGATAATGGATGTCAGAGGAGTTCGGAGCTCATGTGGCAATGTATGGCTCATCACTTGTTGTAATTCGCCAATGCGTTCTTCGTATGAAGCAACAAGAGCAGCACGACGATTTAAACAACTCCGAATTGCATCTAGTACCTCATCACGCTTAAAAGGTTTCGTTATATAGTCGTCAGCCCCTAAGGCCATCCCTTGTCGAAAATCTTCACGTTCTGTACGAGCGGTTAAAAAAATCAACGGTATAGCTGCCGTTTTTGCGTTACTTCTTAGCTCTTGTAGTAAGGTGAAACCATCGACTTCTGGCATGGTAACATCACTGATGATAAGATCAGGGGCAAAACGATAAACTTCACGGAGCGCTATTTCACCATTAAGAACACCATAAGCCTCAAAACCTTCATATCCGAGCATTTCAACTAAGCTCTCTAAGATATTCAATTCATCTTCAACAACAAGAATGCGTGTCATTTAGTTTCCTCTACCTTAATAGGTAATCGCACTTCAAAGATTGTGCCTTCGTCTACATTACTCTCAAAGCGGATTACTCCACCATAGCTTTCAATATACGCTTTAATCAAACTAAGTCCCAAACCTGTACCTTTAAAGTCTGTTGCGTTTGCAGCTCTAAAAAATGGCTGAAAGAGCCGTAATTGTGCTTCAGGTGGAATTCCAATACCTTGATCTGCAACGCGAATCATCAGTTGTGCATTCTCTATCTCCAGAGATATTGAGATTGGGGTTAGATTGGGGGAATACTTAATGGCATTTGAAATAAGATTCGACAAAACCATATCTAAAACAGCACGATCTATGATAATGGTAGGATTTTCCCCCTTAAATTGGAAATCAATGGGATGTTTTGACTGTAAAGCAAAGACTAAACGCTCAATAATTGTTTGACAAAAGGCCACAACATCTAACGGTTGGGGATCAAAATTAACCGCACGAGAATTTAAGCGCTCTAAGTTCAGAATATCTTCAAGTTGTTCTCGCTGATACAAAAGTAAGTCATAGATTTTTCTTATTTTTTGCTGACGAGTTTCATCTGAGAGCCGATCCCAATAATGAACCAAGTTTTCCGTCTGAGTCAAAAGAGCCGTCAGCGGATTTTTGAACTCATGATTCATCGCACGAATGAAGCGAGTTCTTAGATTATTAAGTTCTTGTTGATGGGCTAGTGCTTTAGCAAGTTGCTCTTCAGCTTCCTTAAGCTGAGTCATATCGCGTAGGCTGTATAAAATACGTTGCCAACCTTTATCATCGTAAATAAGTGATATTGCCACATCAGCTGGAAAAGTTGTTCCATCTGATCTTTTCGCTAAGAG
Organism: Chloroflexota bacterium; assembly: GCA_003697365.1. GTDB lineage: Bacteria > Chloroflexota > Anaerolineae > Aggregatilineales > J027 > J027. The sequence goes on along the minus strand of RFGP01000112.1, from coordinate 8,953 downwards.
CTCTATGCGTTCATAGCGTTGATGTTTAACAAGGTGCTCTTGGGCCGCTTTAAGTTTAGGATAATCTTCTTCTGAAAAAAGTATTTCAATTTGCTGTCCAAATAATATATCAGCTTTATATCCAAATAATGCATCACAGGAAGGGTTTGTTTGCCGAATCTGCCCATCGGGATATGTTAAGATAATGGCATCTAGGCTGTTATTAAAAATCGCCTCAATTTGATCAAGGGTACGCCGAAGTTGAGATGTACGTTGCTTAACTTTTTCTTCAAGAATAGATGCATGATTACGCAAGGCCTCATATAGTCGTACATTATCAAGCATAATTGCTACTCGACTCGCAAATACCTCTAATAATTGAATATCACGCTCAGTAAAAGCGTTGAGTTTAGGACTCTGCAAATCAAGTACACCTAAAACTTCATCCTTATTAATAAGCAGCGGAATGACGAGTTCAGTTTGAGTACGTGGATCGGTAGCGATATATCGCTCATCTTGACGAACATCTGGCACATAGATAGTTTGTTGAGTTTTTACGGCTTGCACAGCTAGCCCCTTACCATCTAAGGGCAACGGCTCTGAAGCAGCCAGTCCATAAGTACCATTACGTGCAACACGTATTAGTTTCTGTTTATGATCATCTACAAGCATTAGGCCACAGTCAGTATGCCCAAAGGTTTCAGTAATGGTTTTTGTCGCCAGATTAGCCATTTCATCAATAGTTTGATACTCATTGAGTCCAACCATCAACAAGGAATAGCCACGGTGTAGTTTTGCTATTTCTTGGTTATTGCTCTCTAAGGTTTGGTATGTTTCAGCATTAGAAACTGCAATCGCAACTTGATCAGCAAAAGCCCCTAAGCAATATAAATGCCATTCATTGAAAAAATTTGGATGTTCACTATCCAAGTTAAGAAAACCTATCACATTACCATGCGAAATAATTGGTGCGCCAAGATACGATTTGATCCAATCCAATTTGGCACTTGCATACCAATGTGCGCTATTTTGAGTATCTGCGATAAGAAAGGGTTTTTGACTTTGGTACATAATCAACCAAGCGTGCCAATCAAGAGGGAAAAATGCCCCACTAGGCAATATGTTTGGATCATAACCTTTTTGATAAGCAATCCTACATGCATCCCCTTCAATTAAAGCTATATTAGCGGCTGTATGTGGGATTAAATATCCTATAGTATCCAATATTTTATTCATAACTTCTTCTAAGTTATGTATTGAATTCAAAGCAATTGCTATTTCTCGTAAAGCTGCAGAGAAGTTTGTTTCTGCAACTAATTTATTGAGAATTTGATGACGAGAATGTGCATTCAACAGGGTATGCGTTAAAAAAGGTTCATTAAGCAAGGGAGTTGTAAGGCAATCTTGAATTCCACACTCAATCAGCTGATAGTAAAACGGTGCTTCGTCACTGTTGATTACTACTACAATAGGCAAGTTAGGGAAGCGTTCCTGAAAAGCAACAATTTTCTCACAATTAACATCTTGAAAGCGATCAAAAACAAGAAGAACAATGTCCACATTAAATGATTGCTTCCCTTGTAAAATTTGCTCAAAAGTTGCCACCTCAACACGATGCCACTTATAAAAAGTACTCTCAAGCAGGAGTTTTCTTAACTGTTGTGTTGATTTTATGTCTTGAGCCAAAATACAGGCAGCATCTACGGGAAATCTATTCAGTGGTGCTAAAATATCGAATTGTGTTGAGGTTTTCATGCAAAGTCCCCCTCGCCCTGAGTTGTTGATTGGGGAGCACTCAGTTAATGTTGTTTTATGGCAAATACTTACACATCAATTTTAACTTTACATTATCATTATAAATCATTATAACCCTGTACCGATTTATTTTTAAACTTAAAACAAAAAACAAATGTTTATAGGTTAGAGATTTTTGTAAACCAGTATGAAGAATTCAGTGTTGGAAGCATTTTTCTGGGTTAATAAACACAAATGGTATCCTTAATCATCAGATGATTAAGGAAGCATTACTTGAGGGTTTCAAAGGCAAGATGAGTATTAAGGAAAAAATGATCACGACCAATGCGATCAACAAAACCCACTTTTGCTAATCGATCCATGACAGGTCCTTTAACCGCAGCTAAATTAAAACTAATTTGATTGTTTTCAAGAGCTTCTGCTAATGATTCTAGAATCTCTAAAGCGCTTGTATCAATAAAATTGACAGCGCTACACACCAGCACAAAATGGCGGATTTGTGGATTATCGGCAATAGCGGTCAATACAACTTCTTCTAGAAATTGCGCATTGGGAAAATAAAGACTTTCATCAACACGTAAAGCGAGAATATGAGGATCGACATATGCTTGATGACGTAAGATATTACGGTATTCTTCGCTTTCACCTAAGCGCCCTAAGACCGCAATATGAGGGCGGCTTGTGTGCCATAGATATAGAGCTAATGAAACCCCTACCCCAATCAGAATACCTGTCTCAACACCTACAATTAAAACGGCCAAAAATGTGGCTAAGAAAGTAATGCCTTCAATTTTGCTATATTGCCACGTATGCACAAAGGTTTTCAAATCAATCAGTGAAGACACAGCAACAACGATAATAGCCGCTAAAACAGCATTCGGTAAAAAATAAAATAAAGGAGTGAAAAACAATACAGTAATAAGCATTAAGCTAGCAGTAATCATAGAGGCAAGCCCTGTATTTGCACCTGATGAAAAATTCACCATTGAGCGAGCGAATCCCCCTGCTATTGGATAAGCACCCGTGAATGCAGCACCAAGATTAGCAGCGCCAAGCGCGATCAATTCTTGATTTGCATCAACTTTTTGACGGCGACGACTGGCGAGAGACTTCGCTACAGAGATGCTTTCCATATATCCCACTAGGCTAATAGTGACTGCAAAAGGCAACAATTGTTGCCATCGCTCCAAATCAAAAATAGGGATTGTCAAATTAGGCAACCCTGAAGGCACTGTTCCCACTATTGATACGTGTGATGTTTCGTTTAGGTGAAATATTGCTACAAGAGCAGAGGTAAAAATTACAACGATAATCGGGCCAGTTTTAGTGAGAGCAATTTGCAAGCGCTCAGAGATGGAAAGTCGCTTCAAAAAAAACTTTAAATACTTTTTGAAGAAGATTAATATGCCAATACTCAATAAAGAAAGTACAAGAACTGTGATATTCGTCTCTGAAAAATGTTGTACTGCATAGATAACGATCTCGTGAGGAAGTTTTTCTCTAGGAATTTGAATACCTAACAAATGCTTGAGTTGGCTAAGCGCAATAATAATCGCAACAGCAGAAGTAAAACCAGCAAGTACTGGATGACTCAAAAAGTTCACCAAAAAGCCTACTCGTAAAATGCCCATAAGCATTTGAATGAGCCCAATCATCAATGCCAAAGTAATGCTAATAGACAACATTGCTTCTAGGCTATCTGCCCCTATGCTCTCAATCGCAGAGGCTGTCAATATCGACATGACAGCTACAGGGCCAACAGCCAATGCTGTGCTTGTGCCCAATAAGCCATAGATAAACAAAGGAGCAATGCTAGCATAGAGCCCCACTTGTGGTGGCAAACCTGCTAGCATCGCATATGCCATTCCTTGAGGAACAAGCATCACCGCCACAATCACTCCGGCGATCATATCTCCTGTCAAGTTTTCTCGTCGATAATTTAGAAGCCAATTGAGAAAAGGAAAATAATTATGCAACGAAACATGACGCTTCGGATTCATGAAAGATAAATTGAGTGTATGGCCTGTCACTGCTGTTTCCTCAGTATTGTTTGTTATTCGGTTGGCAAAGCGGCTCGCCAAGCCGTAGCGTTATCATCTAAATTCAAAACATCTTGGAAACCATAACGCTCCAAAACTGAAGCCGCAATTTGGGAACGATAGCCGCTAGCACATTGCGTCACAATAGTATGATCTTTTGGCAGCTCATTGAGACGTTGAGCTAAATAACCCAAGGGGATATTAATAGCTCCCGCAATATGACTTTCGGCATATTCGCTCTTGCCACGTACATCTACAATCACGAGTCCATTTTTTTGCTTTCGCTCAGCAAGTTCAGCTGCAGAAAGTGTTGCCAGACGTTGAACATCACCATGAACAACCTCTTCACTATAAACAACAGGAATATTGTCCACACCAATTGAACGAAACTTGGTCAGCGTTTCTTGTATATTGGCGTGTTCAGGTAGAATTAAGTGAATCGGTTGATCGTAATTGACAAACCACCCCACATAGTTAATGAAGCCTGTATTCTCCATAGGAATACTAATTGTGCCCACAACATGGCGTTCGATAAAATCGGCTTTACAACGCAAGTCAAAAACTATAACACCTTCAGCAAGCGCAGCATCTAATGCAGCGCGATCTCCCACAATAGGGCTGCTCAATCGCTTTGTAAGTTGAGGGCCAAGTTTGTTCACTTTTTTCATTTGGGCGAAATAGAAAGGTGCTTCAGGTTGCCCTTCTAAAAGCCATGCGACAAACTCTTGTTCATCTTCAAAACGAAAAGCTGGGTTAAAACGTTTCTCATAACCAAGCGTTGTAGAAGGTACAGCCCCTAATGCTTTACCACAAGCGCTGCCAGCGCCATGTGCTGGCCATACTTGCAGATAATCTGGTAATGCCTTATAACGTGCCACAGTTGCGAATTGCTGACGCGCGCCAATTTCCGCTGTGCCTGCCATACCAGCTGCTTCTTCTAGCAGGTCAGGACGGCCCACATCGCCAACAAAGAGAGAATCTCCGCTAAAAATTCCCATAGGAGCATCAGCGCCTGCAGTATCGGTGATCATAAAACTAATGTGTTCTGGAGTATGGCCGGGAGTATGTAATACTTCAACTTTAATATTCCCAACCATCCACATATCACCATCGCGTACTAAGATAGCTTTATCCTGTTGTGCAAAAGCATATTTCCAATCAGCTGTACCCATGTCACTTAAATACAACTGGGCACCTGTAAAATCTGCTAATTCACGACTTCCACTAACATAGTCTGCGTGAATATGTGTTTCAGTGACATGTGTGATGCGTAAGCCTTCTGCAGCTGCCGCTTCTATATAAGGACGAATATCCCGCATTGGATCAACAATCATCGCCTCTCCCGTTGCCGAACAGCCTACTAAATATGAGGCTTGTGCCAACCCCTTATCATAAAAATAACGTAGAATCATAGTTGTTTCTCCTCACCATACGGTTCTAAATTGAAAACTATTCGATGGGTAGCCCCGCCATCATCCAACTCATTGTACCGCCCTTTAGGTTATAGACACGGTCATATCCAGCATTTGCTAAGCGTTTAGCCCCTGTTTGGCTACGATTTCCGGAAGCACAGATCACAACTATTGGCTTATCTGTGGGAATTTCATCTATGCGTGCTTGAAGTTGATCAAGTGGAATATTAATTGCTCCGGGTACATGCCCATTTTTAAATTCACTAGGTGTCCGAACATCAATGAGAATATGGTCAGCATTGCTATCAAAAAACTGAGTTCGATAACTTACCAGATCAATATGTTCATAATTAGCAGCACTAGAACGCCCAAAAAAGTTCATATTGGTTTGTACTCCTCCATTGGCTATTGATAATTTTATATGACAACAGTTTAGCTATATAAACGCCGAGATATAAGGTTCAGTTCCTTATAAGAGATATAAGTTTTATCTTATATCTAAAACCAAAAAAATACGGATCGCAATGCGATCCGTACACGCTGAATTATTCAGCTAAAAGGGAGAACACACACAACACACTAACGTTGTAATGAGAATCCTGCATCAGTCCAATCGAGGACACCGCCCAAATCATAGACATTTTCAAAACCTGCATCTCGTAAAATCGTTGCAGCGCGTGCACTACGATTGCCACTACGACAATAAACAACTATCGGCATATCTGTTTCAATCTCATCAAGACGAGATGCTAAATCGTCAACGGGAATATTAATCGCACCCTCTATATAACCAGATGCGAATTCTTCCGATGTCCGAACATCGATTAGTTGATGCGTGGTATTGTTTGCTACAAAAATATCATTATATTCTTGAGGGGTAATGCGCCCTTGTGTAACAGAAGAAACGGCTTCACTATTGTTAGCAGAATTATCTGCACTATTGTCATCACGTATAAGAACAAGCCCTACAAGTCCCCCTACAATAAGAACAATAACACCAATAAGTAGAGGTAACTTAGAGCTTTTTGCTTGTGAAATGCGATGCTGGCTTGCCATAAAAACACAATATCCCTCTTGAGAACGTATTTAATTTAAAGATACATCATCAATCATAAATATGATCCAGCCATTTTCTTATGATAAACATTAGCATATACTTATATCAAAATAAGTGAAAGAACGTCATTTATGCTCAGTCTCTATAAATTAGAAATTTTTTCAGTAGTAGTACAGTATGGCAGTTTTAGCGCTGCTGCTGAACATTTACATATGTCCCAACCAGCTGTAAGTCAACACATCCAAGACTTAGAACGCAGCTTGGGCACTGAGCTTTTCATTCGTGGCAGAAGAGGCGTACGTCTTACACCTTCGGGTGAAAAGCTATATGCGCATACAACCCAAATTTTGGCGATGGTGGCTGCAGCTGAGCACGACGTTATGAATGTTGCAAACCTTGCCAGCGGTCATGCCATTATTGGTGCTACACCAAATGTTGGAATATACAGCCTACCGGAGTGGATACGCAATTTTCGAGAACACTACCCCAACGTCACCTTAGCACTACAGACTGGCACAACGAACAATATTGTTCAAGGAGTTTTAAATCATCAGCTTGATATTGGTTTCGTGGAAGGTGAGCTCGATAAAATTCGCCGATCTCGGCTAGGTGTGCTGGTCTTACGTGATATTGAGATGGTACTTGTGGTTGGGCCTAAGCATAAGTGGTGGCAACGCGAATCTGTTGCTATTGATGAATTGAAAGATCAAGCGTTTGTTATGCGACAGCGCCACAGTCAAACGCGCATCTGGTTAGATGAAGTTCTCCAGCAACATAATATCATACCCATTGTTTCCGCTGAATTTGACAATCCAGAATCGATTAAGCAATCTGTGTTTGCTGGAATATGTATCAGCGTATTGCCAACATACGCTGTTGAAGCTGACTTGGAGGCAAAACGTCTACACGCTGTTTCCATACAAGACGTTACGTTACGTCGCACACTAAAATTGGTATGGGATCGACAAGTATCATTATCTCCTATTGCTCGAACGTTTCTATCTTTCCTCATGGAACAATTTCCCCAGCTAAGTACATTATTTGGTGGCATGGAATTAGCGTAGTGCTAATTCATGAAGCAGCCAATGATGTTCTTCAAGAATACGATGAATGATCGGCATATCAACATCTGCATTTGGCACCAATGCAGTAGAGCACTGTTTGAGTGGCAACCAAAAAGCAAAAGTTTCTAAATCAATACATCCTTCAGCTAGGTTTAAGATGTATGAGAGGGCTTGTTCTTGTTGCCAAGCAACATTCTGCCCATTAGTTTGTAGCATGAAGATTGCGCCAACTGTTGCAGTGCGTTTATTACCATCTGCAAATGGATGATTCCGTGCGATAGAATGAAGTAATGCACTTGCTTTTAAACGCAAAGTTGGATAAGCATCTTCGCCAAAGACTGATTGTCGGGGCCGCCCTACTGCAGCTTCTAGCAAGTCCATATCACGGACAGCTCGCTTACCTTCCACAATTGTATGGATTCCACTAGATTGTGTTAGCAGCAAATTTATATAAACTAACTCATCCACTGTCACATAGCGAGTAGAAGCCAATTTTTCAGACATAAGATTCACTCATCCTGCATCCTAACAGTATGATGCATTAACCAATCAGCAATTGCGGCCACGTCATGTTGGTGTTGTGCAACTTCTAAGACAAAATCATAGATTGTTTCATCATCCCATTTGGGTTGAAAGCCATTAGCAAGCAAAAACCGCGTTGTTGCCAAAGTTGCCGTCCGTTTATTTCCATCAAAGAATAGATGATGAGCGGCTAAAGAATGCATTAACGCTGCTGCTTTTTCGAGCATAGTGGGATAGGCTTCTTCACCAAAAGCCTGCAGCCATGGCCGCGCAGCCGCAGATTTTAGCAACAGAGGATCACGCACATTAGGTTCTTTGCCTAATGCTTCTTGGGCAATCTGATATAAATCTAGAGCAGTAAAATAGTGGTTTCCTTGATTATCAGTGAGCATAAGCCAATACTTTATAACACAATCTTTGTGATATAGAGCAATTGTAGCAAGCTGAGCATATGCTGTGAATTATCGATTTGATGCTTGCTCATTAATAGCATTCTCTCTTATCATGAGAGCGAATTTTATAGATTGCCCTGAATTATGGAGAACAATTATGGCGCTTACTGACCAAGAAGTACGACAAAAGCTGCGAACATTTATCACAAAACACCTCATTCGCGATGAAAAATATCCGCTAGCAGATGACGAAGGTATCATCAGCGGTGGCTTGATTGATTCCTTCGCACTAGCTGAAGTAGGCGTTTTTGTAGAGCAAGAATTTAATGTCTATATTCCCGATCCTGATCTCACGGTTGAGAAGATGGACACGCTTAATCTGATGGTAGAGAGGGTTCTACGTGGATAAAGCACGCTTAGGCAAAGCAACACGTGGGCAATTTCTAACGCTTCTTGATGCGGCAACGATGAAAAACGCTCGTGCCGATTGCCCAGCTATTATTTACCTAGAAACAGGCAAAGAACCTATTACAATCACCCAAGCTGATTTTCAGCAATCAGTTTGGCAGGCAACACACTTTTTACAACAGCAAGGCTTACGTCCACGTGATACGATTATTATTGCCTATGAGCAAAGTTTGACAGGTATTTTTCTGTTTTGGGGCGCATTACAGATGGGAGCAATTCCGTCAATGATGCCGCCCTTAACTGAAAAATTAGACCATGACATTTA
>RFGP01000111.1 GCA_003697365.1 Chloroflexota bacterium | reverse complement strand
GAAGAAAAAATCACCATCAAACCGGGAACACAATCTGGCACGGTGATCACCTTACGTGGCAAAGGTGTTCCTCGCCTAAACCGTCTAGGGCAATCAGCTGGCTTTGGTGATCAACACATTATCCTTAATGTCGAGGTGCCCACCAAGCTCACACCACGTCAGCGTGAATTATTTGAAGAGTTAGCCGAGACACTCGGTAAAGACATTAAACCTCAAAAAGCAGGTAAAGGCATCTTTGAGCGCGTTGCAAATCTTTTTACAGGAGAATAAATACCGCTCATTTTCAAACCCTTGTTCAGCAGATGAGGCAACTGGCATAATGCCTACGCCTCTTTTTATTTTGTTAGGAAAAATTTCATTCAGGATAATTTACAGATGAGTTCACAGTGGATGGAAGTAAAAGTAGAAACTGATCCAGAATCAGCAGAAAGCGTGGCTGATCTTTTCCAGCGTTTTGGGCATCAAGGCGTTTTGATTGAGAGAGAAGGTTTTGCTTTTGAAGTTTGGGAAGAAGACGTACCGCCACCCACAAAGTACATTGTTCGTGCTTACTTTCCGCTCGACGAACGTACATCTGATATAAAGCAACAGATTCAAGATGCTTTGCGTTACCTAAATATGATTCAGCCAGTAGGTGAAGCTGTATTTTCTACCTTAGATGAGCAAGATTGGGCTGAAGCATGGAAAAAGCATTATCAACCTTTACGTGTGGGGCAACACCTCCTCATCCGACCACGCTGGATAACTGATTTAGAGATAGAGCCAGAAGACATTGTGATAAGCCTTGATCCGGGAATGGCATTTGGCACAGGGACGCATCCTAGCACGCAGCTTTGCCTTGAAGCAACTGAAGAACTACAAAAAAATCGCCCCAGTTTACGTGTGCTTGATCTAGGCTGCGGATCAGGAATTTTGAGCATCGCAGCAGCAAAACTGGGAGCAGTAGAAGTTGTAGCTTTAGATACTGATCCTATAGCTGTTAAAACCACCATAGAAAACGCTGAAGAAAACAATGTATCCGAACAAATTCAAGCACTAGAAGGTAGCTTAGAAACTGTATTACGAAGCGCCCGCCGTTTTGATATTGCACTTGTCAATATCCTAGCAAAAGTTATCATTCAAATGTGTGATCAAGGTTTAGGACAAATTTTACGTCCGGGAGGAATTGGTGTTTTCGGTGGGATCATCACTGAGCAAGCGGAAGAAGTAGAAACAGCTTTACGCCAAACAGGCCTTGAGCCCTACAAGCGTCGAATTTCTGGAGAATGGGTTGTTATTGAAGCACGCCGCCCCATTGAGAAATAACTGTATAGCATTTTTAGTGCTATAATCTTGCCATTATTGGTGGTTTAGGACGTTATCGTGATGATGAAGCGGCTGCTATTTTTCTGCCTCATAATATTGCTTATATCATTTTTCCCATCTCAGCTGATCATTAAAGCACAGGATGAAGTTCCTCCCTTCCGTGTAGATATACTTGCTGTAGATGACAGTCGCTACCCAAATCTAGATATTGCCCTAAGCGTTGTAAATCCAATTACAGGCGAAGCTGTTACTGATTTACTGCCGACTGATTTTAGTTTTACGACAGATGGCACCCCACTTGAAATAACCAAGTTTGATACAAACCCTGAGGCTAACCGCCCTGTACATCTCATCATCGTGCTCGACCTAACAAGTAGCGTATCACAAATAGAATTTGAAAATATGCGAACTGCAGCTATTAATCTGATCCGAACGTTGCGAGTTTCAGATGAGGTGGGAATTCTTGCCGTTGACAATACAACTACGCGCACGCTTCAACCGCTTTTCATCGATCATAATGCTGCCATCAATGCCATGTTCGCTGAAGATGTGGGGCCAGTTGCAGGAGAAGGGGGCAACGTCATTGCTGATGGTCTTCTAAGAGCTATAGAAACCTTCACGCAAACATCGCCCGATGTGCGCCCTGCTGTGGTGCTTTTTACAGATGTTACAAATGGGAATGTCAGTGGGGAAGCAGATTTAGAAGCTGTCGAAACGCTCGCTCAACAAAGAGGAGCAGCAATTTATACAGTTTATTTTGAAACAGAGAACGAAGACGGCATCCCAATTAGCCGCACAGCCCCTCAAGAACTAGTCATGCTCGCAAATGCTACGGGGGGATTACTACTTGAAGCTACAGGAGAAGCAAATCCCCAGTTAAGGAGTGATTATAATGACGACGCAAAGCTACCAGACTTAGCTGATCAAATTGCAGCTATCCTGAGCCATGAGTATCGCGTCACGTTACTTTCTACTATCCCCAGCGACAACACCATCAAAAATCTAAATATCACCGCCAATATCAGAGGAACCATTACACCACCGACAACAACGTTTTTTCGGGCTCGTAATGACATTATTGAGATAACATTTGAAGAACTAGAAAACGGGCAGCGAGTTCAGTTACCAATCGATATACGTGTGCGCGTATTGACCAGTAGTAATCCTATTGTACGCCTACAACTGTATCGCATTGACAATAATAGCGGCGAAGAAATCCTCATTGCTGAGCTGCCAGTTGATAACCCTATCTACCAACTTCAGCCAGAAGATGCGCCTACGGGAACATTGAGTCTGCGCGTGGTGGGTTATGATAACAGCGGCGATCAGGGTGATGCTTTTTTAACTTTACTGGTCGGAAACCCAAGTGTTACATTAACCTTTACTCCCACTCATACACTTACACCACCACCAACCCTAACTAGTACGCCAACAGTAACAGATACGCTGCCATTCGTCAGCACAGTAAGCTCTACTCCATCTCCTACCATAGTACCAACCTCAAACGATGAAACTAATACATCTGCCAACGAACCCTTTATCCCGCTCTTATTAGTTGTCATTGGTATTTTCGGTATCGCGCTTGCCAGCATTGGGTTTTGGCAATGGTTTCGTCGCCATGATCATCCACAATCCCCACCGGATCGCCCAACACTACCTCGTCGTCCAAATCCAAATGATCCAACCGCTGCGATCCCGCTGTCTACATTGCAACAAACTGTACGCCTAGAATCCACACCTGATAAAGCCGTGTGGAAAAAAGCTCTAGAAAACGCAGACACAACCGCACAACCGCCTATTGACAGCGAATTATCTCCTCGTGCAATACTCATTGGCAAGAAAAACGAGCATTATGTTTTATATGAAGGCGAAAATACTATAGGCCGTCACAGTACAAATATGGTGCAAATACTCGATGCCACAGTGAGCCGTTATCATGCAGTTATCGAAATTTATGGAGATACCATTACAATTCAAGATTGGCAAGCGAGCTACCCAACAATGGTTAATGGAAAACCCCTTGAAAAAGGTGAGCGGCGTAAACTATCACATGGGGATCAGATTCAGTTTGGTGCAACACCTTTAAGGTTAGTGCTGCGCTAGTGCTATAGTTGTCGAAAAACCAATATGGAATCTCCCATCCGTATTTGATCGCGATCTCGTAGTTGGCAATGATTAATGCGCTTCCCATTCACATAAGTACCACCAGTACTGCGCAAATCCTCTAACTCATAAACACCATTTTGCAAGCGCAGCATAGCATGTTGACGAGAAATTTTAGGATCATGTAACTGAATATCACACACACCAGAGCGGCCAATCAGCGCTTGAGTATGTGTAACGATAATTCTTTGTCCTGAAACCATCCCGCCGATGCCATCTAACCAAACTTGGTTATGACCCACTAGATCGGGCTTTATGTTAGAAGGAATTGGCATCATATTTTGTTGCGGAACATAACTTGGCGACACTGGTGGGGGCGAAGCAACATTAGATGGCTGAGAACGGCGCAACGGTTCTTGTACGGTTGCTCGCTTTTCTTCGATCATACCTTGATTTGCTTGCCACCAAAGCCAAAATATCATAGCAGCACCTAACAAACTAGTACCGCAAAATACCCCCATAGTTACCATCAGTAGCAAAGTTGTTGCACTCATCCTATGCTCCGCATCATTGAAAAATTGGCTTCTTTGCCTACAATTAAATACACAGTTCAATTATCCCAAATTATTTGGAAAGCGATATGCACTTATGCCTATCATTTATGGCGAAGCTGGCAGCGGCAAAACCCTAGCAGCCATCGATTACATCATCCAATACAAGCTACAACATCCATGGCAACCCGTATGGGTTCTATTACCTAATGAGCTACACACTATAACTTTCCGTGACCAACTAATGCAAAGATATTCAAATCAAACACTGTTCGGACTTGAATCCTTCACATTTTACCAACTATATCAACATTTACTCAACCGCTCGCTCACGTCATATCGTAGGATTAGTCATGGTGCTTCTATTCGTCTATTACAGACACTCATTGCTCAAAGCACCCTAGAATATTTTAGCCCCATCGCAGAAAAAATTGGATTTGTACAGTTATTAGCTAATTTTATTGAAGAACTTAAGCAGTCTTTCGTGCAACCTGAAGATTTCAAACGTTTTGCGCAAACACCTAAAGATCGCGATCTTGCACTGCTTTATGAAACATATCAGACTTATCTGATTAAGCACCAACTTGTGGATCGTGAAGGTGCGGGATGGCTCGCTTACCAAAAGATCAAACCCCACCATCTACAAGATGTAGGTTTATTAGTCATTGACGGTTTCCAAAGCATCAGCCCACTTCAAGCTAAATTATTAGGGAAAATTATCGCTTCAATCCCTGACGTTTTAATCACTCTCACTCAAGTACCCAACCCCCGCCCTGTACATCGCATTTTTGTCAGAACCTATGAACGTTTACTTCGCTTCGTTCCGACATTGTCCGAGCAATCTTCGGTATTCATCGATCAAAACACGGCACGTCACCCCACCCTTACTTATCTAGTCCATAATTTCTACACCTTTCAAAAGCAGAAAGTCACAAACCGTGATGCCATATGGATGATTGAAGCACCGGACTTTCTCGGCGAGGTACAAGGCACGTTAAGACAGATTAAGACTTTGCTGTTAGACGGGGAAAAACCTAATAACATTATTATTGTTGCACGTAATCTACAGCTCTATGATGATTTGTTGCAAGAATTCGGAGAAGCCTATCAAGTTCCCCTCATTTTTAGGCGTGGGCTGCCACTCAAACAAAACCCCGCAATTCGTGCGATTATGCTATTGCTTAGCCTATCAACCAATGACTTCACTCGTGTAGAAGTGTTAGATACGTTGCAATCGCCATACTTTCGCATTCCGAGCTTAGAGGAAGGTGATATTGACGCAATTGCAAAAATTGCCCTTAAAGAAAAGGTGATGCAATCCACCGAACAGTGGCAAGAAGCTATCGAACAAGCACAATTAGAGAATAAGGATGAAGATGGTGAAATTATTGATCCGCTAGCTGTGCCAGAAGAATTAGCGCTACGCTTAGCAAGTTTCTTTGAGCATATCACTCCACCAGAGAGCGGCAGCGTTAACGATTATATTGCATGGATTGAGTCAATACTGGGGCCCGATCCAGAAAGTTTGCGCGAACTCGATGAAGAAAATGCAAGCGACACGAGTTCATCGCATCTTCAATTTTTCCCGCAAGTGCGCTCTCACCCTACTGTTTTGGTGCGAGATTTAGAAGCGCTACATGGATTTTGGTACTGCTTGAGAGAAATATTAGAAGGACATCGCGTTGTTGACTTAGACGAAGTATCTATCACATGGAGCGATTTTCATAAAACACTGCAAGCCACAATTGAACAAGCTCGCGCTCAATCCTATAACAACAACTATCGCCGACAAAATGTCCTTGTCACCACCATCTTTGAAGGGCGCGGTATGCATCACGATCATGTATTTATTCTCGGACTTTCAGAAGGCATTTTCCCCGCTATAAGGTTAGAAGACCCATTATATAGTGATCGTGAGCGCCAAGCCTTCAACCACTTCGCACAACAAGAAACATTAGACTATAGTCTCTTAACGACTTCTGAACGTTATGATGATACGAGCTTATTTTTT
>RFGP01000013.1 GCA_003697365.1 Chloroflexota bacterium | reverse complement strand
CCTTCTAGGTAAGGATGTCTGTATAACTGGATCGCGCGATACCAATTCTGAGGATTTGTGTTGTCTGGGTTTTCCAACGTTTCGGCTATTAAATGTTCAAATTCGCGAGCATCGTAGAGGATGTCAACATCGTCAGCTGGAACATAGAAACCATTGCTATATCGGGTAATATCGTAACCTAGTTTTTCGCTGATCTTCCGTTTGGTCACATGGAAAACATTAGTGGCTTCCTTAATACCTAGATGTGGCCAAAATACATCAAAGACTTGTTGCCGTGTGACCATCTCTTTCTCGATGAAATAGTAGCATAAGTTTCTAGGTAATGTTCCATCCCACGTATTAATAGTTTTACCATCACTCATCACGCGCGAGTGTCCACTTAAGGCGTAAAACTCGATCTGTCCACGTTTAGGATCATCACTATGGAACAACCCACCACCAACAGCTTCTGTGCCGCCTAAGATCGCAGCTTTTCCTAAGACCTTTAAGTCATGCCAAGGCTGACGACGCAATTGATAACCATCGATGATAATTTGAACATGTTTCGGCAGATAGTGGGCTAGTTCTCTAAAAAATGTTTCTAGACCTTTGTCATAAAGCAAGTAATCTAGATTATCAAGAATGAGCGAATAGCTAGTCTTACGAAGAGCATTGAGATCAGAAGCCAACGCTTCAGCGAGTTCTTCTACCAAAATCCCACGCTGTTCTAGAACTTGAGAAGTGTTATGTCCAAAGTCATTTGGAAATTGCGCATCATTAATAAAGTCGGATAACCACTTTACCAATGAGCGTTGATGTGGTTGTAGCGGATAGTAATACGCAGGACGACGAAGTTCGGACAAAGCAAGTGCTAGCAATGCACGGCGGTATCTATGTCTGGGGTAAGTTATTATAAAAGAATACTCTGATAAATGTTCAAGCGTCTTATCAAGCTCTGATTCTGCCAGTAATTCTGATGCCTTCATAATGTTTTTGCGCACTTCATATTGTATGAGGTAATACTTGGTGCGCTTTCTCCTTCCTGAAATTTGGTTTCTATGATCTTAAGTTCATAGCCTATTATGCTATCGCGATAGATAAATTCTCGATAATTATCTTGCGTTTTCCTAACGCTTTTGATAGCAATTTTGGCATAACCTTAGCCATAGTTATAGATAATAGCTATGATTATGATTTATTATTCTAAAAGAATTACATTAAAATATGCAAATTTAAATATCATCAATGCTTTCGTTCTTAAATTATTCTAAGCTAAAGCTCATAGACCATTTTAATTTTCTTACAGAAAAATTTGAGAATCCAAATAAAGCATTGCATTTTATCAACTAGTGATTTGTAATAGCGATCTTGAAAAGAAAAACGGAGATTGTTCTGTGTTCAATGATGCAATGCCCCCCTCAGTTGCTAATCTTATTGAAGCATTTTCTCGCCTGCCGGGCATTGGGCCTAAGACGGCTTCCCGCCTTACTTTTTTTCTCTTGAAGTCACCAGATCATTTATCGCTAAGTTTAGCAGAAGCACTTACTAACTTAAAAACCAAAACAAAACTATGCAACATTTGTTATAACATCACAGAGTCAGACGTTTGTACCATTTGTGCAAGTACAAAGCGCGATAAGACACTGATAGCTGTTGTAGAAGAACCGCTTGATGTTCTAGCTTTGGAGCGCACCGGAGTATATCGTGGCTTATACCATGTATTGCACGGTGTTATCTCCCCTATTGAGGGTATTGGCCCTGATGATTTGAAGATCAAGGAATTATTAGTGCGATTACAAAATCAGCCAGATGTGCTAGAGATCATTATTGCAACCAATCCCAATATGGAAGGAGAAGCAACAGCAATGTATCTTAAACGCCAACTAGAGCCAATGGGGCTTAAAATTACACGTTTGGCGCGCGGACTGCCTTCAGGTGGGGATTTAGAATATGTCGATGCCGTCACATTATTACGTGCTATTGAAGACCGAAATGAAATGTAATCTCGACAGCACTATGCTAATACTGCTATAATCTGCCCGTTCAAAAAACTGCCAGCCATATTTTAGGACATTGCGATGTTACCAAGTTTAGAGACAGCACTTCAGGTTATTCAGATTATCATTTCCCTGACATTGATAGCGTTGGTATTATTCCAAGCCAGCTCTTCAGGGGGAATTGGCAGCTTATTCGGTGGTGGTGGCGGCGGTGTTGTACAACGTACACGCCGAGGTCTAGAAAAAACCTTGTTCCAGCTCACCATTGCTGTATCGATTTTGTTTGTAATTAACGCAATTGTTCAGCTGCTAATTCAATAATTTCTGAGAATCTATAACCAACTCAATAATTCTGAACAGATGGGACGGGGGGTGTTTTGCATGTGTATCATGCTAAGCATCCCCTGTTTGTATTGATTAGGTAGAGAAAAATTATGCTGAAAACGCTACGTTTGCCTTTGTTGGCTTTACTGTTTTCTATAATGTTATTGGGACTCGCCGTAATTTTACGATTTACGGAAGATTCTAATGAGGATGCTTCCATACCAGAGAACGCAACACAACAAACTTCTGTTGTTGATGCCTTACCTGAGTCAACCGTTGCTACACCCATTACAACACTAGTGCCTACCTTGCGCCCTGTTAGTAATGTGCTCCCCCCTATTGCAGGACAACTAACGGAAGGTTTGGTGGGCAACATCAATAAACTAAACCCACTTTTTGCAGGATTAAATCCTGTTGATCAGGACATTAGCTCGTTGATTTTTGAAGGCTTAACAACAACAAATGATTTTGGGGAAGTTGTCCCTGATCTTGCTGAGCGCTGGGAAGTTTCGCGTGATGGATTGGAATATGTCTTTGTGTTGAGGCGTGATGTGTTGTGGCATGATGGTTTGCCTTTTACAAGCGCTGATGTAGCTTACACAATTAATGTGATACGTGATGCAAGTTATCAAGGTGATGCAGCTCTGAAAGCATTTTGGCGCACAGTAGAAATGACGATTATTGATGACTACACTTTGCGCTTTCGGTTAGTACAACCACTCGCATTATTTCCGGAGATGCTCAAGATGGGCATTGTTCCTGCACACGTCCTAGAAGGGTATCCTGTCGATCAACTAGAACATCATCCTTTTAACCTTGATCCAATTGGTACAGGCCCTTATCAAGTTGAAGAACTTTATGCAATAGATGGCCAATTATCTATTAGCTTACGAGTTGCGCCTGTGTACAGACAACGACCAGAAGGGCAAACAGGTTTTCAAATAGATCGAATTTTATTTCGTACCTATGAAACAACTGAGGAAGCCCTTGCTGCCTTAGTACGTGGCGAGATCAACAGCTTAGGACGACTTGAACCATCGCGTCTTACAAGCCTTAATGGAATCACTAATCTTACAGTGTATTCACGGCCTTTACCTTCTGTAGGAGTACTGATCTACAACTGGCAACGTGATGACATTCCCTATCTGAGCAATTCGCGTCTTCATCTTGCTTTTGCCAAAGGCATTAATCGTGAGGAAGCTGTTCTGAAAGCCTTAGGAGGACAGGTTATACTTGCTAATAGCCCCTTGATTCCCGGCTCGTGGGCTTATGATGGCACTGCACGTTATCCAACATATGATGTCGAGGCTGCTCGTGAAACTCTGAGTACAGTAAGTTTTGAAATTGCTGTTGAAACCCCCGTGCCTTCGCCCGATGAAGTTATAGAACAACAAAGCACAGAGACCCCTTCAGAAACAAGTACAGAATCGCCTACGGTTGTTGAATCGCCTACACCCCAAACTATCTCTTTACGTCGCAACTTTACAATTTTGGTTATCAATGAACCTGAATATGAAGCGCTTGCTGATGCGCTTGCACAACAATTTTCAGCCTTAGATTTTTCGGTAGAAGTTGAAGCGGTGGATGAGGAACTTTACTTCCAACGTCTGAAAGCAGGAGATTTTGATACAGCTATCGTAGAGTATAGTTTTGCGCCATATGCTGATCCTGACCCTTATGCTTTTTGGCATAGTAGCCAAGCAGAAGACGGTGTAAATTATGGCGGTGTCAATGATGCGCGTTTGAATGAATTAATGGAACGTGGGCGACGCGAACACTTAGGAGGTGTGCGCGCTCAGATATATCGTGACTTTCAGCAAGTTTTTGTTGAGCGTGTGCCTGCCTTGATTCTATATTATCCGCTCTATACTTACGTGATAGATAGCCGATTAGACGGCATCAAAATTGGCTTTTTATCGACACCCGCAGATCGCTTTAGACACATTCAAGATTGGACATGGCAGCTCTCTACAAACAGTTAGCGCAACCCAACGCTTTTATAAAGAGCTTGTCTTTCATGCACAGATAGATCTGCCCATTGGCCCACCGCTAAACCATCAAGCGTGATAGGGCCAATGGCAATCCTTATCAATCGCAGTGTAGGATGCCCAACAGCAGCAGTCATGCGGCGAACTTGTCGGTTTTTCCCCTCAAAAAGCGTCAATTCTATAAACGCTGTTGGCACCGACTTTCTGAATCGTATCGGTGGCTCGCGTGGGGGAAGATCGGGTGGTTCTTCTAATAATCGCACAATAGATGGTTTGGTGCGATAGTCACCAATTTCAACACCTTGTTCAAGCTGACGAAGCGCTGCCTGATCTGGAATGTGCTCTACTTGTACCCAATATGTGCGTGGATGAGCAAATCTAGGTTCTGTTAAGCGTGTGCTAAGGCGTTTGTGGTTAGTTAATATCATCAACCCTTCGCTGTCTTTGTCAAGCCGACCTGCAGCATAGACCTGTGGCACATCAATATAATCAGCAAGAGTTGGTCGTCCTTCTGTATCAGTAAATTTGCTCAACACACCATAAGGTTTATAGAAACGAATGATTCGCTTATCAGGCATATATTCTCACTTGAATTCTTAAAGTTTCAGCTAGGAGTTTTCGATGAACAACGACATTGTCATTCAAACAATTCATCTTTCAAAGTCTTTACCTATTGGAGGCATACAGTTAGAAATTTTGCACGATATTTCTCTCGAAATCTATCGTAGTGAAATGGTCGCAATTGTTGGCCCATCAGGGAGTGGCAAGAGCACCTTAATGGGAATTATAGGTGGGCTCGACAGCGCAACAAGTGGCCAAGTGATCATTGATGGTATCGACATTACAACACTTAACGAACGTAAACTTACGCGCTTGCGTAACGAAAAGATCGGCTTCGTGTTCCAAAATTATAACCTTGTCCCTACGCTTGATGCACTAGAGAATGTATTATTACCCATGCAATTTTCGCGCAAACGCCCTAACAAAAATCAAGAAGAACGCGCCCAAGAATTGCTTGATATGTTGGGACTCGGTGCGCGCTTACACCATACTTATAAACAACTTTCAGGTGGAGAGCAACAGCGTGTAGCGATTGCGCGTGCATTGGCTAATAACCCTACCATTCTCTTGTGTGATGAGCCAACCGGAAATCTTGACAAAGCCTCAGCAACGCTTGTTATTGAAGCGTTGTTTGAAGTGCGCGAAAAAACTGATACAACAGTGGTCGTTGTAACACACAGTCAGTTTCTCGCCCAGATGATGGACAGACAAATTGAGATTGTTGATGGGCGAATACAAGAATCCATTTTAATCGAAGAAGGATAAACAGAAAGCAGAAGATTTTATGGGATGGATAAACGAAGCCGAACTATCCGAAGAGGAACGCCGTAAGATTCGCAGACAAATGCGAAACCGTGCAATATTACGTTGGTTTGGGCGTTTAGCAGGTCGCTTATTAACACGTATTGAAGTAACTGGGAAGGAGAATATTCCAACAGAAGGGCCTGTTATTTTCGCTGCTAATCATCTTTCTACTTATGATGCTGTGTTGATGTTGGTGCACCTGCCACCACAAACTCAGATTCTTGGCCCCGGTGACTTTAAGCTGCTTTGGCCAGCCAATATCATTGTTGAAAATATTGGCATTATCATGGTCAAACGCGGCGCAGTAGATCGACATAGTATGCGTGAAATGGAAAAAGTACTTAAAAATGGTGGCTTTTTGGGGCTTTTCCCTGAAGGTGGAACATGGGAAAAAGGGTTAGAAGATGTGAAATCTGGCGCGGCATATCTTTCAGCCACTACAGGTGCTACGATTGTTCCTATTGCCTTAGGCAATACTTATCAAGTTTGGTCAAAAATGTTCCGCCTCAAACGGCCAAAAGTAACGATGCACTTTTGTGAACCAATGCCTCCTGTTCAACTAAGTGGAGATCGCAAAACTCGTCAACAAGAATTACAAGATGCTAGTGTTGAACTCATGAAGCGCATTTTTGAGCACTTGCCGCCTTCAGATCAAAAATTTTATTTAGAGATGCCACGCCGTCGTTATCGCGGTATCTTGACATTTGAGCCTTCTATTGCGCTAGATACAACCTCAGATTTTAGTGGTATTGCAGAATTGGTCAGCAAACCCAATCTTTTCAGCCCATTGCATCGAAACGCAAAACTACCTTTGAAACCATTCACAAGCCATTTAGGACGATTTGTTACAGCTGAAGAACTTGACGTTGCAGCTCGTTCTTTGCTGACTGCTTTTGAAAATGACTTTAAAGGCTTTTTAGAATATCGCTTAGGGGAAGAAAAAGAACAACGGATTCTAGGTGATTTGAAAGAGCTTGTATCTGTCGCACAGCACGCCGCAAAGGAATCGGCTAAAGTTAAGTTTGATGTTCAAATGTGGTTAGCAGAGGGGTAGTTAGACAATGTCGATAATGCGCCCAATGTCCATAGGTGTGGTGATGGAAAGTTGGGCGCTAATCCTATGAATATTGCCCATCAGCAAGTGCTGCTTTATAAGATTCGTAAATAGGAATTACCATATCAGCTCCATTTAGATATAAGGTCTCATAAACATGTGGCTGAGGATTACTGATGGACATCTTGCCGCCATATTGCATTACCGTTCCGCAAGCCTCAACTAAAAAACCTACGGCAAAACTAGAAAGGTAGTTCACATAGGTTAAGTCAATAACCAGTTGACTGCCGGGATATTGTTGAATTATTTCCCAAAGTGGCAGCTCAATCTGTCGACACCCATCGGCATCAAGTTGCCCCCCCATCACCACCACCGCACTTTTTTCAGAAACAGGGTAGTGTTTTAATGTTATCATGCTCACACCTAAACATTTTTAAGATTTATTTTACTAATAATACACTATCTTCTTAATAATTGTATTGCGTCAAAGTGTCTAGATTTGTCAAGATTTGCAAAACTACGCTGTCTGTGCCACAGTATAAACGTATACAAAATTCGTTAGAATCAACCACTGCCCTTTTATCGTAACTGATTTGGGTTGCATGTTTTTGATGCGTAGTTGTGTTATATTCATAAATGGTGTTTTTCATGGATGATATAGAACAATTATCACCACAACTAGAACGCTTAAAAGATTGGATTCAAGCCCATCACTTAAGGGGCATCGTATCGATGTTTTTTGATTTATTAGAACCACTAGCACCAATCGGAGCCCAACTACTTTATATCGGTCAACCAACCTTTGGTTTGTTGGTTTCACGGCAAACGATAAGCGCATGGGCTGAATTGTTAGAAGACCCAAATGGTTGGCAATATTTGCGTCATCAACTCATAGAAACGGACATTAATGATGTCGAATGAAGTTGCTTATTTCTGGTTATTGCTGACTTTAGCTTTTGTCGTCTCTACGCTGGGGGGCGTGATGCTGCGACGGCGTAAGCGCCCTCTGGTCTTGCGCACGATACGTGGGTATCAAATATTGCCACTGCTTGTAGATGAAGCCATTGAAAGTGATCGACAGCTTCATGTTGGATTGGGTGGCATTGAACTTGGTAAGGCGACAACATTAGTCTCTTTAGCAGCGCTTACGTTATTGTATGAAGTGAATCGTCGGCAGGCATTTACGAGTAGCACACCATTAGTTACTACTACTGATGGTATTTTATTGACAGGGGCACAGGATATGCTACGTCGTGCTTATGCTACTGAAAATAACTTATCTGCTTATCATGCTGATACTGTTGTTTGGCTGCCAACAGGTGAACGTTCCTTAGCCTATGGTGCGGCGATTTCTGCTATCAATTACATTGATCGATTGTCCAATAATATTATGGTGGGTTCTTATGGGGCAGAATTAGCACTGATCGGTGATGTGGCAACGCGGCGCGATGCCGTTTTTGTAGGGCAGAGCATTGACTTAGTGGGTCAAGCTGTTGCTTTTGCGCACGCTGAAACTCCTATTTTGACGGAGGAATTATTCGTCAGCGAAGCCTATACACGGCCTGATGATTTGCGCTCACAAATTCAGCCGCTTATGTTGGATGTATTACGGTGGGCATTGGTTATTGCTATAATTTTAATTGCCATCGTGGAGAGATAAAACAAATTATTATGAATCGACGACATTCAATTATTGGAAATGCCCTTTCTGCCGCGTTTGTTTCAGGTGTGGCATTTATCACAATTTTAGGACTTTTTGCTGAAGTAGATACTTCATTAGCTTTAATTGCTGAAGGTTTTCTCCAAATTGTCACAGTGGTGGCTGCGTTTGGGGTTTTAATTGGGGTACTCAATTTATTGATATTCGTCCATTTGCGTCGTTTATTAGAAGGAAAACGTGGCGCATTATATAGCTTTGCCTTATTACTATCAGCTATATTGATCATCGGCGTTTATAGCGCAGATCGTTCCGAACTATGGACAGGTGATCTGGCTGGTGAGCAGCTTTCACCGCGTTTATATCAAGTTACACAAACCACGATAGAATCAGCAATTGCAGGATTGGTGCTATTTTCACTGGTTTATGGCGCGTTTCGATTGATGCGCCGACAAGTAAAATGGGATTATCTTTTATTTTTAAGCGCAATGGTGATCGCCCTTGTTGGTTGGTTACCTTTAGATGGGCTAGAGGCCTTTGCTGATTTACGCGACTGGTTATTGCGAATACCAGTCACAGGTGGCATACGGGGCCTTCTTATTGGCGTGGGACTTGGTTCAGTAGTGGTTGGAATTCGTGTATTGTTAGCTCAAGAGCGCTTTTATCAACGCCGCCCTTAGCGGAAAGATGCTAGTTTATGACTGATAATTTTAATTTTGATGACCTACCAGATTGGCTGAGGAATAGTGGAGCAGAGGGTGAAGAGCCATCCTCTGAAGAACCTTTGGCAGCGGACGATCTTCCAATGCCTGAGGATTTCGATTGGGATACATTCTCAGATGCTCCTGAAGAGGCTTCTATTGATACTAGTAGCGCTGATGATGAGGCGATTCCTAGCTGGGTTTTAGATACAACTGATGAACAAGATGGCGATGTTGATTTAGGAGAAGATTTTGCTGATCTATTTTCTTCGGCTGTAGATGCGACAGATGAGCTAGAATCTCCCTCTGAGTTGGGCTTACGACGTGTTGCACCGAGCGAACCGCGCATTCGTAAGCTAGGAGAAAAAGACAAGCCACGTGATCCATCAGAAATGACTTTTGATGAGTGGGAGCGCTTGCAGGAAGAACAAGAGTACCTAGAAGAACATGCCGATGAAGTCGCTATTGAAGAAGAAATTCCTGATTGGTTTCGCGATCATGTTGATATTGGGGATGCAGAGCGTGGTTTAGATGCTATTTTATTGGGTGAAGAGATCGAACCTGCGCCAACATCTCCGCCTAAACCCATTACAGATAAATTGTCTACTAGTGAACATTACGTGCCAGAGTGGTTCTTGGGGCTAGAGGAACAAAATCTAGAAGATGCGCCAGATTGGGTGCGTGAAGCCACTTCTACCACTGATTTAAGTGCTTTAACAGATGCCTCAATTTTTACCCCTCCACCTGAACCAGAGCCTCCAGTTGAGGAAGTAACTTCTGATGTGGAGGAGACAACAGCAGCCCCGAAAACAGATGATTGGCTAGATTCTATTGCCCAAACACAAGATGAAGCCCTGAGCGAAATTGATGACTTGATGGCTGATGCCGCAGTTTTAGCGGCACAGGCCCCAAATACTGCGGCATTGCTTTCTGATGTTTTAGACGATGAATCTCTTCAGTCTGAGATGGATTGGCTCGCTACTGCATCAGAAGAGGATATTTCGGATTTTATGTTCCAAACATCATCGGATGATTGGGATGTAGAAGAAGAAATTCCAAGCACAGATGACTTTATGGCGATGATGCAGACTGATGATACTGCTTCTGGGTGGATCACTGATGCCGAAGATGATGAAATTGGTGAGGCTGCGGATGATCTCTTTGCTGCTTTGTTGGATGATGCCGAAGAGCTAAGTGCTGATGCAGTTGAATGGCTTGGTGAAATTGATGAGCTTGAAATTGATGAATCGTTACCAGAACTAGAGACTCCACCCTCAACATCTGCAGAAGGGCCATCAGCTTCTCCAGAAGAAGTGCGTCAGGCGCTTAAAGGTAGTGGCTCTGTTGATCAAATTTTGACCGATCTTTTGTCAACAACAGCTGCGCCAAAGAGCGTTACTGTTGATAGGCAAAGTCGGGCGTTGGTACGTGATAGTGGTGCTGACAATATCGATGATCTATTTGAAGATATTGATGATGACTTTTTAGCAGCATTAGAATCAGCAGAAACCGCACCTCCAAAAGTAGATGAGGATGATCTCATTGAAGAAGAGGTGCCACCTGATTGGATTGAAAACTTACGACCAGATCGAAAAGTTCGCTTAGCGGCCGGTGGCATTGAACTAGAATTCGATCAAATGCCACCAAATGCATTACCTGAGCATATCCAAGCGCTGCGTGAAACATCGTTGAATGTTAGCCAAATACAAGCGGACGAATCCACCTTAGAATCTGGAGCTCTTGCAGGAATTACTGGTGGATTAAAAATAATTGATTTAGAGCGTTCTGAAGAAGAAATTGTCTTACCGAGTGACATTCAAGTTACACCCCAACAGGCGCAACGTATTGATCTTTTGGCGGATGTATTAGAACTCGGCGAAGATGAAGATGAAGAGCGTGAAGCGGCAACAGAGAAAGCACGTCCTCGTGCGCGTCAACGTGCCCGATTAAAGCTCGACCGCACATTTGTCGCGGCCATTCTTGTCGGTGCATTAGCTGGCCCGTTTATCACAGAAAACTTGCATGTTGCGGAAGAGCCTTCCCTAAATGAGTTTGCACTTCATCAGGCATCATTTTTTGCTGCAATAGATGCCTTGCAGCCGAATGACCGCGTGTTAATTGCTTTTGAATATGGCCCGACCGCAGGCGGTGAATTAGACCCCTTAGCAGATGCACTTTTAAGAGATTTGTTTAGTAAAGGTGCTATTCCTGTCACACTCAGTACCAATCCGTTAGGGGGAGTGAACAGTACATTTATTGTTGATGTATTGTCCACTGATGTTGGTTTCTTAAATGCACTAGAGCGTGATATACCATTAGCAGAAGATCGCGATTACTATAGTATAGGATATATCTCTGGCGGGCCTGTTGCAATTCGTGCGCTTACACGTAGTGAAACAACAGGCACACTGATCTTTGATGCAAGTGTTGATGAAGATGGCACTGCATTAGACATAGGGCGTATTGATACAGAAGATTTTGCAATGGTCGTTGTCATTGCTGAAAATATCGAAGATTTGCGTAATTGGGCAGAGCAGTTCCAAGTAGCGATTCCTAAATATGCCTTGATCACCACTGCGATAGAGCCTGTTGCCAGCGCTTATTTGAATACTGAACATGGCTATAAGGGCTATTTGGTCGGCTATCGAGACACCTATCGCTATAATCAAGGGCGTAATGCTACGTTGCGTACACAGTTCGATAATCCCACAGAGCTCCCCAACCCAGAAGTCGCCCAATGGCATAGCATTGCTTTAGGGACATTAATTTCAAGTGGGGTTATCGTTTTAGGTGCGTTGTTTAATCTAATTCGTAGCATAGGAAGGCGACGCAAATGAGCATTGAGCAATTAGACCTGATTTTGGGTTGGGCAGGGGTTGTCCTAACCTTAATGATCTTCAGTTATATCTTAGCGGATAACGTTCTGTATCGTTTAGCAGTTCATATATTGGTGGGGGCAGCTGCAGCTTATGCCGCAATTGCTGCTTCTGTAAACATTATTATGCCGTGGTTTGAGACAACACTTACTGGCAATGATACGAATGCAGCTACTATCTCATTAGGGTTATTGCCGCTTTTATTAGTGATCTTTTTGATCTTAAAGTTATTACCACGTTATGCACATATTGGTAATGGTGGGCTGTTATTTGTTATCGGTGTAGGGACTGGTGTTGCCCTTGTTGGCACGGTAACGGGAACGATTATCCCACTAGCAAACGAAGCAGGACAGAGCCTTTCTCGTGAAGAAGAAACTGTTAACGGCATCATTTTGCTGCTCAGCACCATTACTACGTTATTATATTTTCAATATCTTAGTCGCCGTAACCCTTCCACTGGTGAAATTAGCAATCGTTTGCCCATGCGAAGCCTACGTTATATTGGACAAGGGTTTATTAGTGTGACACTAGGCGCATTGTACGCACAAGCTATTTTGACGAGCTTAGTTGTGGTGAATAATCTTCTACGTACACAAGTTGAGTTCTTGCTCAATCAGTTAGGGGGCTAGGCCGTGAATTTATCGAGGCGTGTACAATCTATTTTGGCTGTTGATTTTGGAACAGCAACTACGCGCTCTTCATTAATTGATCTCGTGGATGGGCAATATCGCTTAGTGGCCAGTGCTTCTACACGCACGACGCTAAGAGATGTAACCATTGGATGGGCATGGACGATTGCTCAAATTGAAAATATTACTCAACTTGAACTTACTGACCATCAAGGTGTTTTAATTATTTCTGATGGTGGCGGAACAGGTATTGATGCTTTGGTGATCACGAGTAGTGCGGTGCGCCCATTAACAGCTGTTGTGTTGGGGTTAATGCCTAATGTTAGCATTCGTAGCGCACGGCGAGCCTTGTCAGGAACATATGTCAATGTAGTGGCAAATCTCAGCATTGCTGATCAGCGCGATCTCTCGGCACAAATTAATACTATTTTGAAGGCAAACCCTGATCTCATTTTTGTGAGTGGTGGCATTGATGGCGGCAATGAAAAAGGAGTGATGGAACTTGTCCAAGTTGCTGCCCTTGCTACAAAACTTGCGCCAGAAGATGAGCAACCTATCGTTATTTTTGCTGGAAACGAAGCACTTACTGAAAAAGTACAAGCGAGTTTCGCTGACATTCCTGACAGATTGTTAATTGCGAACAATGTGCGACCAGATTTGATGCACGAAGAAGTTGGCAACGCACGCCTTCAATTAACAAGAGCTTTTGGCGATTATATATCGCAGCAAGCAAGCGGTTTTGAAAGTTTACAAGGTCAATCAGTTACACCCACTGCTCAAGGGGTCAGCAATGTTGTTCGGTGGCTTGCAGAAGTTGAACCTGATGAACGTGCCGTGATCCATCTTGACATTGGTAGTGCGACAAGCACCCTAGTGGTAGGTATGAGTGATAATATATCAGCGAATATTTTTAGCGAATTAGGAATTGGGCATAGTCTTGCGAGTGCTGTGGAACGCTTCAATATAGAGCGATTATTTTCACGGTTACCTTTCCCTTTTACTGAAGTTGCTCTACGAGACTATGTATACAACAAATCTCTTAACCCTGATGTTATCCCTATGACTCCTCATGATTTGTATATCGAACAAGCGATTGCTTATGAGATCGCTCAGATTGTTAAAGAGGAAACATTGAGTGTTGTTTCTCCTAAAATGCGAGAAGCAATAAATACACCTGCGAAAATTATTTTGGCTGGTGCTGTTCTGACAGAAGGCTTGCATCATGGCTTAATGGCAATGCAAGGGCTTGATCTTCT
>RFGP01000110.1 GCA_003697365.1 Chloroflexota bacterium | reverse complement strand
TGATCGGCTTCCTCCGCTATAGCAGTATCTCCATCAGTGGCGAGGGCAATCACAATGCCACCACGTGCTTTTGCTTGTTGCACTTGGCTAATCATCTTGTCGTAAACGGCATCCCGTAATGCTATCGTTACAACAGGCATATTTTCATCAATGAGCGCAATAGGGCCATGCTTCATTTCACCCGCCGGATACCCTTCTGCATGAATATAGCTAATTTCTTTGAGTTTCAGTGCGCCTTCTAGGGCTGTTGGATAATTAATGCCCCGTCCTAGATAGAGGAAGTTATTATAACGGTAGAGTTTGCCCGCAAGTTCGTGATATTCTTGATCTCGTTCTAAAACTTCACTAACTAGCTCTGGCAAATGCGCTAGGGCATTACCATAACATTTGAGATCATCTGCCGAGAGTGTGCCGCGTAATTTGCCTAAATAAAGCCCTAATAGGATTTGTACGACAATGCTTGCTGTATATGCTTTTGTAGAAGCGACACCAATCTCAGGGCCTGCTTGCATACCAATATATCCATCAGCAATACGCATTGCTTGGCTACCAATTGCGTTCACAATGCTCCAACGTCGAACTCCACGCTCTTGAGCGGCTTCCATTGCTGCTAGTGTGTCGACTGTTTCGCCGCTTTGGGTAATTGCTAGCAACACATCATCAGACGTAAGAATAGGATCACGATAGCGATATTCACTGCCATAATCTACTTCAACAGGAATTCGGGTAAGTCGTTCAATGATAAATTTGCCCACCAAACCAGCATAATAACTAGTTCCGCACGCAACAGTGACAATGCGATGAATGGCACGCGCTTCTTCTGCTGTGAGCTTTAGGGTGTCAAGATATACATCTCCTGTTTGAAAATTAATTCTGCCTCGCATAGCATCAGTGAGTGTGCGCGCTTGTTCAAATATTTCTTTCTGCATAAAGTGGCGATATTCCCCTTTTGCTGCGCTCACTGGGTCCCACGCGATAGTATGAATTTCTAGGTCAACAGGTGCTCCGCTATCAATATTTTGTATGCGATAATCATTTTGCCTGACAATCGCCATTTGCCGATTTTCAAGGAAGAGAATGCGGCGTGTATGCTCTAGAATAGCTGGAATATCAGAAGCAACAAACATTTCATTCTCGCCAACCCCAATCGTCACACCGCCTGCATTCCCCAAGCGCACAGCAACAATTGTATCGGGTTGATGTTGACTCATGACAACAAGTGCGCTTGCCCCAGAAAGCCTTAAAGCTGCTTGGCGTGTTGCTTCAGCTAAATCGAGGCCTGTTGCCATATAACGATCAATAAGATGAACTGCTACCTCTGTATCTGTATCAGAAGCAAAAGTTACTCCTTCGGCTTCTAACTCTTCGCGTAACTCAACGAAGTTTTCAATGATGCCGTTGTGAACAACAACGGTTGAACCATCTGTGCTGGCATGTGGATGAGAATTTCGCACACTAGGGACACCATGCGTGGCCCAACGTGTATGTCCGATACCAATAGAACCTTCGATAGGATTGGTATTCACCTGTTCAATGAGATTAATCAATTTTCCGACAGCGCGTTCTGTGACGATGCCCGTTGAAGTCAGAACAGCTATTCCTGCAGAGTCGTAACCCCGATATTCAAGATGATGCAAACCATTGAGAATGATTGATGATGCTTGACGTGGGCCAATATAGCCGACAATACCACACATTGTTGGTCTCTCCATTAGATATTCAAATTCCTTTAAACATCGTCACCAAATGAACACCCGTTGTTACTACATGTTGCCCAGTAGTTTTGAGGATATTCATCAATTTTGGAGAGAGTATGGAGGTTTGATGACTTAACCTCGGCGGC
Source organism: Chloroflexota bacterium (assembly GCA_003697365.1). GTDB lineage: Bacteria > Chloroflexota > Anaerolineae > Aggregatilineales > J027 > J027. The sequence continues at coordinate 1,532 of RFGP01000110.1, read as the reverse complement.
ATCCGCTGATCCCTCGATTTTCCTTTTGCTAGCTGCAAAAGTTAGCGCTGCCCCACGGCAGGAACCGCCTCCTAGTCACCCATAGCCGAGTGTACTATGGGCCGTGCGCTAATACTCTCTAAGTTAAATAAAAAAGCCATCCTTACTACTTTTTTGATAGGAACATACTCTATGCTTATACAATATTGCGCATTATGCGTCAATAGTGCTACTTGTACGATATGCTAACAATATAGAGAAGGAAATGTTCAATTATTGCTTTGCGGTAAGCTGAATTCGCAGACTAACTCAGCTGTTGTTGAAGTTATTGGATTATAAGCGGGACATTCGGCGATTGTTTGCCCATACCAACGAATGAAGAAGGGGTTATTGTCGCTAGTATGCCAAAACAGCGGTAAAGGATCATTGGGGATAGCGACATACGCATTAACACGTACGCATCCAATCACTGTATTGCTGTTTGGAGCTTGGGTGCCCAGTGCTATAACATGTACACATCCACGTGAAGGAAATTGCAGCAGCGAGCTGCTTGTATTTTCTTCAACATAAGGCATCCATTGATTAGCGACAAATACAGAGCGTTCGCCTATGAACGACAGTGGTGATATATCTAAGTAGCTGCCAGTAATATTTTCAAGCGTAAACCGTTCAGCGGTATATCGTAATCGAATCTGCGGCAATACAGATGATGTAAGCGTTGGTAGAACAGGATTTTCTTCTGTATTTGGCGGAAATGTGACGGTTGGATTATCAAGGTTTGAGGGCAAAGGTGTAAATGTTGCAGTGCTAGCTATAAGTAAGGATTCTGTAGCAAGCGTTAAAGTTGGACTTGCAGGAGTATCTTCTTTGTTAGTATTACTGGCTTGTGAAGCCGTTTGATTGATATTGTTGCTCAGCACAGCGATACAGCCCCCAACAATGATGGCAAACACCAATGCCATTAAGCCCCCAATAAACCATAACTGCATTGTAGAAGAATGCCCAGAGCTATTATTTGACTTAATAGAAGAAGGAGACTGTATAGTCTGTTCATCTTGATGATTATACGGATAGCGAGTTTGATGAGCAGCTATATTCGCTCTGTTACTATAAGGTGGGGCTGGAGGTGGGTAAGGAGATTCCCAAGGTACAGGTGGGGTTTCATACCGTGCTTGGCGTATTCCCCATGTTTGAACAGCATCATCAAATAAAACGCTTGCTGCAAATATCAAACTACGCAGCACCCATTTTTTAGAAACATAATCAGCTGTTTTAGTATCATGTACACGAACCGATAAAGCAACTGAGCCAAGAGTAACATATTTTTCATTGGTGATCAGGCGTTTTGCGGTTACTCTCACAAATCCTGTAGAAATAACTTCAACAGGTATTAAAGTAATCGTAAGTTGTCCTGCATCTTGATTCGATGGAACAAGGACTTCATGAATTGGCTCATCAATCTGAAAACCTACAGCTGTGATTTCAAAACGCACATGTACTCTTTGAGGACGTACTGTTGTTGAGCTTTTATACTCGCCTTTTGGAGGATCAGC
>RFGP01000109.1 GCA_003697365.1 Chloroflexota bacterium | reverse complement strand
TTCGCTGTCAACCCATGCAACAGAACGATCGTCCTACCTTCCCCCCCATAATCGAGATAATGATACTGGATTCCGTTGGTTGGCGCATAATGACTGCTCATTTAAAAAATCCTTCTTCTAAAAGGTATAGATTATAGTTTTTAATATTATACTCATTTTGACAAAATATTAAAAACTTTCCAGACCTCAAATATGCTAATTCGCCCAACGTACATCATGCACAATTTCACTCAAAATGGTTTGGTATAGACCTGTTCCTATCTCATAGATAACGAGTTGTCCATAGCCTTCAGGTACGGCTTCGCCTATATGCATGGTGCCAACGATCAGTTCAGCGTTGGGGGCTAGGCGTGCGTTTTCTAGTGAGAAGAGCTGCGTCTGGTCATCTACTATGTGGTGCACAGTCCCGCTGATCAAATCCACATCAGCGACCACTTGCATCATACGCATCTCACCAGTAACGTTGATGACGCTATAGCTGATCACGGCGCGTATTGTGTTTGATGAGGTTTGCACAATATCAACAGGACTGATCAGAAATTCATCTAAGCCATTGTCACGTAGAGGAAAGGCAAGGGGTAAATTGCTATCAAAGATTGGCGCGGCCTGCGTAAAGCGTGACAGATCAGGCGCTATCCAAATGCCGCAGGGATTGCAGCGGTGTATTCTAGAACGGCTATATAGTAACACACGCCCATCATCTAATAGGGTGTAGTCACTGAAAAAGTATAGCTCGTTGTCATCTGAGCCTACATTTCCTTGAAGGAGTGTTGATAGGGCGTTTGTCTCCAAATTCAAGACTGCGACAGCTTGCACATCGTTAATCGTAGCGGAAAGCAGCAAAATTTGTGGATAAGTAGGAACAAATTGTGGCTGCTGATAAATCGCCGAGCCATCAGCAGGATGCGCAAGGATGAGTTGGCTTTGTTTATCAGCATAGAGCCAAATACCTTCATCATCACTATAAGCGATTCGTCCATCTGTACTCAGCGCAACTGTCGGCGCGAAGGATGATGCTAAGCTGAGGGTGGCTATCATCTGCTCATCAGCGAACAGAGTATCGCCCGCTATGTAGACAATTTGTTCATCAATCGCATCATAAGCCAATACAGATTGCTCGCTATTGGTGAGCTGGTGCAATTTTCCTGTTTGGGCATCAATACGCCAAAGCTGATCAATCCCCGCTGTATTAGGCATTAAAAAGAGAATATCTGCAGGATAGACGAAATCTTGTGCAGAGGCGTGAGCACTTCCCCAAAGCAAGAGCAACATCATCAAGAGAGCAGCACGTTTTAACATGGCAAGGCTTTCCTTAAATCTTATTGAGAACTTCTACGAAAATAGACACACCTCCTCATGGATAGGTTCCTGAACAAGGTTTAGCTTTTATTTTGGCGATAGGTTTCGTAGTCGTAGACCCATTCATACTGTGCTGAAGTTTCGGGCACAGGGAAGCCGCGCGCTTGTGCAAGAGCTCTTAAAGCCTGTTTGGCACTTGCACCGCGCCGAATCAGCACCGCCGCAGCAATTGTTGCTGAGCGCCCAATACCGGCGAAACAATGTAAGTAGGCGCGTTGCCCTTCGTCAAGTTTTTGCGCGATGGCATCAATGAAGTTGAAGGTGTCGCTGGTAAAGGGCGGGGTACGATGATCAACGATTGGATAACGCCAAAATTCGATCCCAACGCTGGCTAGACGCTGTGCTTCATCGGCAATGCCAATCTGTTTTGCTTCCAGCTCATCCTGAAAGGATACCACCAAGTTGACCTGTTCGGCTTGTAGTGCTTGCAAAACTTCATCCCATGCATATGGCGTGGGGCAGGGGCCAATTGCCAACGGATAGTTTGCAATCCAATAGAGTTTAAATGAAAACATCGTTTCTCCACTATATTTGATTCTGTATCGCTTTTGTATTGTAGCCTAATCTCATATTTTCAAAAAGAATTGTTGATTTTGTTAGAAAGGCTGCTTATGATCAGGCTATGTTTGGATTGCACGTGAAAGGGAGTAAGCGATGGTCAATTGGTATCGTAATCGGCGAGCACAGAAGCTATTAGAGCAAGCAATGAATGCGGCGCAAAAAGGCCAATATGCTGAAGCGGCGCATTTGGCTTCGGCGGCGTTGGTGCTTCAACCCAAAAATGCTGAAGCCTATCAACAACGCGCAATGTGGTATCATTTGGCAGGGCAAGATGATAAAGCGTTAACAGACTATGAGCAAGCGATCCAAATTTCACCAAACAATGCGGCGCTTTACCTCGAACGTGGCAACCTAAAACGCCAACAAGGCGATCATGAAGGCGCAATTGCCGATTATAGCCAAGCCATTCGCCTTGATCCCAACAGTCCTGAGGCCTATCATGCGCGTTATGAATCTCATCTCGCCATAGATCAGCTTGATAAAGCCATTGAAGACCTCTCGAAAGCAATACAACTTGCCCCACGCGCTGAATACTTCCGCCAACGCGCAGAACTTTATTTGCTGACAGGAAAGCGTCGCCAAGCATTAGCTGATTTAGAACGGGCGGTGCCCTCATTAGAGAGTGCCTATCTGCAAGCACGCGCTGCTGCTTCTCAACAAGCTGACACTGCACGAAATCAAGATTTGCTGGCATTAGTGAAAGAGGCTTATTTGGCTGCGCTTGTTCAGCGCGCTGCCATACGCCAACAAGAAGGCGACTTGCCCGATGCACTCGCTGATGTACAAGCGGCGTTGACCATAGACGCGGATTATGCTCCCGCCTACAACATTCGCGCGAAGATTAGCCAACAAAATGGTGACAGCGGCGCAGTGCAAGACTTCTTACAGGCAATAAAACTTGATCCATCACAGGCTGCATATTATTTGAACCTTGCTGATTTATACTTTTTGGCAGGGGCCTATCAGCAAGCGCGCAATGTTTTTGAAGCATTGCAAAAACAAATCTCTGACGATCCTATTGCGCAAATGGGCATGATCATTTGTGATTATGCGTTGGGCAAACGACGCGAAGCCAAAGCAAGTTGGCAAACACTTGCCGAACAAGACGCGCGTTTGCTAAACCGCGAACAGATTCAAGCAATTTTTAGCAATCATCCTAACATCGCACAAGTTGCACTTAAGCTGATTTAGCTCCGTGCAGTGGGGCGCTGTAGAGCAGCAAGGACGGGTTGCAAAGCAACTTTGAAGCTATGTTCGTCAGAGATAGCGTTAAAATGAAAAATCGGATAGGCAGTTAAACGCTCACGTAGATCGTCTGCTTCGGCCAAGTCAGCGATTGCACCATCCAAATCGATGATGAGTAATGGTGTTTGCTCTTTGGGTAACAGCAGCGATTTTCCAACCGCCGTCATCAACTCGTCTTCAATCCACCAGCTTTGCAGTGTATATTGACTTGCCAATAACAGGGTGCGATCTTGTGGACGAATGCCTAACTTCATGGACTTATAAAAATCTACATTTTTGGCGAGTTGATGCTCTTGTAGCCAACAACGCACCCCCATTGTGCGCAATTCAGCTTGCAACTGATAGGCAAAAAAGCGATCGGGGTAACTATAACTAATGTAGACGTTATAGTATGGATCAGGCATTTTTCTCATTCGTGCCAAATGTTGTAGGACGCTTTCGGGCACGCCACTAGCACGCCAAAAATCATCTGCAACGCCTTCAGAACGCAATAATGTTTGAATATCAAAAGCGCTGGGGCCATAATGACGAACTGTCTCTAAGTTACGCGCCGTTGAGAGATCAACGTCTACAAAAACAGTGTTGTCAAAAATAGCGTTGTTGAAGTCGACATCTTGTAAGTTGGTGTATTGAAAGCGCGTGAAGCTAAGCGTGGCATTACCTAGCGCCGCTCCGCTTAGATCGGCATCGGTGAAATCAACGGCGCTGAGTTTCGCGGCAATAGCATCCACGCCGATCATCTTCACACGGCGAGCTTTGGCTTCTCGCCAATCACTATCGATCATCTCTGCTCCACATAAATCGGCATTGGTCAAATCTGCGCCTTGCAACACCACGCCGCTCAAGGTGGCTTTTTGTAGTTGTGCATCGCGTAAATCTGCACCTTGCCATTTTGCACCATAGATAAGCGCGCCGTTGAAGGTGCCATCTTGCAGCCAACCACGTTCTCGTGCTTCGGCTAAAGCCTCTCGAATGGTAGGCTGATGCTTGCTCCGTAGACGTTGGATCAATGCTTGTGGATCAGCGGATGTAGTCATCAATCAATGTCCTTTTAAGAGATGGGATAATATTATGCGCATAACTAACTATACCCCATCTCTACAGACATCACCACGCCTTAACAGCATCTACCTTGAGCTTGCTCTGAAGCCGCGCTTGAATTGAGCATAATGAGATCACCGAATTTTTCGCTTAGATCAGGAGCGGGGACAGTGCAACATACGCCCGTTTCGGGCAAAGTAAGCTCGACACGTTGAGCGGCTTCCCAATCGCCAGCCAAAGCTGCCACCACTGAACGCGCCTGCTCATAACCTGTTAGCATGAGGAATGTAGGTGCACGTCCATAGCTTTTCATGCCAATAATGTAGAAATTAGGTTCTGGGTGTTGCAACTCGTTCACACCATGCGGTGGCACTGTGCCACAACTGTGAATATTAGGATCGATTAGAGGGGCAAGCGCTGGCGGCGCTTCTAATATTGGGTCAAGTTCTACACGTAACTCTCTCAACATGGTAAGGTCAGGACGCAACCCCGTTGTGGCAATGATTTCATCAACGATAGGTGTGCTATCTTCATCGCTTTTTAGGATGATGCCGTCGTTTTGGCTTTCAACGCTCATCACTGAAAAACCCATTTTTACGTCAATTGCATCGGTTTGGATAGCTTGGTATAAACGTTGTCCTAATGCACCACGCGACGGCAACGCATCTTCTTCTCCACCACCAAAAATATTGCCAAAGGTCTTTCGTCGCAAAACCCAAAGAATTTCTGTTTGTGGATGTTGTGCGCGCAAAGCGACCAGATCGAGAAGCGCATTAAAAGCGCTGTGCCCACTGCCCACGACAACCACCCGACGATCAGCATATCGTGCGCGATCAGCGCCCAAAATGTCGGGAATGCCATAATAAATTTTGTCGGCATGTTCGCGCTCACCCAATGCAGGATACCCATTTGCTCCAATGGGGTTGGGTGTGCCATAAGTGCCACTAGCGTCAATCACAGCGCTGGCTATGATTTGGCGATACCCTGCCGAACCTTGTACCGTAACCACAAAAGGACGCTCTGCTCGATCAGCAGTTTTCACTTTATCTAATCCTTGCCGCGCAATGCCAATGACGCGGCTTTGTGTTTGGATATGTGGCGCGAGAATATCCGCTAATGGCGCTAAGTAATGAGTGATGATCTCTTTTCCTGTTGGCAATGTATCAAGATCGGGTGGTGTCCAACCGTGTTTCGTTAGTAGGCGTTCAGCCGCTTGATCAATGATATATCGCCATGGGGAAAACACGCGAACATGGCCCCAACGGCGCACGTTCTCAGCAATATTGCTTCCCGCTTCTAATACCATAAAAGGCATTTGGCGTTCGGCAAGATGCGCTGCAGCTGCTAAGCCGACAGGCCCAGCGCCAATAATCACAACAGGTGCGTCTGACATACGATGCTCCTTGATATATTGATAATCATCAATGTTTTAGGTTAAAAAAAGAGACAGCGTTTAATCTGTCTGGTCAATGGATAATTGATGATTTGGTGCAAAATTCAGCATCAATTGGCCACAGCATACCGTCATACGATCTTGGTTTAACGTATAATAGTGCTGACGACCATCTCGCCGCGAATGAACCAAGCCCGCTTCTTCTAGCAAGCGCAAATGATGACTGATGGTTGGCTGTTTTACACGACCTTCTAGACGTTCTGCTAGTTCAGTCACATTGAGCCAATTGCAACATAGAAGCCGCATAATTTCTTGGCGTGTTTCATCTGCGATGGCTTTTGCAAATAGCACTAAATCTATTGTATCCATAGTTTCAGCGTACCTCATATATTGATAATTGTCAATATATTATTTATTCTGCGTATCCCTCACCAAATACCTCTAACATCAGCGTAGGGAGCTTGGCACGATCTGGGATTAAAATATCTTGCCCATCTTCCAGTCGATAGGGGCGTAGATATTCCCAATCAAGCACTGCTGTTTTAATGTTGCTGAAATCAATTTCGGCTGCGTATAACGCTAATTGCACCATTTGCTCTAAAGAAAGGCCAGTTTGTACACCATCGTTAATATCATTCCAAAGTGGGATCGCTTGAGTAGCGAGATCATCAAGCATTCCTAATGATAGCACACGCTCGCGGATCGCAAGGATAATTTGTTGTTGCCGATGCCCTCGATCTATGTCATCGCTACTATAGCGACTGCGGGCATATTTTAGCGCTGTTTCCCCATCCATTAAATGCCACCCTGCCTCAATATAAAATGGATCATAACCATAATATTCATCAGGATACTGGGGATCATCAATTGTTTGCTCAACATAAACATTAACGCCACCAATGCGATTAATGATATTACGGAAAGCATCAAAATTCACAATAACATAATCATTCACTTTGATGCCAAAATTATATTGAATGGTCTGCATGGCAAGATATGGCCCACGCCCCACAGATTCTAAATTCCCAATTACACATGCACGATTAATGCGATCGAGTCCATGATTGGGAATTTCAACATATGTATCACGTGGAATGCTCAACATGCCAATCTGTCGAGTTCTAGGATCAATGCTCACCACAATAATGGTGTCTGTGCGGCAAAGTTGATCGCTCTCATCCGGACGAGTATCAGTGCCCATCAGCAATAGGGTAAAACGTTCGTTCCCTTGCCATGGCTCAATGACAAGACTGTTATCGAGCATTGCGCCTTCTTCGCCATATATTACTGAGGTGGGCTCAATGCCAGCAGCTGCCACCCGCGACGAAGTCCCTTGACTGCCATCATCGTTTGCCACGAAGAAGACTAACATAGCTACAATTGCCGTCATCCCAATCAATGCGCCAACAATGATGAGAATAGCCAGATTATCAGCGCGTTGTGCTCGTCGACGCAATGCACGCTTTCTGGCCGCAGAAGGGCTTGTGATAGCCACTTTGCTGGGCTCAGGCTTATGGGATGGCTCCTCATCGTCAAAAATTGATCGCGGGGTTGTTGAACCATACCAATGCCGCGTTGGTTGTTCTGCGTCATAGTCGTAAAGAGTACGTTTGGGGCGATTATCGTCGGTCATTATCTAAAAATCCATCTTCTGCATACCATTATTTCCTAATTAAGGATAATGAGAAATGAAGCAATCCGTCAATTAAGAATATATCAGTATGCGTTCATTAACCACTGATTATCCTTTGTATTTGGAAAGTATGAAATTCCTTCGTTATAATAACACCGATTGATGAAAAGGGGTTATAAGTTTTTATGATAAATTTGGAAGGCCAACAACTCGGAAACTTTGTGCTCCAAAAGCATTTAGGTGAAGGCGGTATGGGCGCTGTCTATAAAGCGATTGACATTCAACTTCAGCGCACCGTTGCCGTCAAGGTCATGCATCCTCATATCGCAGAAAATGAGGTATTCAGACAACGCTTTTTGCAAGAAGCTCGATCAGCAGCTGCACTCGATCACCCAAACATTGTTCGCATTTATGCCTTTGATATTTCCCCCAGTGGAACACACTATCTCGTCATGGAATTTTTAGAGCTAGGAAGCCTGCGAGATTATGTAAGTAAACTAACAGCACAAGGGCAAAAAGTCGATGTCAATGAAGCACTGCTCTTCGTTCAACACTTAGCAATGGCGCTCGATTATGCTCATCAACGCGGCGTACTTCATCGAGATATTAAGCCAGATAATGTGCTGCTTAAGCAAAATATGCTGTTAGGAGAAGCATCACAATATACAGCCGTCCTCACTGATTTTGGCTTGGCAAAGCTCATGTCAGGGGAGAATTTGGTCAAAACGCAGATGAATAATCCAATGGGCACTTTGCCTTATATGTCACCAGAGCAATTTCAGGGCGGAGTAGATGCGCGCTCTGATCTGTATGCGCTGGGCATTATGATGTATGAATTGCTGGTTGGGCAGCTACCATTCTTGCCACGCACGCCACACGAAGCGATTCAAATGCATTTGCATCAGCCTATCCCTCAACCGCGTGCGATGCGACCAGATTTATTACCTTCTTTAGAGCCTATCTTGTATCAAATTTTGGCGAAAGACCCTAATCAACGCTTCCAGACTGGCGCTCAGCTTATTCAAGCAATTAATCGTGCCTTAGGCGTAAGCACGCCATCAGCGTTTGGCGGTATTTCAACCGATATGGGTGGGTATCCGGCTGTACCCAGCACACCTGCAATGCCCGCTGCCGCACCCGTCCCGAATATCCCATCGGGGCAACCACACATTTTAATTGAGCGTGAAGGATATGCACCACGAGTTGTGCCTTTTCACAAATCGCTCATTACCATTGGGCGCGATCCAGCACGGGATATTCCATTGGGCGGAGACAAAGTTTCGCGGATGCACGCCCAAATTGAACGTGAAACGGATGGCACCTTCACTATCACAGATATGAGCACCAACGGCACCTTCATGAATGGCGAACGGCTGGAACGTGACAAACCAACGCAAGTTTTGGGCCCCCTCAACATTGGCCCTTATCGCTTAACGATAATTGTTCGCTAGTACACTATAAAAGAGCAAAAACCCACCCAAAAGCAGCAAATGCCAACGGTGTTGTGTGCCATAAGGTGGGCCAGCAGTTAAAAGCGTATTTATGCCAGTGCTAGGGAAAAGATCGCTGCGCTTTGAGGCGAGCAGGAAGGCGCGCTCAAACATCATAACAAAATGTATGGTGCGACCGCTCAAAAGCGGGAAAGGGGGGTGTCTTTCATCTTCCAGTATATAAACTTGCTTCAAGTTATCCCCCAATACAGCATAGGCTATCCATTGATAATGCGGATGAATATCTAGGCTTGTGATTGTCCCATTAACTTGTACGAGCGAATGAACTGAAGGGGGAAAATTGCCCAAGTCGACACGGCTTAAGGTTGTGGTGGCAGGTTGATATGCGGCTATGACAAACCACGTTTCATCTTCTGCCCACGTTAGCGCTGTTTCAAAGCCTAAATGTTCACGGGTTTGAGCAATAGGCATCCATTGCTCATCTTGCCAAAGATAAACAATATTCTGTGAAGCATTTTCAGAGGATGCTGTGCCCAATGAACGGCTGGGAACTTCCATTAATAATGCGATTTGATGCTCACTTGCGCTGATCCCTAGCGGAATTTGTGGAGGCAAAGCAATCGATTCTGTTTTCACGTCTTGCAACGGAAAAAATACCAATGCTTCATCGGTAAGAAACAAGAGTCGATCTTGTTGTGAAGTTACAGCGATGGGATCAGAAGGTAACCAAATACGATAAGGAACAATATTCCCGCTAGCAGGATCAACTGCCCACAGTGGCGCTTGGGCATGTTCAAGATATAACCATAGCATGTGCTCATTTTTATATCCGAACCAACGCGCGCCAACTACAAGTGCTATGCAGATGCCAATGGTGCCAATGCAAACGCGCCACAACATCCCCTCTCAATCTTTCAATAATGATGCGATCACTTGCTCAAAATCGACTTGTTCGGGCGTGGCATCAGGGAGATGATCAAGGACGGCTTGGGCTTGTTTGCGCGAAAATTCAGAAGCGATGGGATGTTGCAAAAGTGCCAATGCAGCGAGGCGTGCGTCTTGGTTGAGCTCACACGCAGCGAGAATATTCGCCATACTTTCAAGTGCCATCAAAATAACTTTAATACTATGATTTTTATGCCCAATACGCAGCGCCGTACGCGCCAACGATAGCGCCTTATCTTGCTCTCCTTGCCCCAGCGCTAGGCGGGAAAGATTAACCATCAAATACCCCAATTGACTTTCTTGGCTGGCGGTCTGATAAGTGCTGGTGCCTTCATTAAAATATTTCTGGGCAGAGGTAAAATCGCCTTCATCTAAAGCTAGTTCCCCCAACGCATGTAACCCCTTCGCGATGATGGGACGATCTCCAATTTGGCGTGCTAATTTGATGCCGTCATTTAACAGTTTGCGTGCTAGTTGATGATTATGGGTTTTATGCGCAACCCTGCCCATGACGTATAAGAATTTAGCTTGTAATAAGCGGTCGCCGATGGTTTCCGACAGCTGATAACCCATTTGCAACGTCTCATCGGCGGCGGCAAAGTCACCTTGTTCAGCCTGCAAATTTCCTAATGTATATAGTAGCGCGACATGCTTAGAGTCGGATATTTCGATGTTGCTTTGCTGATATAAACGCAACGCTTGTTGATAGAACCACGTTGCTTCTCGGATAGCGCCTACCTTTTCCGCCTGTTTGCCAGCGCGCAGATAGTACTCTACCGCCAGCGTAAAATTTTCAGCTAATTCATAGCGCTGTGCGAGGATGCCGGCATATTCATTCACACGTTGTGCACTATTTGTGACGCGCCAGTTGGCAACTCGCAAATGATCTTGCGGTGAATAAGATGCATTTTTGCTAACCAATTGGTGTAATGTACTATGCTTAAAGCGATATTCCGTTGTCGTAGCAAAGCTAGACGGACGCATTTCATAGATGAATTCTTGTTCAGTGAGCATTTCTAGGGCATATTTCACATCTTCTGGCGGCACATCTTCTAATAGACTCATCACAGCATCTGCCCAAAAAATTTGCCCGACACAAGCCGCTTTTTCTAGCACGACTCTTGCGCTTTCTGGTAAGCGATTGAGGCGACGCTCTAGTGCTGTTTGCAAATCAGAAGCGAGCGCTTCTAATTGTTCTTGTGAGTTAAGCCCATCATGATAAAGTGCAATAGCATCGCGGATTAACGCCTCCATCAATAGCGGATTGCCTGCTGAACGTTCCAAAATAGCATCGCGAATTTCTTGGGAGATTTGAGGGTAGTGGTGCAAAATTTCGTCTAAAAATTCTCGACTGGTCTCAGGGCTGAGTGGTACGAGGGCAATTTGGTGATGATTATCATTGATATACCATGTGGGATAAGCCTCTCGGAAGCTGTCATGAGCCGTCATCATCACCAATAGCGGCAAGTCTTGACAGCGCTGGAAAATGTAGGAGAGCAATGTTAAAGAAGCGTTATCTGCCCAATGTATTCCTTCAATGAGCATTACTATTGGATCGTCTTCGGACATAGCGCGCAGAAAGTCTTCAATGGCCTGCAACGCACGATATTCTATCGGTTGCCCACGTTCGGCAAAAGTGCGAATGTGGTCGCTATACATAAAATTCAACCCGATGAGGTGCCCAATGAAGTGTGCTGCGGCTTCACCACTTTGGGCGGGGATGAATTTTTGCACACCTTCAACAAGCGCTTGCCTTGCACGGGCGATGGTATCACTACTATAAATCTCGAATCGGAACATAAACAGTTGGCGAATGAGGGCATAAGGCAAATATTGGGTATGGGGTTCTAGGCGTGCGCGAAACAACCACACGCTCTCTGGGCGCAATTCCAAATAGTTTTGAAATTCATCCAACAGGCGCGATTTGCCAATACCATTAGGCCCCGTGAGTGTGACCACTTGTAAACGTCGCTGCTGGTGTACTACTGCCAAAATATCATCAAATAAAGATAATTCTAGAATGCGCCCAAACAATGGCGTTTCTACACCGCCGACAGTATGGATGGGTTGTGGAAAAATACGTGGGCGGCTTTGCTTCACCAAATACCAATCGGCGCGCGTAGGGAGCTCTTCATGAGAATTTGTAGGCACCGCGTCGATGTCAAATAGACCACGAATGTGCACATAGACATCATGATGAACTAGCACTCCGCTTTGGGGACAAAGTTGTGCTAATGTTCGGCTTGTTTCTTCAACATCGGCTTCATCAATGCGTAGGGTACTCGCTTGAATGAGTTTGATAGGCGTGTGCTCAATATCATCTAGCGAAAGCATCAGCACCCCAATAATACGCTTAGCGGCATGATCTAGCAGCTTTTCAGCAATGAGCGCATTCAATTCAGCTTGGATGGTCAATGCGCTGCGCACCGCTTGTTCAGGATGATCTTCATCAATGAAATAAGCCAGCACAAGATGTTCAGCAGTAGAATTATCAAATATGCCTCCATAACTTGTGACAGCGTTAGCAATGCGTTCGCGAATTAAAGAATATGGCACGCCCAATGATGTAAGATCAGCAAATAAAACCGACATCATCGCGTATAAATTCATGCTGCTATCCCTGCGCTATTCATCATATTTGAGCTCATCCAATATATTTTGTATTGATTCTTGCTCATAAACCGCTCCCATATGCCCAAAAAGTTCGGCGGCTTGTTGCCAAACGGCATTTGCGGCTTTGGCTTCGCCTGTTTCAGCCAAATAATACCCCCATGCTTTTAGGGTATGGGCTTTATCAAGCAATAAGTCATTTTGATCTAGAATAGCATAACTTTGTTGAAAGCACGTAATGGCATCACATACCTGATTGTTGAGCTCAATAACGCGATCTTGCTTAGCGCATAATATTCCTAATACACGCCAAATTTTAGCGATAAGAGCAGGTTGCTCTAATTTGGTCGCTAGGTAATATGCCTGTTTAAGATTTTCCTCTGCTTCTGAAAATTTTTCTAAATGAACAAGCGTTTCACTATAAAGGCAAAGCGCTTCACAATAAGGCTCGCTTTCAGTTTCGCTTTCTAATAATGAGAGTGCACTTTGCAAAACCACGAGGGCACGTTTATATTTTCGTAAACCCAGCCACGCGGCCCCAGCATTCATCATGCTAGTGGTTATAATTTGACGATTACCAATGCGGCGGGCTGTTTCTTCTGTTTGACGATACATCACAAGAGCTGATTGATAGTCGCCACGCAAGCGAGCTGTTTCAGCAATGTTATTGGACAATTGAGCAGCGCGCTTCAAATCGCCTAGACGCTTGGCAATTGCCAACGCTTTATTGAAATAAACCATACCCATCTCAGCATTACGCCCAGAAGATACGTAAAGTGTTCCTAACACATTATAAGCCTCAACGCTGAGGGTGTCATTATGAATGGATTGGGCAAAATCTAATGCCTGCTCTGCGTATTTCAACGCTTGTTCATAGTTACTAAGCCGACGATAAGCACGGCTAAGGTTTACCCATGCTTTGCCCCATGCGCGATGTTGTTGGTTGTGATCGAAGACTGATAAAAGTTCAATTGCTTGTTGCGCGTAGGCTAGAGCTTCTTGTGAATGCCCAAGTCGATTATAGAGATATGCAATTTCAGCTAACGCTTCGGCGGCTTCTGGTGTGTTAGGAGTACGTTCAAGCACTTCTTGATAGAGCGCAAAGGCATCATCATAGCGCAATTGATCATGGTAAATACTCGCCAATCCCATCAGCGCATTGATATACGCTGTGAGATTACTTTCTAGGTTGAATTGTGCCAAATAGGCTATTTGTTCGTAGTGGTAAACTGCCGTCCGTGATGAGAAAAACCGTTCAGCTTGTCGTGCTGCCATTGAGTGCCACTTGATCGCTCGTTGTGCTTCATTGGCAGCTTGATAATGCAATGCAATAACACCGACATATTGCGAAACACGATTCATGCCTTGCCCAATCAACCAGCCTGCAAAGCGTGCGTGGTAGTGTTGGCGTGTTGATGATGGTGTGTGCTCATAGACAAAACGCCTGAGCAATCCATTATGAAATTGATATTCTGTTGCGCTAGGAAAGTTTGTTGTAACATGTTGACGAATGATCCCCTTATGCAACAACTCGTTTAGGGCACTCGTAAAGCTACTATTTTCTGTGAGTTTTGCCATGTGGCGGATTGCCTTATCCCAGAAAACATCGCCAATGATCGCGCCACACACTATAATTTGCTGGGCAGCATCGGAAAGAGAAAATAGGCGCGCTTGGGCGAGCTCTGGCATTGAGAACATTGTATATTCAAGGAAGGCAACTTCATTCAAACGCCAACCATCAACATCACGGACAATAGTGCCTGTGTCTAACATATTATGCAAAAGTTCAAAAATATGACGCGGGTTGCCTTGCGTTTTTTCTAAAATAACATCGATAAGATGCTCAGGTATTTCTGTCATATTCCGCAATGTTTCAGCGATAAGTAACTTTGCCAAATCAACGGGTAAGGGCTCTAGCAAGAGTGGGGTGCTGTGTATCGTATTTTCCTCATACCAACTAGAGGGCGATTCTTCTGCTGTTGTTCGCGCGGTCATCAATAACAAAATTGGAATAGGTTGCTCATCATAAGTGAGCAGTTGTTGCAAAAAGGATAGCGAACCCTCATCACTCCATTGAATATGCTCTAACACGATGACGATAGGATCGCGATAGACATTGAACATCATTGCGAAGAAATCAAGTAGCGCTTTGATAGCTTCATCTTGTAAGGGTAATTCTTCTGAAACAGAAATCGCTGATGATGAAAAATTAAGGCCTACTAGACGACTGATCAAAATAGCTTTTTGCAGCGCATTTTCCCCCAATATTTCTATAATCCCTTGCAAGAATTTTTCATAAGCGCGCTGATAACTATCTTGAGATGTGATCTCAAAACGTCGAACGAGTATATCCCGAATGAGCCCATAGGGTTGAAGGCGAGTGCTGGGGGTGGCTTGCCCTTTGAAATACCATACGCGCTCAGGGATGATGTCTAGCCAATCTTGGAATTCTTCAAGCAAGCGCGTTTTACCAGTGCCAGCTTCGCCAACAATCGTAATCGCTTGGCGGTTACGTTCTCCCATGCAAGCGCGCAAAGCTCTTTGTAATGTTTCTAATTCAGCATGGCGACCAATCATTACTGTTCGCAAGTCGGTATAGACTTCAGAAGTTTGAAGTTCGGGATTTTCTTTAGTGCCAGAAAGCATATACATGCGTACGGTCTCTTGAATTTGAGGTACTTCAACTGACTTGGCATAATGGATAGTGTAATCTAGGCGCGCTTCCCGATAGATTGCATAAGAAATTAATATTTGATTTGGGGCAGCGGTTTCTGCTAACGCTTCTAAGGTCAAAAGATCAGGATGATCTGAGCGTCCAAAAAGCTCAAGATCAGCGTCTTTTGAAGCTAAATGTGCGCCAATTTGCACATATACTTTAATGGCCATGCGTTCAGGCGCAATAGTTTGAATCTCGTGGCGAATTGCTAACGCAGCTTGCAAGGTGGCATGAATTGTATCGCGTTGTGTAGCGGCATGAAAAGCTGCCAAAACGTTATACCCCGAACGAGTATTCAACGTTCCACCATATTCAGTTGCAATCGATTTTAGGCTTAATTGTAAATCATAGAGATGTCGCAACCGCCGCGTTGTTGCTGAATCGGTTAGGGTAAAATCAGAAGCTAGAATCACATATAACAATCCCTGATGATTCACTTGAGGAAGCGCACTCAGTTGGCGCTTTAGCGCAGCTAATGATACTTCAATGACATCATCAGGAAGAATGCCACGTTGTGCCTCTAGTTCAGCAATAGCATTTCTAAGTTCTTGTTCGTTCACTTAACCTAAAACTCTCTACTGAAGCGAAATAAGTGTTTAGTTTTTTATTTGTGATTTTAGTATAGCATTATTTTTCGCGCTTGGTTTAAGCTGGGGATATTATTGGAGTTAATAATTTGCTTCCAAAAACTTGCGAAAATGAAAGTCGCAAATTAATATATACCTGATTTTGACAAAAACTTTATATTATATAGACATTAGTCTTTGATGAACTAACTAAAAATATCTTATAACATGGAAAAAACGCATTATATCAATACACTTATTGAACGAGCTTGGCAGCTTTTGCCTAGTGATGCTACTCATACAAACATTTTAGTTGAAGAAGCGCTGCAAATTTCTCAGCGTGAACAATATGCGCTTGGCGAAGCTGATGCGTTGACGATTCGTAGTCGCATTTTTTTGGAATCTCACACTTATGACGAAGCCATCACTACAGCGCATGAAGCTATTCGGCTCTATGAAAAACTGCAGACAACAGAAGGCTTAAAACTATATCCTTATGCAGTGGCAACACTTGCCGAGAGTTATATGGTGCTGGGGGACTATGAAACAGCATTATTCTGGCTAGAACGCCAAATCGATATAGCTGAATGGCTCCGTAATACCGAAGCTCAGGCGAGTGCATATCAAAACATGAGCATCATTTACGGCTATATGAATGATCATCGCACGGCTTTGCGATATTTACATGATGCCAGCGAGATTGCCAGCCCATCTCAACAACCGCGCCTTTATCAATTGGGGGCCGAGTATGCGCTAGTCTTGAAAGATTTTGAATCCGCAATTGATAATGCCACCATTGCGCTTCAAGGTTATGAGGCTTTAGGATCAGCTAGTGGGCAAGCATTGGCACACAGCACACTTGGGGACATTTATCTAGCGATGGGTGATCCTAAGACGGCACGTACACATTATGAATGGGCGTGGCAGTTTTCACGCCATACTTCGCGCCCAATGGCAACACTGCGCAGTTTGCTTCAACTAGGAAAGTTGGCAGTCTATGAACAACAGTGGGAATCTGCTGCTGAGAATTTTAAGGGCGCATTAGCCTTTGCGGAGGCCAACGAACATCACCAAGAGCAACTCACTTGTCATAAAGCGCTTGCTGATATTCTTGAAAAATTAGGCAATTTTCGTGAAGCGTTATACCATGCGAAGCGCTATGCTGAATTGCGGGACGAAATCCTTACCCAAGAAGCTAATTTGCGCATTCAACGACTGGATATGCTACAGCGCACACGCATAGCACAACGTGAATCAGAATTTTATGCAGAGCGCGCACGACAATTGCAAGCCCTGAGAGAGCGTGATCGTGTTTATTTTCAAGAGCTCTCAAATATTAAAGATGAGATGATGCGTACCGCCAGCCACGATCTTAAAAACCCCCTAGCAACGATTCGCACATTGGTATATCTGTTGCGTGCAGAGGAGGCAAGCGCCTATAGCCCAGAACGACGGCAAGAGCTGCTAGAGCGCATTGATCAGCAAGTAGATCGTATGACAGATTTAATTAGTAACTTGCTTGATCTGGCAAAACTTGAAACCGGCCGGGCCATCAACACACAACCGCTTCCTGTTAAAGATGTGATCGTTCAATCGATTGAAGATGTTGTTCCACTTGCTGAAGCGCGCCGAATTACCATAGAGCAGCAAATAGGCGATCATGAAGCCTATCTTGATCCGCCACGTATACGCCAAGTCATGGTGAATTTGCTTTCAAATGCTATCAAGTATAGTGAAGCAGGGAGCAAGGTAACAGTTCGCACCTCTCATACTAACAACGCCGTCATTGTTGAAGTTTGTGATGAAGGGGTAGGGATTCCTGCTGAAGATATTCCACGTATTTTTGAGCGCTTCTATCGTGTTGAAAAAGATGCACATCGTGCAAGAGAGGGCACAGGTTTGGGGTTGGCTATCGTCAAGTCAATTGTGGAACAACATGGTGGCGAAATCAGCGTTGAGAGCACTGTAGGGCAGGGCAGCATATTTCGCTTCACCTTGCCCATCGTCCAAAAAGAGCAGTGACGAGCGCGCTCTTCACAACCACACGCCTTATTTCCTCAAGGAGTTTTGTAGCGCATTCTGGTAAATTCATACAATCTTCACACTTTTCTCATCACTTTAGAGTAAGCTAATATATAGATGGAGAGAGTGAGAGGATTTTATAAGTATGATCTTTCCAATGGTAGAAGGGACAAATTTATTGGGCAAACGCTTCATGTTGCCCTATAGCTTTGAGGGCGAATACAACATCGCATTGGTGTCGTTTCACCCTTCCCAGATTATACAGCTGCAAACTTGGCTTCCTGTCCTAGAAGCTCTACGAGAAGAGTTTCCTGACTTGATGATTTACGAGCTTCCCACCTTGCCACAATATGACCCTCAAGCACGTGTGTTTATCGATCTCAGTATTCGTCAAAGTATTCCGGATCACGCGCATGGTACGGTTATCCCGCTTTACGTTGATAAAGCAGCGTTTCGTCGTGATCTTGAGCTCTCATCTGAAGAAGTTATCTACGTATTGCTCGTTGAACGCGAAGGTGAAGTATTGTGGCAGTGGGGTGGTCCCTTCGATGAAGATGCTATGGGTGTTCTTGTAACCATATTGCGAGAACAAAACACAGCAATTCCCCTTGATCCGACTGTATGGGATTTCTGATGTCATGACCATAGGGCGGCACTGTCCGCCCTTAATAGTTTTTAATGAACAACCATGTTTCGCTGGTAATGGCTACTAAATACCGCTTAACGTATAATTAGGGCACATTAGTTATAATGCCTTAAATCCCCCAAAAACTTAAAAGGCTCTTCTTATTTCCCCAAATTGCAAATTTTGCCCATTTCACATAGCATGAAACATATAACAATATGTCAGAAGAAATTGGAATAAGATGAAACATAAGATAATAATTCTTTTATTTAGCTTAATACTGTGGTCAGGAACGGCGGCCGCTCAAGAAGAAAGCACACGCCTGACTTATGGCGATTTTTTGCGCGATACCATTGTTGAAGGCGGTTTGCACGTATGGGAGTTTGAAGCTCAAGCGGGCGATGTGGTATTTATTAATCTGCAGTCTGATGAATTTGATCCTCTACTAGAAGTATTTTTTGAGGGGAATCTCATTTATAGTGATGATGATAGTGGTTACATGAGCGATGCATATCTTGAAACCGAACCACTGGAAGAAGGCGTGTATCAAATATTTGTGAAGAGCGCTTTTGCTTCTGATGGTGGCGAATATTATCTCACGTTGGCAGGAATGCAGCCTATCATCGGTGGTGATGAGATCATCCTCAACACGCCGACCGTTGCCATACTATCTGAGCAAAACTTAGACACTTGGACGTTAACGTTAGAAGCAACGACTTCAATATATGCAGCAGTTCGCAGTCCAGCACAAGATTTATTATTGCGAGTTTTTGATCAAAACGGCGAGCTTGTCGCTGAAGATGATGACAGCGGCGGTGATCTGAATCCTTTGTTAGAGAGTCTGGAACTGTCTGCTGGGGAATATCAAGTTGTTGTTGAACCAGCCATCTCTGTTGATGCTTCGGGCGCGTCATATGTGATTGAATTTTTAACTACTGCAAATGGACAAACTATCATACCGAACACTTTAGCGCGTGGCGTTTTGGTCAGTGTTGGCGATAGCGCCGTGTGGGAATTGACCATAGAAGAAAATCAAGAGATTAGCATTTTAGCGCGCAGTGAATTTTTTGATACGATACTAACTATCATCGACCCTAATGGCGTTGTTATCGCGACAGATGATGATAGTGGCACAGGTTTTCGCTCAGCATATCTTGAATTGAAGATTGTTGATGCGGGCACCTATCAAATTGTCGTCAGCAGTTTTGGCGAGAATGTTGGCTTATATGAATTGCGCGTTCTAGATGAAACGGAAAGTTAGGTGTTGTTGATCAACCTGTTACTTTTGAGAAGAGATATTCTCATAAGTAATATATACGTTAAAATTTGGCACTTTGGGCACACTTTTAAAAACAGTCTCATCCGCGCATGGAATTTTGACCTTTTTCATTGATTGCCCTACTTGTTTTTGACAGAAGGTATAACGTCATTAACAAGACTGTACATAAAACCACAAATGTTGTATAGTTTAGACAAGACAATTTTATCTTAATAATGTTGTCTTGGTACAAAATAAAGGAAAACGTATCTTGACCAAGCTAAAACATACCTTTTCACTTATGTTCGTTTTGATAGTTGCCTTAATTTTTCTTGCAATTCCATCTTCGGCTTTTGCCCAAGATGGTAGCGAGCAAACTACACCTTTATTAGGAGCAACACGCACCGATCAAGCATTAGCACATTTAAGCAACTTTCTAGAGCTTGAAACCACGATCACCATTCAACGAATTGAGGATAACGACGAAAATATCCCATATGTCACGTATAGCTTCACGCCTGTAACATATCTTACTTCTGCGATGGGATGCCCTGCGGCAGGCGTAGATTATGAAACCCGTGAAGTGCCAGCATATCGCATCCTTATTACAGTACGCGGTTATGGAACGTATGATTATCGTGTTGATGCGGCTGGACGTGCTGTGATTTTGTGTCGTGGGGGTGTGCCCAACGAAACGAGCATTGGACTTGAGCTTGCCAATGGCAATGCGCTCGGCTATGCGCGAGTGCGGACAGGTTCAGCGCCCGGCTTGGTGGGAGGATTAGCGCGCGTTGATCAAGCCATGCGTCATGTTAGCGGTTATTTGAATTTGCGCAACACACTCACCCTAGAGCGCGTGACCAATAACGATCCATTTATCGCTGCAGTAGAGTATAGTTGGTTACCTATTTACTACCTGCCCCCCACTTCCAATAATGTTTGCCTACAACCCTTAACTGAAAACACCTATAACCCAGCAGCCTTATTTGGGTATCAGGTGACATTAAAGGTAAATAATCGTGAATTCCTTTATCAGTTTAATCAAGACGGCTCTTTATTGATTTTATGCATTAATGGCCGTCCATCATCAACCAGCATTTTTCCTTCCGATTCGTAATCTCCTATAGCGTAAGATGACATTCTTTTTAAGCCAACTGGCTCGGAAACAGTTGGCTTTTTCCTTTTCATATTAGAATCTAGGGCTCATCG
>RFGP01000108.1 GCA_003697365.1 Chloroflexota bacterium | reverse complement strand
TGTTAGGTTAGTAAAAAAACCTGTCAACATAATTACATCGCCCACTGTAATAGGGAAAATTTGTGTATAAGCAGCATAGCTAGCAGCAGCCAAACACCCCACCTCAAACAGTCTAAAAGTTACCCATGCAACTGCCCCAAAAACAGCATTAATAGCATCTAGTTTTATCCCAGCCCGACGTACCCCCCATAATCGCTCTTGCACACGATGCAATTCAACATCCTCAACACCATGCGCCCTTGTGATAGGAATTAGCTGGATCATATTTGAGAACCCAATAGCCATATGCTCTACTTCTTTACGAAAAATGCGGTTACTACGTTGTAGTCGTGATTGCATCAATCGAATAATAAATGCGGCAATTGGAACAGTAATAGCAAAAAAGAACAAAAACTGTGGCACACGGATCGCAGTTACAACTAATGCAAAAAGAAGCGTAAAAATAGCTGCAGGAGCAACTTGGCTAAGTTGAACTGTCAAATCCTGCAAAATTTCAACATCGCGTAATAATTTTGTATGCAATTCTCCTGTACTATGTCGATGATAAAAATTAATGGATAAGTATTGTAAACGCCGTGCCATAGCTGCGCGTAATTTTGTTTCCATATTGCGCGTAGCAGTACTTAGAAAATAAATAAATAAGTAATGCATTGGAATATTCTGAAGAAAAATAACAATTAAAATTGCCAAATAAAACATAATCAATCTTGGAGAAGCTGCATTCGGCTCAGCGATCTGGTTAATAATCTGGGCAGTAATAAAAGGCATGGCCCAAACGCCGCTATGCTTAATAACAAAAAAGATGACTGCCCAAAAAATTTTGAGCCAGTCACCTTGATAGAGATAGAAAAATGTTTTAAGAGGCGCTTCACCTTGATATTGTCGTTCCAACAATTCAATATCATGCTTAGAGGGAAGCGAGTTCGTTTTTATAGGCATTATACAAACACCCTTAAAGATTTCTTTAGCTAGTTATATGTCTTTTAGCAATACGTATCTACTAAAGAATGAACTTGAAGTGCTGAGATACTTTCTGCTTTAACAAGAACAGTATGAGGGATTTCGGCCTGTAAGTGAAAAAAATTGTCCGAAAATTCAGCATTTGGCAAGTCCAGCCAAGTGTATAATGCAGGAACATCTGATGTTAAGGTTACTGAATAAGCATTATCTCTTTCAAAAGATTCTATATCAACACGAATATTCGGCTTCAAAAATTCCATATGCTTTGGTCGTGACATCAAAACAAGATTCTGTGAGACAATCGTATTTTCTACACTAGCTTCTAGCCACACCAAAAGAGAGCGCTCTCCATACTCTTTGATATAAGGTGCAACATTTAAAGAGTGCACACATTGAGTAGAATGTGCTGACATCAAAATTTCTATGCCATCTGTGCAAATTTCAAGCCCATGTAAATCAGTAATTTTCCATCGAATTTTTGCGGATATATCTTCTTGTAAATCGCTCGTAAAATAAATACCAACAGATTGCGTATGCCTGTCTTCAACACCCGAAATAAGCAATGGCGCATAAAATCTTCGCGCCATATAATGTAATGCCTTCCAATTTCCCTTCCAATCTAAAGAAGACCAACTCGGAGCAGGCCACATATCATTAAGCTGCCAATACAACGTTCCCATCGTATGTGGCATATTACGTCGCCAGTGCTCTACAGCATACTTTATTGCCATGCCTTGCAAAATCTGGCTTAACCATAAGAGAGATTCAAAGGATGTTGGCAAGCAAAACCAGTCCAACATATAGTGAATAATTGTGCTATTGCCAATCGCACTACGCTGATGATGTTCCATAATATAACTTGTAATATTACGATCTTCAGGGAGTGTAATTTCATAAATAACATCAGGTTGAGGAAAAGATTGGAATCCAAATTCACTACAAAAGCGATCTGTTCGAGTGCGATACCACTCAAATGGCTGCTTACCATGCCAAACGGCCCATAAATGCGTATCTCCACAGTTTGGATTTTCCCAGTTAGTACGTTCACCACATGGTGAATGTGGACTTCCCGGCCAATAGGAGGTTTGAGGAGCAAGTTCGCCCACAACATCAGCCAAAAGATCATCGAACAAGCGACTATAATCCTCCCAACTCATTGTTGCTATCCAATCGGCACTATTAGAAAGCCCTTGTTCTATTTCATTATTTCCACACCACAAAGCAATACAAGCATGATGACGCAATCGACGAACGTTATCTTCAGCTTCTGCCTTCACATTCGCCATAAACTCATTATCAAAGCTAGGGTATGTTCCACAAGCAAACATAAAATCTTGCCAAATAGTAATCCCTAATTCATCACAAATCTCATAAAACACATCTTGTTCATAAATGCCTCCCCCCCACACACGCAACATATTCATATTTGCATCAACGGCTGCTTTTATGAGTTTTCGATACTGCTCATCTGTGGTTGCCGAAGGATATGGACTTGCGGGTATCCAATTTGCCCCTTTAGCGAAAAAAGGAACTCCATTACATGCAAAATAAAATGTCTCACCTTTTTCGTTAGGGTGACGCTCCAGCGTTATGGTACGTAGCCCTATTTTTTTCTGATGACTATCAAGCAAGAGATCATGCCCATAAAGATTCACTTTTATAGTATATAAAGGGTGTTCACCCATCCCATGTGGCCACCATAATTTAGGTTCATTGATTACACATACGCTGACAGCTTTATTTCCTTCAAAATAGGCTTTCGAGCTCTCAATAAATGTCTCTCCCTGAAAAACATCTATTGTTACATATAAAGGTGACTGTTCTAATTGTTCTACAGTAGTTGTTATTTCCAGCTCGACCTGATTTTGCGAATGTTTTTGTAAGATGAAGACATCCGTTATTCTTGCAATACTAAAAGCTACAAGTTCAATAGAACGCCAGATGCCACTGGTAGGCATTTTAGGGCCCCAATCCCAGCCAAAATTACAGGGTTCTTTGCGTATCCATGCCCCTGTACTAATACGCATCGGTTCTACCCACCCTGCCATAGCACCTTTTTCAGCATCCATGCGATTTGAATAAGCAATAGGTGATTCAAAGAAAATGTCTATTGTATTAGTTCCTTGCTGAAGTTTTGAAGTAACATCTAACCAATAGATACGAAACATATTATCAGTATGAGCAATTGTTTCTCCATTTACTTGAATAAGCGCAATAGTATCAAGACCATGACAACATAAGTAAATGCGTTCATGCTTAAGTAATGACTCATCCACTTCAAATGAACGCCAATAATGCCAATCACTTTCTCCCACCCACATTTGCTTCAGTTCATTATCCCTGAAAAAGGGGTCTTCTAGTTGCCCATTTGACAATAAATCTGTATGTACACACCCGGGCACTGTTGCTGAAAAAACCTGACTATCACCTACTTGAACTAAATTCCATTGTCCATTTAATGACTGAATGATCATCTATTCTCTACCTGAGTTTCATATTAGCTGTTAGCCAAACCAGTAAAGTTGATATTAAAAATTAATAGAGGAAGAAGTCCTATTTACTTTATATCTAGAGCAAGCCCCTGTAATGGTGATAACTGCACAGGAATCACTTCTTGCTCGACATGGATACTTGTAGAAACATGTTCTTGTAAATGATTAATTACAAAAACAAGTTTGCCCTGATCAGAGTGCCACACCCGCACTTCAACCTCAGGGTTTTCTGCATAAGCAATCGGACAAATCCCTTCCTGAGTAAGAAGCTGTACTAAATATTCACGCAAAGCGTAATCCCGTCGAATATAGAAAGGAAACATCTTCGCCAGATCATAATTACCGGGATAATTACTATAATCCCAGCCAATATAGCTGCCTATCATGAAAACAGCTCCATGCCCAAACGATGTCCGAAAAATAGCCGCTGATTTATCGTTAAAATATGCAAATACCTCAGCATCTTCAGGAGGAATAAGCGCTGCAGCCGCCAATTGTACTGTCACAGGCAATTCATGAGTAATTTCATAAGTGCGAAGGCTTTTCTTGGTATAGTTACGCCAATCGGGAAACAACGGCTGAAACGCATCGTTCATATACGGGGCGTAATCTACAAACAATATTCCCCCATTCTCTGCAAAAGCTGTAAGCTGTTCTTGCACTATAGAAGGCAATGCAGAACAACCAAGAGCAAATACAGCTTTATAATGCCGCTCAGCAAGGATGCCATTTGAAACTTGTTTCTCAGAAACTATGTCAACTGGATACCCACTTTGTGTGAGAAGCATATAAACAAGTAATGTATCATAGGTATGTTCATCATTTAGGCTTTGAGCCATAGTTGTCCATGAGTATAGAAGTGCTATTTCTGCTGATGCTGGTGTATAGCCCGATAAGCGCTTTACTAAATCTAGATATAAGCGATTCACTTGCTTTGTTTGCCGAATCATATGATAGCGCTTTGCTTCATCATCAGCTGA
This sequence comes from Chloroflexota bacterium, assembly GCA_003697365.1. Taxonomy (GTDB): domain Bacteria; phylum Chloroflexota; class Anaerolineae; order Aggregatilineales; family J027; genus J027. The sequence goes on along the minus strand of RFGP01000108.1, from coordinate 3,150 downwards.
TAGACTTGGTAGCTCAGTCCACCAAACTAATCCTAGCGCTCCATGTCCAAGTGCTGAATAAATCTGTTCACTCATACTATTAGAGGGCAATTGATAGCCAAGCCAAGAGTTAAATGCCTGCCCGTTGGCGGTTATTAAACCCTGAAAACCCAGCGCACTTTTCATGATGTCTTTAGCGTAATTGTAAACATAGCACTGGTAACGATTGTCAAATTCTAAGGGGTACATATCCTCATGACCAAAATCAAGAACAGCCCCCATTTCCCACCAATCATTTCCAGTGTAGACAGATTGCCACGAGGCTGGGTAAAAATCATTACACTCATGCGTAGCCCACAAAGGCATTACAGCTTTTGCAGCCGCGATCAAATTCTTTAAAAACAAGGGGATGGATTCCGCATGAAAGTTAATCCAATGTTGCCAAAGAATGGGGTCTGAAGTATCAACTGGAGGGGAGAGTTCATCACTCATCCCATGTTTTTTCAAGTAATCTTTAAAAGCTGCTCTACAATCATCGCAATAGCAATTGGGCTTCATCTCATCGCCACCGAATTCTGGCACACTATTACGATAATAAGCCTCATGAACAAAACTCATTACAGGTTTATCATCAATACGATATAAGGACGAGTGTGTGCCAAATTCCTTTAAAAAGCGGGCAGCACGTTCAATCGCTAAATTAAGTAAGCGTGGCTTCCGAAAACAGCCCATATTCCAATAGCGAGGATCATCGGATGTTGTGCCGTCAACATTGACGATTTTTAAGTCATCTTGAAGCTGCGTAAACTGTCCTAAAACTGGAACGACCTGCAAGCCAACAGCATCTGCTGAATCAAGTAAGTATCTCAAACCTTCAGAATCATCAATATCATAAAAAGGATCATAAAACAGCCACACAGCCCGCAAATCGCATTCGGAAAAAACTTTTAAGTCTTGTGCTATTTGTTCTTGTCCCCATGAAGGTCTAGGGTAGTAGTAAGTCGCTAATATAGGATTCTCAAAGTATTGAGATAACATCTAAGATACCTGCTCAATCTTTAATGCAATATCTTTATCAAAAGTTGGCAAAAGAATACTAAGCTGACCATCAACGGCATTCTCAGTGCTTTCAGCGATGATTTCACCATTAAAAGTATCCCAAATCTCAACACGATAAAGACCATCATCAAGATTTGAGATAGTCAGAGTTGCATCTACAATTTCTGGAAAGTCAATAACAGTTGGGTCTTCAACATTGTTGCGCAAGTTCGCTTGATATTGGCTTTGAAAATATGTGTCCGAGTAATTGCGGCTTACAACCCATAACAACAATCTTTCTTCAGCTTGCAATCCATACACACGAGACTGACGATGATCAACAGTAGCCTGAGCTTCCTGCCATTCATAAGCACCTAAGTCTTCATTAGCAAAAAAGCTCGTCACACCCCTAAAGTGATAATAGAGATCATTGGGATGAATATAAGAGTCCCACCACCACGTCATTCCTATACCAGCGGCACCATTCATGGGCGCGCTCCATAAGCCTAGATGAATGAGAATGCCTTGATTATCATATTCACTAGGGCTTCCAAACTCACCTATAAGAAATGGTTTATTCTCGTATCGGTTAAGCCATTGTTCACTGGTGTAATCAAATGTACGTGGTAAATCATCCATATTATAAAGATGCACTTGAGTAAAACTGATACTAGGTAAAGACCAAACAGCACTATCACCAATAGGTGAACCAGAATGTGTGATCAAATGATTGTATGGATCAAGAGTCTGTAAATAATTTGCACTGTGGACTATCCAAGATGTTAGTAAATCTGACTGAACTAACGGAGTCCAATTAATTTCATTCCACCATTCCCAAGCCATTAAATGCGGAGAGTATCCCCATCGAGCAGCAATATATCGCAAGCGTTGGTGCCACAGTTGGATAGCCTCTGGATGCGTGGCAAATTCCTCAGGGGATGTAAGGGGACCTCCATTTTCAATATTAAACGGATTTTCATCCCATTGGGCATCAGTGGTTTGAGAAAATGGGCCATGATTTAATAAAGTCAACATCGCATAAACATCATACTGATCAAGTAAATCAAAAACTTGATCCAACTGAAATGCCTGTAATTGGCGCGCATCATAGTTCCCTAAACCTGTATCTAGCCATTCAATGCCAAATCCCCATGATGGCATCCAAATGCGCACAAAGTTGCCACCATTTGTTGATAAAGATGAAAGCCATTCTTGATAAGACGCTACAGGATTTATCCCCAATGCCCACGCCATATTCTCGCCAACAGGAAAATAAGGAGTACCATCATCAAATACAAAATAACGAGAATTACGCGAATCGATCCGAACAAATCCTCGATCATTTGATTCAGTAACTACAAAAGAGCCTTTCTGACTACGTCGAGTTCCACTAAAAGTAGTGGCTAGAATTTGATAATTCCATTCACCTATTTCACTAGGTGTAAAACGTACCCGCCACGACCATTGATCTAGCGGTATAAAAACATCGTTTTCATAAGAGAATGATTGATAGTAAAAAGCTGGTACAACTATTATTTGTCCAGATGGAGAGAAAAAACGCCCATCAACGCGAATATCATTGGGATCATATGGATTATTAAAAACTGCATCCAAATCAATAATAAGCTCTACTTTTTCATATAAATCGAAGACATCTTTTGATAAGGTCACATTCTCTATATCATATACAATCGGGGTAACCAAAGTGGAGGCTATGCCTCCACTCTCTGCTGTCTCTTCATAAGTGATAAGTCGAACATTATCTATTAATATCTCGCCTTCGTATGCCGTCGTGCTTGTGCCAACTTTTACGCCAAACTCTTGTATTTGGCTCGCATCCCCCAAATCCGATAACTCAGCGTAAATCGTCGTCCATTCCCCTGCCACTAATGGCGTGTCCGACGTGTTGGCCCAAACCCAATCAGCTCCCGTCTTCACAAATATCTGTCCAATAAATCCTTCCGCCCCCGATGGCACATATACATCTATCGCTAATTGAGTATAACCAGACCAATCTACGCCACCCTCCGGTTGAGCATAGATACCTGTCTCCTCCCATTGGGTTCCACTAAATGTCGCTGTAATCGCAAGGGCACTCTCACCCTCTGATGCATTAGAAGTGCTCACCGCAAT
>RFGP01000107.1 GCA_003697365.1 Chloroflexota bacterium | reverse complement strand
TGGTGGTAGATACGCGGAATGCGATGAGAGGTGTGGCGGGAAACGGCCGTGTGGTGTGGTTGTAACTGCTGTTTTTATGATGAAAGTATTAGTCACCGGCGGTGCCGGTGCGGGATTTTGTTTTTGTGAAGGATGTTGTATCTGTAAACTTGGCTGCTGCGGAAGTGGAGGTATCCGGTGTGTTCAACATTGGTCAAGGGAAGGTTGTAAGTTTGCGTGAGGTTATGAGGATTATTGAGGATATAAGTAGACGGCCGTTGTCGGCATCGTTGGTATGGGGTATGTCGGTTTGCCATTGGCCGTTGCCTTTGTCCAAAAAGGGTATCGGGTTATTGGTGTTGATGTGATTCCCGAAAAAGTGGCCGCACTAAATAATGGCCATAGTTACGTAGAAGACATTCGCGACGAGACATTGGTGACGCTGGTGCAGGCAGGTCTCATCCAGGCAAGCACCAGCTACGATGCACTGGCCGAGGCAGATGCCATTTCCATTTGCGTGCCCACCCCGCTGAACAAGACGTGCGACCCCGACGTGCGCTACGTGATCGCCGCGGGGGAGTCGGTGGCCCGCTACATCCATCCGGGCATGTTGGTTGTGCTCGAATCCACCACTTACCCCGGCACCACGAAGGAGTTGTTGCTGCCGATGTTGGTTGAGGGTTCGGGGTTGAAAGTGGGCGAGGACCTGTTCGTTATTTTTTCGCCCGAACGTATCGACCCGGGCAACAAGCAATACACAGGGGAAAACACCCCTGAAGTCATCGACGGTGTGAAACCACATTGCCCGACTACACCGGCAACGTGGTTGGTCTGAGCGTGATATGGAAGGTCCTATATGAGAATCAATCTTGCAACAACCTTCCTTTTACTGAGCATCCTGCTGTTAACAGCAAGTGGCGGACTTGCGAAAGCTGCCTCTGCGAACTTGCGGGGTGTCGAACTTGTATCTTCTGCTACAAAAAACGGTGTAAATCAATGTTCTATTGCGAGGAATCCACTGCCTGCCGTGGTTGAAGGGATAATTTCGTGGCAAGATCGGTTCCACAGTAGTTCCGTCTCGCGTCCCTTGCCCAGAATCTTTTCATCTTTTACCCAGCCCCAATTGAACGATTTAACGAATTCACATGCGGAAGCATTGAGTATCTATTTTGCTGGATTGGCAGTCTCCTGTATTGAACTTGATGATGAGCAGCGAGATAGGCTAATCGCTTTGGCCGAACATTACAGCGATACTGAGCCTGTGATTCAAGTGCTTGAGTTTCAATGTCAATACTATTCCCAGCGACGTGAGTGGCGCAAAGCTCTGCAGAGTTGCCAGACTCTGATCGATAGGTCTGCTGATGTAAACCAAATGTGGCTCCTAAGATTGGCGATAGTTTATAGGGAGCTTGGTAATCACGAAGACGCTATCACAATTCTGAATAAAGTTTCGCCTTTATCTAGCGTCGACATGGTTCGAGTATTGACCCTCATGGGACACAGTTATTTGTGGTTGGGAGAAGTAGACAGAGCGGAGGAGATTTTGGCGCAAGCAGAGTCATTGTGGGTAGTTCAAGACGCGGACGTGCCAAATCCACTATCTGCACAACTTTTCTTTTACAGAGGGTTAGTTCAGGACCAGTATGGAAACGTATCTAAAGCGAGGAGTTATTTTGAAAAATCGCTCTCTTTTGAACCTACGTATAGCGGCAGTTTAGTCATGTTGGCAAAATATGCATTAAGCCAAAGTAATTATGCTCTTGCTGATCATTATCTCCAACAGGTTTCACCAACTTTGCTAAATGGCCCCCAGGTTTTATGTATGAGGTACACGACGTCACTGGGGCTAGCACGACATGAAATAGCTGATGATTTACAACACCAGATTGATACAAGGGGTATTCGATGTCCATGAGAATGCTGATTGCTGAACGCAATGGAAATAGGGACATTACAAGCGCTAGAAATTTAACTCCAATGTTGATTGCTGTTATTCTTGCGATTGTTAGTGGGGTCGTTGTTGCTTTTGGAGGGCCTGTATGGGGGGGCTTGATTTCTGCCTTGATCGTATTTGCAGTTATTATTTTCGCGAGACCAGCCATTCTTTTGGGGTTATGGTTGATTTCTTCTGTTTCATACCGTTACCTTTTTGATGTGGGTCCAATATCACTGAACCCATATCGCATATTGTTTCTGCTCGTTGTACTTATCATCCCATTCCTGATAATAAGAAGGCAGCATGGTGATGTCAGACCCTTTTCTGGGTTAAGTCGTAAGATCCTTCAGGTAACACTTTTTTCTGCTCTCGTTATAATGTTTGGTGTAGGCTGGCTCCGTAGTCCTCAACTATACCAAGATCTTGCGAAATCAGAGCTACTTCTAAAAACAAGCTGGATAGCGATGGTATTATACTTGGTGCTTTATGTGAGCAATCCAAGGCAACTTCAAACACTTGAAAAATGCTTTTTGATCACATCGTCAATACTAGCAACTTTTGGTGTGTATCAAGGCGTACTATGGGGAATAACTGGGGATATCCCATCTTTGCCATTCTCACAATATGCTTTTAGAAGTTGGTCTTTTGTCGGATCATTAGGAATTCCCCGCATCGAAGGTTTACTACATGACCCGAATCTGCAAGCACTTTATCTTGTCGTGGCGGTCTTGATCATTCTTGCTAAGCTCGAAGCACCATCTTCTGAGATATTCAAGTCTATTCTTATTGTTTTGCTGCTCGTGCATGTGATAGCAATTTTCTTTACGGTTTCTCGAGGTGGAATCCTAATACTCTTTTTTAGTGTAGGGGCATTTTACTTGAAGATCGGTAAGATCGGGGTAAGTCGATTCGCGTTAATCGCTCTTGTCGTCGCTCTAATTGTGTTAATTGGGTTGTTTCTTTCTCGTGGCACTATATCTTCATATTTTGATTCATATTTTTTGCGATTTAGTTCGGGAGACAGTGATAGTATTCGAAGAAATTTCTTGCAAGCTGGTGCGCAGGCCTTTCTTAGTTCTCCCATTATAGGTATTGGAATGGGAAATCCTACCTTGGTGAACACATCTCGATTGGATCCTGCTGATACCGCACATTCATTTTACCTCTCAATCTTGGCAAAATATGGTTTGGTTGGTGGGGTACTTATGTTACTTTTTCTATGGCCTTTTTTGTCAAAGATATGGCGAACATTGACATCAAGAAGAACAACCGTCAATGACGTGGCTTTCGCACTTGGTGCGGGTAGCATTCTAATCTATCAATTCGTTTATGATATTTTGATGAACGAGATACTTGTGCTCCCATTTGCAATCTTCTATCTGTGGGCACTTGGTTATCATCGTTCTAATGTACAGAATCACAACGCAAACCATCTTTTGAAGCGACACTGATAGGGTGTTGCAAATGGCGTTTGAGTATAGATAATTTCAATTTTGCCGAGATGTTCATCTTCAGGGATGTTCGCGAAAAAGGTCGTCATTTTGGGCTTTGTTAAGCAATATTTCATCCTGGTGTCAAACGAGGTCAGAACACATGGTGATATTTTAAGAGAATCCGGTGTTGTTTTTCTGTTGCGTCTCTTGGGGGTCGCTGCTGGTTTTGGTTTCAATGTTGTTCTTGCCAGAGTTTTGGGTGCAGAAGGGGCCGGCCTTTATTTCTTAGCTGTGACCGTGTTGGCAATCGCAACTGTGTTTGGACGGATGGGTCTGGATAGCGCCATGTTGCGGTTTGTTGCCTCCAATGCCGCTTTGGGACGGTGGGAGCGAGTAGCTGGGGTGTATCGAGAAGGTTTCCTCTCCGCCATTGTTGCTTCTATGGTTGTCACGGGTGTCATTTTTGTAGGTGCTCCTTTTTTAGCAAGTCGTGTATTTCACGAACCCCTACTTGTTACGCCCATCAGGGTGATTACCCTGGCAATAACGCCATTTAGCCTTTTCACGCTATATGCAGAGATGCTCAAGGGATTGAAGCGATCTGCAGCGGGTGTAGTCGTTCAAAGCGTAAGTGTGCCTTTGTTGGGATTGTTGCTTGTGTTGGTGCTAGCGCCTCGCTATGGTGTTGCGGGTGCAGTAATTGCTTATGTTTCCGCTGTTTTCATTGCACTTGCGCTTGGCGCTTTTTTGTGGCGACGAGCAGTTCCGCAAATCCATGGTCTCTCTGCATCTTCTTTTGATCGTTCGGTGTTGTGGGCCACAAGTATGCCCTTGTTTGGCGTTTCTGTAATTAACCTGGCTATGAATTGGAGTGGGACATTGGCATTGGGTATTTGGGCCGATCCTAAAGATGTTGGCCTTTATGGCATTGCTAATCGGACGGTCATGTTGTTGAATTTTATTTTAGCAACGGCTAATGTGATTGTGTCTCCCCGATTTGCCGATCAATTTGCAAGAGGCAATAGGCAGGGATTAACGTCCTTATTTCTCCGGTCGGTAGCCGTTATGGGTGTTGTATCATTAATTCCTGTGTTGTTATTCATTTCCGCACCCAGTTTTGTGTTAAGTCTCTTTGGTCATGAGTTCGCTGCCGCATCACCGCTGCTGGTTATACTTGTCATTGGCCAGTTTGTTAATGTGTTAGCAGGTAGTGTTGGTCCTTTGCTTATAATGACTGGTCACGAACGTGTCTTGCAAAGCATAATGCTGAGATCGGCTTTAGTTTTTGTAGTATTGACTATCTATCTGACTTATAGTTATGGAGCAATAGGTGCAGCATTCGCTAGTACGGTGAATCTGGTTGTCCTCAATTTACTGGGGTTATATGCTGTGCAAAAACATCTCCACATTTTTGAATGTTTCTCGCGATTCTTAAAATAACGGCTGAAAGAAACGGGTGGTGATGAAAGATAATATATGGCTAATCAGAAATAGTTTATATATCTTCAATATCATTAAGTGGAAATCCTTGGGGTTGAATATAAAGTTGTCGTATAACTGGCGTGAGTGGCCTGTGTTTTACCATAATGTGAGGATGATGGCTCCATATCGGATATTTATAGGGAAAAGAGTTGTTTTGTACCCTTATAGCTATTTGAAGTCTGTGCCAGGTATTATTCGTATCGGTGATAATACCTCAATTGGCGAGTTTACCTACATTAATTCAATGGAGCAAGTATCTATTGGAAACAACGTCCTGATCGCACCAGGGTGTCATTTAACAGATGCGAATCATTTAATTGCGAAAGATAAATTGATTCGTGACCAAGGTCGTTTGGCTTCTCCTCTTTATGTAGAGGATGATGTATGGATTGGCGCAGGGGCTAAGATCTTAGCTGGAGTCACAATTCATAAAGGAGCAGTGGTTGCTGCTGGGGCGGTCGTAACAAAAGACGTATCTCCTTTTACGATTGTTGCGGGTGTGCCGGCTCATCCCATTGGCGAGCGTAGGTAACTTTTGCTACATGAAGGCTTTAGAATGGTGCGAATGACTAATTATGCAATCAAATCCTATTGTCATCCTTACGTTGCTAATGTAAAGAAAATGCTAGGTCCGATAATTATCATTGGTTCACATCGTTCAGGCACAGGCTTACTAAACCAATTGCTTGAATTGCTCAGCGTGCACATGGGTGATGTTCAGGAAGCCAATCATGAGTCTGTTTGTTTCTTGCGAGTTAATGATGAGTTGTTGCGTAGTGTTGGCGCAAACTGGGCAAACCCTGAGCCTTTCTTGGTGCATCTTCAGGACAAGGATTTTGTTGGTCAGGGTGTAGAGCTGGCCCGCAAGACACTCGATAAGAATATTCATCTCTATGGCAAAGTGGAGCACGGCCAACATTGGGGCTGGAAGGATCCTCGCACTACCCTTACGTTGTCAATATGGCTACGTTTGTTTCCAAAAGCCAAAGTCGTACACATCGTGCGCAACGGCATAGATGTTGGATTGAGCTTGATGAGGAGGGAACAACGTCGTTTTGTGCGCAGGCTTCTCTTCAAACGGCCAAAAACTGAATTAATGTTTCCTCCGACTTTCACGCGTGGCTATTCTCTATGGTCATTGTATGTCAATCATGCAGTCGCTAACGCTATGGATAGAGATAACTATTACGAGGTGCGATATGAAGATATCTTACAGAATCCTGTTAACGAAATGTCGAAGCTTGTTTCGTTTTTAGGAATATCAACAAATGAGCGCACCTTGCTGAGCGCTGCGGAGGGTATCATTCAATCTCCTACCAGGCGATCTGTGTTGGAAAATCTCCTGGTCCGTTCGGCGTTTACGATGAGGCTTGTGGATGATAAAGATTTGCTCAGGTGGGGATATGGACTTGATGCGTAAAAGGCGCATTCTCTTTCTTGTAACCGGAGGGCTTTATCATTCCAGTACACGCTTCCGCGTGTATCAATATCTACCCTATCTTGAACAATCTGGCAAATTTGAGGTTGTGGATGTCGTTCCAGTCAACACGCATCAAAGATTAGGGCAAATAGGCCATTCTCTGAGGCGAATTTGGCAACAAAGTCGTGACTCGGATGTGGTATTTGTGCAAAAATTGCGATTGCCTCCTCCTTTGTTGAGGGCGATCACGCGAGGGAAGAGATTGATCTATGATTTCGATGACGCGATCCATTTGCCTCCTCCCAGATGGCCTGCCAATAAATCATACCAGACTCGAAGGAAACTCGCTGATGCCACAATACGTAACGCCGATCACGTGATTGCTGGGAATA
>RFGP01000106.1 GCA_003697365.1 Chloroflexota bacterium | reverse complement strand
CTGCCACGTCGATTTGCTGGTGTAGATGTACGTTGGCATCGTTTTCATACAGCCTGAATTTGTAGGTTTTGCGTCGCTCTATTATCATAATTACTAGGTCACTTCTTTGAGGCGCGTCTAGAAGCAAGCGCCCTACATCCCTATCGCTAAAGCAAGGGGCTTTGGGCGCGGTTATCGGTAAACTATGATGATTAAACGGAGCATATGCGCGGATGACCACATCGCCACAGTGGGACGCTATCCACCGAGAGATACAATTAACCGCAGAACTTTTAGAAGATGAGCTTTCGACGAGCCAACTAAACGCGCTATTGGCGCAACGTGCCAAACAATTTGCTACAGATGTACAGTCATTGTCAAATTTTCAACAACGTTACTTTCTCAAGTTTACTGTTGGTAACGAAATCTATGGTATTGATGTACAAACTGTGCAGACAATTGTTACCTTACAGCGTCTAACTCCTGTTGCAGGAGCGCCACCTCATTATGTTGGAATAACCAACGTAAAAGGGCAAATCTTGTCAGCGCTATCGTTACCAATATTTTTTGGCTTATCAAGTAGCGTTGACTTAGCTAAAACTAGTTTTGTTATTGCCGTCCAGCTCAACGATATGCGACTAGGAATTCTAGCAGACATGGTACATGAGGTTTTGACAATTTCTGCTGAGCAAGTTAGTACTCATACAAGTGATGATCCCTCCTTTATAGTGAGCTTACCAGATGGGACATCCCTATTAGATTTGATGTCTATTGCTAATGATTTAAAGGGGCAATCAGAGGAACACTCTAAATGATGTTGAAAACAGTGCTTTGGCAAGATGTTGGTACTCTTATTTTGCTTGGGATTGGCTATGCTCTTGTGACAAAAGCACTTTTGTTGCCCTTGATTATTATCTTTTTGAGCTTAGTGCTACTTTTTATAGCTTCTAACTACCAACCACCAACTAGTTATGCAAAAATCATCGTTGGGGTATATGTTGTTGTATATGGTTCTATTGTGCTAACAAGTTCTAATAATTTATGGCTTTATTGGGCTTCTTTAGGTGGGTTATTTTTATGGCGGGGGGCAATGCTTGAATATCCCCATGCTAAGCTCATTTTGGGTATTATTTTTACAGCTATTTTAGGTATAGGCTACGCTCAACATCATCAATTTGAGCTTGTATACTTGGTTTTTCCGATTATTAGCTTATTACTAGCCACTTTATGGTCATTTAACGTCTTAAGTGTTGTTGAACCTAGCCAAACACTCGGAACAAGCACCATTGTTTCAACTTCTACTGCTAGCCAGCCTTCACTTGAGATGCCAAGTATTGCACCTTTTGCCTTCAGTCAGGACGATACTGATCGCTTGGGAGAAGTCATTCAACAATTAGAAACCATCAATACAATTATTGAACAGCAGGTACATCAATCAGCACGCCAAATGCATGTTGTTGAACAACTTAATGTGATAATGCGTGACAGTCGTGAACAACTGCAGTCCATGCGTCAGTTGCTTCAAACAATTGATGGAACAGTGGTTGATGTTATGTCCACAACTTCCGTTGGTCAGTCAGTGGTGCAAGTAACGCAACATCAATTGCAACAAGCCTTTGATACTGTGCAAGGCGTAGGGCATTCGATGGCTCACTTAGTGAGCGATTTGCGTCGTGTGAGTGAGATTGTGCTAGCGGTTTCAGATATTGCGACGCAATCTAACTTCTTAGCTTTAAATGCGCAAATTGAAGCAGCACGCGCTGGAGAGTTAGGACGTGGTTTCACAATTGTTGCAGAAGAAGTACGCGAGCTGGCTAACCAATCGCGAGAATCAACGAAAATGATGAAAGGAATTTTGCGTTCTATCCACCAGACTTCTAGCCAAGCTGTACAAATTACCGAAACCAGTAGCACTGAAATTGCTAACTATTCGACAAATGCTGAAAAGTTGAATGAACTCATCTCAACCATTGAGGAAATGGTGAACAACACGCATCGCGTTTTGGCTAGAGTTGTTAAAGTAGTAGAGAATTTACAAAATCAATTTGAGCAAATTAGCGCTTATAATCAACAATTAAACCAGCAAACTATGCAAAGCCAAGCATCTTTATTGATGGCAGATAATCTATCACAGACGATACAAGCTATATTGAAGAAGAGTTAATGAGGAGATCATGTCCAATAAAGCCCAAGTAACACTGCTCTTCGTTTTACCCCTTTTATTGATGCTAATAGGGGCAATAGCAACGAATGGCAACATGGTTGCTATGATCGTGCTTGGCCTTGTGATTATATTTGCTGTCGGTATTTGGATTTGGATTTGGGGATACGACACGCTAACGGAATCTCATCAAACGCAGCTCATATTATCCGATCTAAATGAGCTTGCTTTACAACTCACTGTTGGCAATTATGCAGCGCGCTTGCCCGTTGAAGGGCGAAAACCATCGCTTAAAAATGCTTATTCCACGCTCAATACTGCGCTACAGCAAATAGACACAATTTTTCAAAAGCTGTTTCCTATGATCGATACAATTAATGAGCGTATTGAGGTCATTCTTAAAGCAACCAATGAGCAAATAGGTATCTCCACTGACCAAGACACAAGCGTTATGCAAACAAGCAGCACAGTGCAAGAAGTACGTGCAACTGTGACTGAAACGGCAGAAAGGGCCGCAGCTGTTGCTGAAATGGCGCAAACTTCGGTAGATGTTTCTAAAGCTGGACAACAGGCTGTGAGTGATACGATTGAGGGAATGAATCTCATTCGTCGTCGCGTAGAGAGCATTGCCGATAAAATTTTAGTTTTGTCAGAACACACACAGCAGATCGGTGAAATCATTGCTACAGTTTCTGCGCTTGCTGATCAAAGCAAGTTGCTTGCTTTGAATGCTTCAGTTGAAGCGGCACGTGCTGGTGAAGAGGGTAAAGGCTTTGCCGTAGTTGCTATGGAGGTTCGTAATCTAGCAGAACAAAGCCGTGAAGCTACAAATCAAGTGCGTGAAATTTTGAGCGAAATCCAGCAAGCAACGAATAGCGCGGTCCTAGTAACAGAAGAAGGCACAAAAGGTGTTGATGCTGGGGTCACCTTAGTGAATCGTGCTGGTGAAAGTATTCGAGAATTAATGAGTACGATTGAAGAAGCAGCTTATGCAGCAGTACAAATTGCCGCTAGTACAAGACAACAAACAGTCGGCATGGATCAGCTAGCGATGGCAATTCAGAATATCCGACAAAATAGCTCTCAAAATACGGCTTCTACGATGGCTGTAGAACGAGCAGCACGGGAACTAAGTGCTATCACTCGCAACCTTAGTAGCTTGTTTGAGTCATTGCGTACAACGGAGTAAACATGGATGATTTAAGCTATAGTGCTCAACATTCTGGCTGGGAAGATTATCCTGCTGCACAATGGGATGAACGAAAGCCGATCTCTTGGCTAGATGATTGGGAATTTTGGCACTATTGCATAGAAAAATATTCATCAACCGATGCCCCCATCCTTGAACTGGCTTGTGGTAATGGACGCATTACTCGTCAGATTGTCTTGTCAGGTTATACAGTTTTTGCTGTAGATATTAATCCGCATTTTTTGAATCGTGCTCAAGCTAACATTCCCTCACATTTAACACATTGCGCCCATTTTTTCTTACAAGATGTCGTATACTTATCGTTGAATCGACAATTTTCGGTTGCCATTATGGCTGATTGGGCTTTCCCATCAATTTTGACCCCCGCTGATCAACTTCAGTTTTTTAGATCATTATCAAAACATTTGTTGCATGAGGGTATTTTTGCATTTAACACGCTTTTTCCTACTATACAACAAATTGGGTTAATACCTACCGATACAGGATTTATGTGGCCAGATGGCCGTCGTTTTGATCCCATGACGCAAATTGAAACACGCTTGTCTGGTGATATTCCTCTTCAGTTTCGTCATACAACACTTAGTGAGATTGAATGGCTATGCCAGATGACAGGTTTCGCAATAAGAGAACGTTATGGAAACGTAGATCGTCGACCGCTAAGAGGAATTATGGGAGATGATCTTACACTAATTTTGCAAAAGGTAATGTGACAATGTCATTGCCCACTGATCCTCAACTAGAAACTTTATTTCGTGCAGAAGCAAATGAGCATTTGACACATATGAACCAAGCCTTGCTGCAAGTTGAGGCAGGTAATATTGATATAGATAATGCTATTCATGAACTTTTTCGGGCTGCTCATAGCCTTAAAGGAGCGGCACGAACAGTAGGGTACACTGCTATTGAGCAATTATCCCATGCCTTAGAGTCGGTGTTTGATGCTATTCGATCTAAGAAAATTACTTTATCTCCTGATGTGGCTGATTTGTTATATGATGGGCTTGATAGCATTCAGTTATTACTAGAAAATGCTGAAGCTCAGCTTGATATTGATAGTATTGCGGCACAAATTCAATCGCTATTGACCTCTGATGAAGATAATTCTCCGACATTGCAATCTGGTACACCATCATTTTTTTCTAAGATTGAGGGCTCTTCTACAAATGTAGAAACGCGATCTGCATCCACAGAGGATAGTATGCGTGTAGCATTGCATAAACTCGATACGATTATGTTGGCGCTGAATAATTTAATGATTGAGCGCATGAATATTGAGCAACGGGTGTCAGATTTGCAAGCAACGCGACGTTTGCATCAAGAGTGGCAACAAAAATGGCGGCGCTTTCATCAACACTATATTCGTTTACTCAGAGAGTATGATCAGCTCTCAATGGCACAGGATGTGTGGATGCCAATATTGGATTTTCTGCGTCATACACAGCAATATATGCGTACTATGGGGCAACAACTCAACAGCCTTGAAGCTAATCTCACAGAGAACAGTTTGTCCTTAGGTGCGATCACTGATGCCTTACAGGAAAATGTGCATGATGTGCGGCTAGTACCTTTTGAATCATTAACTAATCTGTTGCAGCGAACTGTGAGAGATAGTGCCCGTGCGCTTAACAAGCAAGTAAAACTACAAATAGTTGGCGCAAACATTGAACTTGATAAACAGGTACTCGAATTATTAAAAGACCCTTTAATACACATTTTGCGCAATGCAGTAGATCATGGAATTGAATTACCAGCCGAGAGAGAGGTCGCACTGAAACAACCTGATGGATTGATCTTGATTAGTTTGTTTCAAAAGGGAAACTCTGTACATATAATCATCAGCGATGATGGGCGTGGTATTGATCTCGAACAGATTCGTCAACGTGCGCTAGCTTTGGGTATTATATCCCCTGATATACTTGAAACGCTAAATGATACTGAACTACACAATATTTTGATGATGCCCGGTTTTAGCACACGTCAAGATATAAGCAGTTTCTCTGGACGGGGAGTTGGTCTAGATGTTGTGCGTGATAGTATTGAGCGTTTACAAGGGCAAATGTCTATTAGTAGCCAAAAAGGACAATGGACGACCATTGAGCTCATTGTACCAGTTTCATTGAGTACTCAACATTGCTTGTTGGTGAAAGTTCAACAAGATATTTATGCCATTCCTACAACAAATGTCTTGCGTATTATTGCTCATGATGAGCAACGGAAGTTCTTCGCTAAGGGCAAGCCTATGCTTTCGGTGAATGAGAATGCTTTGCCGCTTTATTACTTGAGTAATATGTTGGGGCATTCTTATTCATCCATTGAGGATGATCGATCTGTTTACGTTATTATTGCGCAGATACTAGACCGACAGTATGCATTTGCCGCTGATGATGTGATCAGTGAACAGCTTTTATTGGTGCGTCCATTGCCTCCAGAATTGCACCATATTCCACTTTATTTGGGGGCAACATTATTAGCTGATGGTCAGGTTGTGCTTGTTCTAAATATTCATGAGCTTGTAAAGCGTAATCAGATACCGCTATCTCAATCTTCAAGAAGCTCAACAAAACCAATACCTTATCAACCCAAACGTCACACAATTCTTGTCGTTGATGATAGCATTACAACACGTACACTTCAGAAAAATATTTTAGAAGCAGCCGGTTATGAAGTCATCAGCGCTACGCATGGCCTAGAGGCGCTTGATATTTTGATGAGCCAGCATATTGATTTAGTGATTAGCGATGTGGAAATGCCACATTTAGATGGGTTTGAACTTACTTTGCGCATTCGACAAACGCCAAATTTGCAACAATTACCGATTATTCTAGTTACGTCGCTTGATTCAGAAGCGCACAAAACCCGTGGCATCCAAGTAGGGGCTGATGCTTACATACCTAAAGGAGTATTCGATCAAAACGAACTTTTGAATACAATAAAGGCAATCTTGTAACGCATAAACATTTGTTCTATAATAAGTTACTTAAGTATGTTAAGAAAGGCTGCTGGCATATGTATCAGCAAATAATGATTATTGGCAATGTTGGCCGAGACCCCGAAACACGACAAACGGCAGGCGGAGCTACTGTTTGTTCTTTTTCCGTTGCTGTGAACAAAACTTGGACAGATCGCCAGTCAGGTGAAAAGCGACAACAAACAACTTGGTTTCGTATATCAGCATGGCGACAACTTGGTGAAATATGCAGCCAATATGTGCGAAAAGGAATGCTGATTATGGTTGCTGGTGAGATTGATGCACAAGCCTATATGGGCAATGATGGTACACCACGCGCAACCCTAGAAATTACTGCCCGTGATGTCAAGTTCTTGAGCAGTCGTGGTGAAACATATGCAATGGGCGATGATTATGAAAATGAAGGCGGATACGGAGGGTATCAGCAAGGGGGAAGCGAAGACGATATTCCATTCTAACCGCATCAAAGATAAGCGAGCGCCTTCTATACCAATAGGGCGCTCTCTGCTCATAAAGCTATTCGTTTCCTTGATGCACCCTTACTAGGAAGATCGGACATTTAGCGCTTCTAAGTAGGCGTTCTGCAACACTACCTAATACCCAACGGCTAATCCCACTTCGCCCATGTGTTGCCATCACAATCAAGTCAATACCATTGAAATCAGCGTATTCTAATAAGCTATCAGCCACACTACCTTCAATGACTTTTGTGTGGATACGATTTGGGAACTGTTCTTTGTATCTCTCAGCAATATGGCTCATATAGTCATGTGCTTCTTTTAGCGCTGCTGCTCGATAGGACTCACTAAATTGATAGCTAATATCATAGGGGACGGCGATCATTGCAGGTGATAGGACTACTTGCACCAAATAAAGCTCACTATTAAACGCCTCAGCTAATTTTAATGCGTGTGGCAAGGCTTCTTCTGCAAAATCAGAACCATCTAATGGCACCATAATCTTGTGATACATCTAATACCCCTTTACTGTTCTAATTCTTCTTCATGTGCAGATAGGCGCGTTAAGAACATGTCAAATGCACGTAAAAGATCGGTGACAGTGATAACCCCGATCACCTTTTTATCTTCGTCAACAACAGGCAAGCCACTAAAACGTCCTTTAAGGATAAGTTGAATCGCTTGTTGAACATGCTCATCGGGTCCAATATAAGCTGGAGCAGGGGTCATGCAATTATCAACCAATGTATTTGTAAGCAACTGCTCATCTTGCCAACGCTCGCGCAAAATATACGGGGAGTGAACCGCAAGCCGCAGATCGCGATCTGTGATGATGCCAACTAATCGTCCATTTTCATCTACGACTGGTAATCGACGATAGAGCTTTCCCATACGCTCTATGGCGGTTTTCAAATTGTCTGTTGGTAAAATGGTAACAGGATTTGAAGACATCACTTCTCTAACGAGCATCGCTATCTCCGACTCACTTATATCTTTATCGAACTGTTATTTATCCTCATTATGCACCAAGACCTATATAAGATTAGAGTGCAGAATAGCATCATCTTATATGACAGGCGCTTAATTTTCGCTTGTTGTTTCCACTTGTACCTGAATGCGTTCGAGCTCTGTGCGTATTTTTTGTGATTTAGAACTGAGCTGGATTAAAGCTGCGCGCTGTTCTTGGTAGCGTTTTGACAGCACCTCAATTCGACTGAAAACAGGCGATAATATTTCTTGCCCATATTGTAATAAGCGAGTACGCTCGCGATCTGTCATATCTTGGAGAGCTTGACGATAGCTCTCACTAAGTTTTTGTAGTCGAGCGTCTAGTTCATCGTAGGCATCTTGGCGTAGTTTGCGCCAATAGAGCAGTGTGCCAGCAGCGCCCCCAGCAACAAGAGCTGGCCCTACAACTAACGTGCCTATGACACCAATTGCTGTTGCAGTTACTGGCCCCGCTGCTGAGATTCCCAATACAAGCGCAAAAATACCCACAACGAGACCAGTGATGCTTGTTGTAAAACGGCTTAAATTGGTGGCAAAAATATCACGTAGACTAGCTGCTAAACTGTCCTCACGATAAGTTTTCAGCTCAGCATCAGCGATGGCTATCGCGGTCTGTAGCGCAGCACGTTGTTCAGCATAACTGCCAGCGTCTGGCGTACCGATTTCTTGCTCTAGAACAGCTTCTATCTTATTTAAGCGCTCAATAATGCTACGCCAATAACGACGACTGCTGTCTACAACGGCATTGACGTATTCTTCGGATATATCACTGATTTGTGTAATGGCATTACCAATTACTTCTTTTTCAAATTTTTCTTGAATTTCATTACGGTCAGGGGCGCGCAAACTACGAGTTATGGTCAAATTCGCAGCAATAAACTTACGTCCTCTTGCGCGTAGCTCATCAAAGACACGTTGCAGTTCTTGCATGGTTATATCTAAGCGTTCAGCAAGCCTAGCTGCTTGGTTTTGAAGCTCTTCTTGAAGTTCTTGTACATAAGCCTGATCCGCACCTATGAGTTGAATGCGATCATCTATCTTTGTGCGATATTTGCTAATCATACTATCGGCAAAATCGAGCTGTGCGATGAGTTTTTGCTTTGCTGGTGGAATACGCTCAAAAATCTGATTGAGATAACTACGGATCGCATCCATACCACTATCATCACCGCTGTTGCGGCTAAAGAGCCCCCCTGAACGCTTTTGCAATGCTTGCTTTGCAGAAACCGTGAAAATTGGTGGCTCTATGTTCATCATCTCAGAAATTTGCTGTCTGACAAACGCTTCAACTTCTTTGCGTTCTTGTTTGTCTAGCAAGTCAATTTGATTAACAATTAATATGATTTTCTTACCATAATCTCGTGCTAACTCTAAGTAGAGCTTTTCGGTTTGTGCAAATGCTTTTTTGGCCGACATAATAAAAAGCACAAGATCGCTACGGCTTAAAAATTGCTTAGCAATACGTTCGTGTTTAGCAAACACAGACCCTGTACCCGGCGTGTCTACAATCACTACACCGGGGGCACCAGTATTAGGGTGTGTCCATTCTCGAATTGCATCTTGCTCTTTCATCACAGGCTTTTTACTTTTATCGCCATAACGAATGATTTCGATGACTTCAGTTGTTGGCGTAATGCCTGTCGGCAAAATTTCATCGCCCAATAGTGCATTTACAAATGTTGATTTACCTGCATTAAACTCGCCAACAATGACAACCATGAAGAACATATCACGGAGATCACTGGCGCTGAGCTTTAGGCGTTGGCGATCTTCTTCTGCTTCAGCACCCTGTTTGGCGATTTCTTCCGCAATATCAAAGAGCAATTGTATTTCTTGTTCGCGTAATTCTGCGATAGGCCCTTCTAAAACAATACTGGTCATACCTAATCCTTCATTAAGCTAGAAAGCTTGTGCTGTATACCAATAATCTGTTGTTGGTGAGTTTCAAGTTTCAGTTTTAACTCATCAAGTTGTTCAGATTGTGTTGTGATCAAACGAGTAAAAGGTTCAACTACATCTTGGCGCAGTTGAGTACCGTAAGTAATCTGTTTTTCTGCTGCGCGGTGTAGTGTATTCATATATTGACGCTGAAGGGTCTGCATTTGACGGCGATATTGATACTGTAGCAAAGAACCCCGTAATGGCAGAAGTGCCATTCCTAAAATAAACAATACCAACACCAGAATGACATTAAACCCACTGCTTGAACCAACGAGTAAACTTCCCGTTGCGATAAGAATAGCAAAAAGGATAGTGATAAACATCCACACCGCCATTAGGATCATCGTAGAACGCAAGGCACGATCAATCCGTGCTGTCTCAAAATTGCTAGCTTTATCGATGAGATTATCTAATTCGTCCCGAATATTTCTTAGCGCTTTACGATCATAGCTCATTGGCGTTTGGACTTTACCAATTAGCTTATTTTTCAATGTGTCAGGCAACAATGTAATTTGTTGACGTGTGTAGTCCACCAATTGGTCAATTTCTTCTTGATCGCGCCCTTCAAGTGTGGGGCCAATTTTTTCTGCCAACTCAGGGATACGTTGTAATGTATCGCGCACTTCATATTTCAGAAATGCTTCTTCAGCTTGGGTGCGCTTACGGAAACGGCGAGCAAGTACACCTATGCCTACAATTTCTAGGATGCCGGCTAATGATTGTCCCAAAGCGCGTTGAATTTGGAATAGCTCTTCAATGGCAGCAGAGCCTTTATCTATAGCAGTATTCCATTCTTGCTCAATTTCTGTTTCTATTTTTTCAAGTCGCTTACGGCGATCTTTTTCGGATGCGGCAATTTGCGTTTGGATATTTTCTACCGTTTTACGATGCTCAATAAGAGTACGCTGTGCTGTCTGTACTTGCTCTAGCGCGCTAGCTATAATGTTGCGTGCTACTTGTAGAGGGGTGTCTAACTTTTGCAAAACACGTTGCTCATCGCTAAGCGTGTCAAAAAGATATTCTTCTAAATCAGCAAATCCGCTTTCATCCCACAAAATTTCATCACGGATAGAGCCCTCATAGGCTTGTAGAGCTTGTTTTGCAGAAACAAGCCAAATTTGTGGTTCAATGCCAAGATGTATGCGCGACTGCTCTTGTACAAATTCTTTTACGGTTTGCCGATCCGCTTCTTCAAGTAAATCAATTTGATTTACGACAATCACCATACGCTTGCCATAGACCTTTAACGACTCCATAAATGCAAGGTTGCTTGCTGTCAGCACTTGGGTCGCTAGCATGACGAGAAACACAATATCTGCACGGTGTAAGAATTTACGAGTTAGTTCATCGTGCTTAGAGAACACAGACTCTAGTCCGGGTGTATCCACAAGGCTAACACGCTCTAAAAGTTCAGAGGGGTAAAAAATCGTTGTGATATTGCCAGCGCGATTTTTCTGCAGAGCCTCGCCATGCCGCAAGATTGCAATGTGATCAGTTGTGGGAATAGGGCCAACGTCCATTACCTTTGCACCCAACAGTGCATTAATGACACTTGATTTACCTGAACTAAAGGGGCCCACAAATGTCACAAGAAATGGATGGTCAGTATGGAAAATAGCATCTCGTAATTGTTCTATATATTCTGGATTGAGCTCATCAACTCGCGTAATGGTTTCCAGCAATTGATTTAGCGTTTCATATTGTATTCGCCGAATATCAGCATATAGAGCCAAGCGTTTAGATGATGGACGTTCAATTTGCCGAGACCGTCGTGGCGGTGGCGGCGCATATTCGATAGGTTCTTCTGATACCTGTTCTTCATCTTCAATTTCTGCTGAAGGGGGTATGTCAGTTGCTGATGTTTCTAGTTCATTACTTGTTGTCGGGTTTTGCTCGTCCAATGCTTTCCATCCTGTATCCAAAAAGGTTTATCATCAAGAATAGTAGCACGCTCAGGTAACTCATACAATAGCCATACGAACTAATGCTATTTGTCGTTTTGACATACTCCCCATGCCTAAAGGCAGGGGATTCTTGCCATCCACAACGGTCGCGTG
>RFGP01000105.1 GCA_003697365.1 Chloroflexota bacterium | reverse complement strand
GGGCATCAACCCTGTCGGAGACGGTGTAAGACGTGTTTCACACGCGACCGTTGTGGATGGCAAGAATCCCCTGCCTTTAGGCATGGGGAGTATGTCAATCACATTGGGTTGGCTACTTCGTCCCAAATTATGCAGTGGATTGAGTTAGCCCGATAAAAATTCACCCCCTCTGCTAAACGGAGGGGTGAATTTTTTATGATAGATGTTGTTTTTCTATAGTTCTCACTGCTTCAAGAAGTGTTTGTTCTTCTATCGGTTTCACGATATGTAATTGAGCTCCGAGTGATGTGCTACGTTGTGTATCTGTTTCAACGCTACAGACAATTACCGGTATATCGCTTACGTCGCCCAGCGATCGGATTTTTTCTAATACATCCCACCCTTGGCGATTTGGCATGTTAATATCAAGCAGAATCATCTGTGGTGCATGTGCCGCGATCATCTCCTCTGCACGACTGGCATCCGTAACACCGACAACCTGCCATCCTTCTTTGCTTAAATAGCGCCGATAGAGGTTCACTGTACTTACTTCATCATCAATAACAAGAATAACTCGTCGTCGCAATTCTTTTGTAGGACGCTTTGGCAGCGTTTCATCAGTGTCATTTGATGAGGTTGGTAGTGGCCCCGTATCTTTTTTCTCTTGAACAGATAAGCTAGGCTCAGTTTTTTCCTCTATGTCATTTTCGATTGGTTCAATAGGAATATAAACGCGGAAAGTGGAACCTGCACCCAATTCACTTTCGACTTCGATGCCGCCACCTTGTAATTCCGCAAAGGAGTTTGCTAATGGCAAGCCAAGCCCCGTACCTTCAGCTGTGCGCGTTGTACTGCTGTCTAGTTGTTGGAAAGATTCAAAAATTTTAGGCAAGTCTTTCTCAGCAATACCCACACCTGTATCAGCTACACTTACGACCAGCATCGTGCGCCCTTTGGGTTTATATTCGTCCAAATATACGCTCACAGTAATACTGCCTTCGTAGGTAAACTTAGCAGCATTACCAAGTATATTTAAGATGATTTGCCGTGTACGGAATTCATCGCCATAAGCATTCGGTAGGTTATTCGCAATTTCAGTGAATAACTGAATTGGCTTGTCTTTGATTAGCCCTTGCGCCGTAGACATCAAACTTTTCACAACTGCAGTAAGATCAAAATATTCTTTGACCAATTCCATTTTACCCGCTTCAATCTTGGCTTGGTCAAGAATATCGTTAACAAGCCCTAGTAAATGCTTACCACTATCATGAATAGTCTGAATATCTTGGCGTTGCATTTCAGTAATTGGGCCGTCAATGCCTTTCAAGATCACACGAGAGAACCCAATAATTGAATTGAGCGGCGTACGTAATTCATGGCTCATAGAAGCCAAGAAGTTCGTCTTCAGTTGATCAATTTCACGTAAGCGCTCATTGGTTCGTTGCAACTCTTCAACTAACAAGACATTTTGAATAATTGGCGTTAATGTAGAGCTAAGTGTGATTAATAAACGCAAATCCTCATCATCGTATTGATAAGGTCGTGCCCCTTCAATAGCAACAACACCCACAAGCGTACTACCAGAAGATAGGGGGACAAAAATACCGCTTCGACTGCTGCTAATAGAGGGTAAGTATTCCTGTTCTTGAGCAAAATCGTTGATGACAATAGGCCGTTGATGACGTGCAACCCAACCAATTAAGCCAAAACCAATTGGAATGGTGCTATCACTGTCTACATATTGATATTCTATGCCAGCTTCGGTTTCTTTGCTCACAATCAAAACTTGCGATTGCAAAACATCTTGCCCCTCAACTTTCAAGAAAATTTCAATACCATGACCTTTCATTTGGCGAATTAACTCAGTAGCTAAAGTCTCTAGTGTCTCACCTAAGCTACCCGTAGCACTTGCCGCAGTAGAGGTAATCTCAAATAAGAATCCCATATCGCTAGCACGTTTTTGAGATATTTCAAATAATCTCGCATTTTCAATGGCAATTGCTAGCTGATCAGCTAATGAAGTTAGAGCAGTGATGTCGTCTTGATTAAAAGCATTAGGTGTATTTGATTGTACGTCTAATACGCCGACGATTGTTCCCTTCACCTTAAGCGGAACAGCGAGCTCTGCTCTTGTGTCGGGCAAATAAGGATTAGGGCGATGAACTACTCCTTGTTCAGAAGTATCATTGACTAAAAATGGCTGTCCTGTTCCAGAGGCTTGCCCCACTACTGAAGAAGAACCAACAGGAAGGCTATGGTTAATCGCCAGCATTTGTTGACCAGATTCACCTGTCGCCGCTTTCAAAACAGCGTTTTCACCCAAATCGTCAATAAGAAAAATCTGCGCATGGTCATAATTGAACGAAATTTTGATTTGATTCACAATTTGTGGAAACAATTCATCAAGATTTAAGATTTGGGTTGCTGATTGACTTACTTGTGCTGAGATTTCAAGCTGACGTGTACGTACAGCAGCTTGTTCTAGCAGCATCATATTTTCGAGTGTAATAGATGCCTGATCAGCTAATGAGCTATAAATACGAATTTCACGATCACTATGTTGGCGTGGTAAGGAAGACCCTAACAAAATTGCACCAGAATGCCGATTCGCAGTTTTAAGAGGCACCACAACAAAAGACGCAATGTCTAATGTCCTCAAACCGAGCCTAGTGAATTCATCAATATTTGAGTCTTCGTCGACATTATCCGAATAGAAAATGCTTTCACTAGAGATAGCATCCCAAATAGGCAACTGCGAAGGTGTAAAGCGTAAACCCTTCAAATCTAAGAAGTCACCGCGTCCCCATGTTGTTGTAATTTCAGCGAGCGCATTTGGATCATCCCATGTTTGGCTAATAAGACGAACCAACATGACTTTATCCACTGTTGCTGATGCAGCATAGTCAATCATTGCCTGCAAAACTTCTTCACGTGTTTCGGCATTGACAATAGCTCGGCTCGCCTGATAGAGAACACCTGTTTCTTCTAGAGAGTCTTGTGTTTGAGCAAAAAGTTGTTCATTAGACACAACGAAAGCGAGCGCATCGCTCAAAATCTCCACAAATTGGCGATCATCATTATTGAAAATTTGAGGAGTTAAAAAGCCCATCGCTAAGCGTCCAATTGTACGTCCACCAACCTGTAAAGGTAGAGACACAATGGCTCGATATGTTGTGTCAATCGTTAACAGGGCTTGATGTAGTTCATCCACTGGGGGATGTTGAGTATCTTCAATGAACGAGATTGTTTCGTCTAAAGGATCGTAATCTGTTAATTTAGTTAGGGTAATTGGGTCGATAGGCAATGATGGAATATCTTCTAAAGAGCGTTCACTTGCCCATACCAACAAAGCATCTAGATTTTCAAAGTCTTCTGCACTCCGCTGAATAATAATATCAATCCGATTTGGATTAAACCCTAACAGCTCTTCTCGTACAATCTCAGCAGCTTCAAGACTAGAACGAGCGGAAATCGTACGACGATTTCCGCGATATAGCTTAGATAATGAGCGTAAAGCTAATTGGGTACTCTCAAATAGTCGTAACACATCTAGCGCAACAGAAACTTGTGCCGCTAATGTGGCGAGTAAACGCCGCTCTTCTGATGGGAAGCTATGCCTATCTTTAAATGCGACAGTAAACCACCCGATAATACGCTCACCACGTGCGATCAACGGAAAAACTGAAAATGAAGAAATATTTTGCGTGTGTAATAACGCTATATCTTGAGCAGGTAATTGGGCTTTCTCAACATCCTCAACAATCAGCTGCTCTTCAGACATAAGAATAGATGTAGGTAATGGCAATTGTTCAACTGAAAGCTGCAAATCATCAGTATATAAGTCTTGGGGGTATACGCCTACAACTGCGGTATACATATCCCCATCATCTTGGCCTTCGCGGAACAATAAATAGATATGATCAGGCTCTAGAGAGCTCAACTGTCGCATAAGAGCATTGATCAACTCGTCTTTGGTAGATGCTTCTGCAACAGAACGGCTTGCTTCATATAACGCTGTTGTTTCACTTAAGCTCGCCTGTAGAGCAGCTTCAAGTTCACGAAGTTCTGAAACATCCTGCAGCGTTACGATTGTTGATTCAAGATTACCTTTTTCATCATACATTACAGCCGTGTTAAGTAACAGGTCGATACGAAACTTATCTTCTCGTATCGTATAAAAAGTTTGGGGGACAGCAGCTTGTCCTTGTTGTATGGCTAGCAATGGTGGAAAGTCTTCTGGGGTATACAGTTCATTTGTATTAGGATCATATATTGGATATGTACCAGAAGCGAAAAACCCATTTTGAATGCCTTCACCCATCAATGCGCGCGCTTGAGCATTCACTAGCGATACTGTTAAGTCTGTATTAAAAACAATTACACCGGTTGGCAATGCCGATAATATCTCATCATAAATTTGCCGTTGGTTTTCAACAGTTGTGAACAAACGTTGATTTTCAAAAGCCACCGCTAACTGAGAAGCAAATGTGGTCACAAATTGAATGTCGCGCTCATCAAAATCACGAGATTCTGGTAAGCGTCCTAGCAGCAATACACCAAGAGTCTGCTCATCAGCGCTATTTAAAGGCACAACGACATGCTTGCCAAATTGTGCTTTCCATGTGCTTAACATAGATTGAGAGTCTTCAGGATCATTGACTAAAATAACTTGATTTACCTGAACGGCTTCTACGATGGAATTATCATCTGTTGCGGTATTCACTTCTTTCGGAAGATTAATTGATGGGATGCTAGAAATCTGTCCTTCGACTAATTGAATTATTAGTGAAGATTTCTCATCTACCACACCAAGCCACCAATAATCAAATTCTGCTGGTCCCGCAAGCGCTCGGAATAGATGCCCAATTTTTGATTGCACATCTCCACGTAGCCCTGCAATTTGCTGGCCGGCTTCTGCCAAAACAAAAGCACGTTGTGCTTCTTTTTGAGCTTCTTCAAATAAACGGCGGTTGTCAATTGTAAGAGCCAACTGATTTGCTGCTGTTTGCGCGAAATTGCGAAAATTTGAAGTGAGGGCATTTGCTTGTTGAGAAGCGCATATTAAAACCCCAAACCATTTTTCTCCTAACACCATTGGGGCAGCAAATAAAGTGCGGGCATGAAGAGCATCCATTATATCTTCAATGACTTGTTCTTCTGGAGAGCGAGCAATTAACCTATCTTTGAAGTATAAAGTGGTGCTGGGTTTATGCTCGAAGTATGTAGAGAACCCTCGCCGCAAATAATCTAGCGGCTCCCCTACTACCCAATCTGATTGATTGGGCTGGCGTTCCCAAAGATAAACAACATTCAAATTTGCCGTATAAACAGATGTCAAAGGATGTGCAAGGAGTATCGCAACAGTATCTAATTTCTTGTCTACAATTAACTGTTCAACCACTGCCTTATAAATATCTTCAAGGGTAGCATCACTAGCGAGGTTAGCAACCTGTGCTATTCGATATAAACGTTCAACTTCTGTCAGTGCTTGTTGCGTTTGTTGGAACAGGCGAACATTTTCGGCGCTTCGTCCTAATCGCTCTGATAGAATTTTTAACGCTCCCAAAATTTCGGGACGCGGTAATTCTGGTCTGTTGACCTCAAATTCAAGTGCAGCAACTACTGCATCATTTACTTTGACAGGTAAAGTTATATAGTAGCGAGAATTTTCAACTTGATCGATTTGAATATCGCCGCTTTCCATAGCGGTCTGAGCGCGCTCACTGATTTCAGTGAGAGGTGTTATGGCACCTGTCTTCAGATCAAGGCGTTGCTGTAATTGACTAGCATCCAGCTGCGCCCACGCTTGTCCAGATAACTCTCGATTATAATTTTCAATCAATAAGCGATTTCGCTTTTCAGCATTAAGCAAACGCTCGTTTTCATTAAACTTCTCACGCAGTTGGGTGATTAATGAAGCATTATCAATCGCCAAAGCAATTTGATCTGCCAAAACTTGAAACACTTCTACATCTTCTTGGGTAAAAGCACTTGGCTCTTGGCTTTGTAAGTCGAGCACACCGATAATATTTTGATTCACTAAAAGCGGCAGTGCTAATTCAGTGCGCGTATTGGGCAACAACTCATTGCGTTTATGGATTGTATCGGTTTTATCACTTTCAGCAATAACAAAACGTTTAGTAGCTGTGACCTGCCCAATGACGCTTTGGCTACCTACAGCGAGCTTATGCCCCCGTGCAATAAGTTCTTTACCAACTTCTCCTGTACTCG
This sequence comes from Chloroflexota bacterium, assembly GCA_003697365.1. Lineage (GTDB taxonomy): Bacteria > Chloroflexota > Anaerolineae > Aggregatilineales > J027 > J027. Next base: position 3,215 of record RFGP01000105.1, on the reverse strand, counting down.
CACGTAATTCTGCAAATGTGCCTTCTTTGTTCATCAAAAAGACTTGGGCATGATAAATTTGCTCGTATTGTTGGCGAATATCTTCAACAACACGTTCAAGGACTTCTTCCAAATTGCGCCGAGCAAATGTGTTTGCAGTAATTTGGCTACTAATCTGCATCATTGTGATACGACGGCGGGATTCAGCCTGTGCTTCTATACGCCCTTTTTCAGACGCAAGTACTCGCATATTCGTGATAAAGAAATGCGAACCTAAACCCGCAACATACAAGATAACTAGACGATAGATTAAACTTCCAAGATTAGCGTTTGATTGATTATCAAATAAGAAGGCAAGTGTCCAAATAATGGAGATCACTATCAAGGACAAATAAAGCTGATGGGGCTTAAAACTATAGAACCCAACAAAAATCGCTGCTATCCAATAAAAACTAAGTGAAGTAAAGTCCGAACCCTCATAAAAAATTTGTGCCCCTACAGCAATAATTAATGTAAATGTCATTATCGAAGAGGCAAGCTCAACACTGCCTCCTCTTAAAGAAGCTAAGGTGGCTGTAGCGCCAATAACCAGCATAGCGATTAATAATATATCAACAGGCACATCATTAGCAGCAGTAAAGAATAATGTGCTAAGAATAATGTAAATTACAACAGGAAAAGCTAAAAATGTAATATAAGCAAGTGTTCGAGCAAACTCATGCTTTATAAAATCGTCTTTATATTGATGAAGTCGTAACCAATTATATAGAAAGTCAAGGCTCATATACTATCAACTTTCTATTCTATTTTTTGATGTGCAGTGGACGAGTCTGGTTTCAAGTAAATAGATGTAACAGAAGCATTTAACAACTCACCGATTGCTTGCGCTGCTGTTTGTAGCATAACGCCCAGATCACCACGTAAAGGCAAATCGCGTAAAATAATATCGGCTACTTGACGTTGTAACATAGTGGCTTGTGTTAATTCTAGATCATGAATCTGCCAAACAAGTGTCGCAGAATTGCCCCAAATTTGAATAAGTGGCCAAATATCTGCTGCATCTACGCTTTCAACCACTAGAGCAACATAAGGTTCTTCTGACAAACGAATTTGATTTTGTTCTGTTGATGGTTGATTAAGTATCTTACATTCACGAATCTTGTCATTGAAGGCTTTTTTAAGCTGTTCACATAGCTTTTGCGCATAATCCTGAACATCAAAAGCTGTTTCTGCTAATTCAGGGTGTTGTTGCGTTAGCTGCTGAATTGTTTGTAGAGATATACTCATTTCCATTCCCATACAGGTTCACCAGATAATATGCGTGCGATTTGATCAGGGAAACGATCTGGATCAAGCGGTTTACCTAAGAAGCCATCAAAGCCTGCCTCACGCGCTTTTTGCATTTGCTCCTCACTTGCTTCTGCGGTTACCGCAACTACAAGTGTATCTTTTAGACGATCATGAGCACGAATTTTTTGGAGTGCCTGATAACCATCTTCATAAGGCAAACGAATATCCATTAAAATGAGATCGATACGCGGCAAATTATCAGCAAACTGAACAACCTGCCACCCTGACGTTTTCCACTCACAACGTTGAACACCCATGAAAGTTAACATGCGTGCAACCAATACAAAATTAGGTACATTATCTTCCACGACTAATACATAGGCATCATGTGGGTCAATTGGTGTACGTACTTTTTCTGTCATAAGGGCGGTCTCTCATCATCCATTTGTTGTAAACAAACGTCTCGCTTATAGCTAATAGCGATTAATTCCTTTATGAATTACTATCCAAAAACGAACGTATCAGATCAGGAAACTGATCAACATCAATAGGTTTTGGGATATAGCCATCACAACCTGCACGTAATGTCTGCTCCCGATCTCCTTTCATCACGTTAGCAGTAACAGCGATGATAGGCACATGATCAAGCTCAGGGCGTTGGCGCAAAACTTGCGTGGCCGATAGGCCATCATATCCCGGCATACTAATATCCATCAAAATAATATCAGGCGGATTCTCAAGCGCCATTTGAATGCCGTCATGAGCATTATCTGCATCAAGAACCTCAAACCCCTCTACCATTAAGATACGGCGAACCAACATCCGATTTTCTGCATTATCTTCAATGTAGAGAACCCGTGGCGACATGAACTTCTAACACCTCTCTCTGCTAATTCGTGATTGTATTCGCTTTGGATAGTATTAAGTTTATCACAATTAGCAGCGACTTTCCTTTATCATTTCTATAGACTTATGAGCGATCATACCTTATTGTCGCAAATTTTGCTCTATCTTTATTAAAGTTTGCTCGGCGGATAAAGCTAGACGTAATCCGTCATCGATCACTATTGAAGGTGGGTTGGGGCGCGGATTTTGGCATTCTGCACGCCATAAAACAATAGAATCATTAATTTCAGTAGCTGCTTTTAATAAATCCTGTCCAATATCGTTTGTTGCTAAAATATGTTCTGGTAACACTGTTTGCGGAATCTCTCGCATACAAGACACGCTTTGATTTGCTTGCAAATCTCGCCAAACTGATTCAATTGCTTGCTGAGATTGACGCAAGGCTTCATATTGTGTTTCGTATTCAATACGTTGTTGTATGGTTAAAGTAGGTGTCAATAATGAAGGAGATGGTTCTGAAGAAGTGGCATTTTGGGGCGTTGAAACTTGATTTGTATTACTGCAGCTAACCAAAAATACAACGCTTATAAAATAAATCCATTTCATTCGGCTATCTCCAAAAAATGACGGAAAACGTAATTACTTATTAAACGTGCTCGCTTAGTGAGTTTTAGACGATCATTATCGATAACCAGTAAATTTTGCCCAATAAGTTTTTGAATTTCTGCTCCAAAACGTACTTGCAAATCTATTCCATAACGTGCTTTAAATCCTGATAAAGAAACACCTTCGTTCAGCAAGCGCAATCCCATAAATAAAGTTTCCGCCATATCTGTCGCCTCATCCAAATGCTCGTGTCGCATTGTAGCTGGTGTTAGTGGAAAACGCATATCTCGCTCTAATGATTGCATTCGACGAATGTAAATTTCGGGACGCATTACATTGACGGTTCTAATACGATGAATGTAGCCATGCGCTCCAGCTCCTAAGCCCAAATAGGGTAAGTTGCGCCAATACTGCAAATTATGTTCTGAAGGTTTTCCCCAACTACTAATCTCATACTGTGGATAATTTGCATTTGCCAACATCATCGTTGCATC
>RFGP01000012.1 GCA_003697365.1 Chloroflexota bacterium | reverse complement strand
CATTAAATAAACATCGGGGTTAAGCGTTAAGACATAGGTACTTTTGCTTAATTCAAAGGCTTGATTGTGGGCAACAGCATATCCCACATTTGTTTCATTGCGAATACAAGGAACTCCCAATGACTCTACAATATCTACCGTATTGTCTTCAGAAGCGTTATCAATCACAACTATCGAAAAATCAACGCCTGTTTGTTCAAGGGCAGATTTTATGCACGCTTCAATTGTTTTTGCACTGTTATATGTAACGATCTGAATTTGAATTGAGCTCATAAATCTCTACATAAGTTTACTAACAACGAACATTAGCTATTTCTTATACCGAATTTTGCACGTTTTTAGAATTGCCAAAAGAGAATATTTAAAATCTTTGACAACTCCCTAATAACACGTTACATTGTGAATCATATATACGACTATATGATTTTATGAATTTCTGAGAACAAAAATGCATCCATCGCTTCCCAAATATGTTCGCTTGATAGAGAGCATCAAAGCCGATATTCATAACCATATCTTGCGACCACAGCAACAATTACCTAATGAAGACACGCTGGCAGCAAAATATGGGGTCAGTCGAGGCACTGTTCGTAAAGCACTCGCAGAATTGCAACGTCAAGGTTTAATACGTATTGAACAAGGACGTGGCACGTTTGTAAATGGAACCAAGCCAACAGTCAATGGGTTTTCGCTCGTCGAATTCGATCAATATTTGCGCCAACAAAATCGCGCTATTAAAACAGAGACTCTATCCTTTGAAACCATCACAGCCACGCCGCAGCTTGCAGAGCGGCTAGCATGTCCTTCCAATTCCCGCCTTTTTCATATCACACAGCGGCACCTCATAGACAATGTTCCAAGTGTTTATGAGGAACGCTACTTCCAAAAATCGCTATGCCCCACCCTGACCCAAGAAAACATCGCTAACGCTTCAATACATTGGGTATTAATCAAGCACTGCCAAATTCCGTTGCTACGCATTCAATATGATATTGAAATTATTGATCTTCCCAAGCCAAAACAGGCAATTTTTGAAACAACCGAGAACATCAAAGTATTTGCGGTTCACCGACTCTCATTCACCCAAGTAAACGAGCAAATACTGCCCGCAATATGGTATCAAGCACTCTATCGCACCGATGAGTATTACTTTCGGGCTCAATTTCACAATTCAATATGAGGTAAAAACTAATGAATATCCTCAGCCAGCTTGTTTCACCTGAGCCAAACTTGTTTTATAAGCGTAATGATCCTAATGACATACGACTTGGCGAAGTGGTCACCGTCGATCATCGACAATATGCGGAAGCAGATATAATCATTATTGGTTGTCCACAAGATGAAGGGGTCAGACGTAACAAAGGCCGCTTAGGAGCAGCACAGGCACCCAATGCCATTCGGAAAGCCTTTTATCGACTTGTTGCACCACAACCTTTACAACTAACTATTTTAGACGTTGGTAATACGCCCATCCAAACCACACTAGAAGATACACATACAATACACAGCGAATTTATTCAAAAATTCATTGCTGATAATAAACAAGTCATTTCACTAGGCGGTGGCAATGATCTGGCCTATGCTGATTGTATGGGACTTTCAAAAGTTGTCGATTCAGTACTAGCCATCAACATTGATGCACATTTTGATGTTCGAGCAGATGCTACTCCCAACAGTGGCACACCTTATCGCCAACTTTTAGAGGAGGGCTATATTTCGCCCTCACACTTTTATGAGGTTGGTAGCGTTCCTATGGTCAATTCAGCCGTATATCGAGACTATTTACTGGCCAAGCAAGCCCATATCATTGAACTCACAACTCTAAAGGAACAAGGAATTCAAAGTATATTTTCTGAAATCTTAAAAGATGATGCCGAAGCTATTTTTTGGGGTCTTGATATGGACGTTGTGCGCGCTGCAGATGCCCCCGGCGTTAGCGCGCCTAATCCAATCGGACTATACGGAGATGTATTTTGCCAAATCGGGGGCATTGCTGCGGCAGACCAACGTTCGCGCATATTTGAAATCACAGAAGTGAATCCGTATTTTGATATTGATGAACGCACCTGTCGCCTTGCTGCAGCAACATTGTATCAATTTATCGCCACAATTAATCAAAAACGAGGTCTATAAAACATGGCAAGACTCATTAAAGCCCCCAGAGGCACACAACTCACATGTAAAAATTGGCAGATTGAAGCGGCTTATCGAATGCTGCAAAATAACCTTGATCCACAAGTTGCTTTTGATCCTGAAAACCTCATCGTATATGGCGGACGAGGTAAAGCAGCGCGTAATTGGCCAGCATTTGAGGCTATCTTAAAATCGCTTGAAAATCTTGACGTTGACGAAACACTACTGATCCAGTCCGGAAAGCCTGTTGCCATTTTTAGGACACATCCAGACGCGCCACGTGTTCTTCTTGCCAATAGCAATATTGTTCCAGCTTGGGCCACACAAGAAAACTTTGATAAGTGGGAAAAAGCGGGATTAATCATGTATGGGCAAATGACAGCAGGAAGCTGGATATACATCGGCACACAAGGCATTTTGCAGGGCACATACGAAACCTTTGGTGCACTTGCTAGAAAACAAGGGTGGCGTAGTTTAAAGGGCAAGTTTGTTTTGTCAGCGGGTTTAGGCGAAATGGGGGGTGCGCAACCGCTAGCAGTCACTATGAACGAAGGCGTTGGCCTTTTTATTGAAGTCGATCAATGGCGCGCTAATCGACGCTTACAACTACGCCAAGTAGATCGCGTTACGAATGAGCTTGAAGAAGCGATGACTTGGGTTCAAGAAGCTCTTGAGGCCGAAACCCCCTTATCTGTGTGCTTAATTGGTAATGCCAGCGAAGTGTTACCTGAACTCGCACTACGTGGTGTTGTACCTGATGTTGTCACCGATCAAACCAGCGCACATGATGTTATGTATGGTTATATTCCCGCAGGTCTTTCTTTAGAAGAAGCGGCAACCTTACGCGAGAACGATCCAGACACTTACCGTCAACGTGCAATGCAATCAATGGCAACACACGTACAAACAATGTTGGAATGGAAATCCAAAGGCGCTATTGTCTTTGACTATGGCAATAATTTACGTCAGCGGGCCTTTGATGCTGGTGTAAAAAATGCTTTTGATTATCCCGGATTCGTTCCCGCTTATATCCGCCCATTGTTCTGTGAAGGAAAAGGCCCATTCCGTTGGGTAGCGCTTTCAGGTGATCCTGAAGATATTTATGCTACAGATCGAGCTATTAAGACGCTTTTCCCTGAAAACGAGCATTTGCACCGATGGCTAGACATGGCTCAAAAACACATCGAATTTCAAGGCTTGCCTGCGCGTATATGCTGGTTGGGTTATGGTGAAAGAATGAAAGCCGGCTTGCGTTTTAATGAAATGGTTGCATCAGGAGAATTACGTGCCCCCATTGTGATAGGACGCGATCACCTTGATGCTGGTTCTGTGGCAAGTCCAAATCGCGAAACAGAAGCAATGCGTGATGGCTCTGATGCCATCGCAGACTGGCCACTGCTGAATGCTATGATTAATGCTGTAGGTGGTGCAACATGGGTGAGCATTCATCACGGCGGCGGCGTAGGAATCGGATATAGTATTCATGCTGGTCAAGTCATTGTTGCCGACGGAACCTCAGAAGCTGCTAAACGCTTAGAGCGCGTCCTCACAACCGATCCCGGTATGGGCGTGGTACGCCATGCGGATGCAGGTTACCCAGAAGCAATCCAATTTGCCAAGCAACATGGCATTAAAATTCCTATGTTGAATGAGTAATCTCCATGAAAAGCTGTGATCTTATCATTAAAGACATTGCTCAATTAGTAACATGCGCTAGTCATCAACACCCCAAACGCGGAAAACAAATGCGCGATATTGGCATAATTTCAAATGGCGCGCTTGCAATTCAAGATGGTTTGTTCCTTGACGTTGGAGATAGCATATATATCACTGCAAATTATCAAGCTGAAAAAGTTATCAGTGCGAATAATAAAGTCATCATTCCCGGTTTAGTCGACTGCCACACTCACACCATCCATGACGGCAATCGCTATGACGAATTTGAGATGCGTATCAGCGGTAAAACTTACATGGAAATCATGTAAGCAGGCGGTGGCATTATGAACACAGTACGTGCCACACGCTCCGCTTCCTTCGACACCCTAGTGGCAAGTGGTGAAGCACACCTCAACGAAATGCTCAAGCTAGGTACTACAACGGTTGAAATAAAAACAGGATATGGTCTTAACACCGAAACAGAAAACAAGCTATTGCAAGTGATATTTGCATTAGCAGAAAAGCATCCAATGACCATTATTCCTACCTATCTAGGTGCACACACTAAACCGACAGAATACGCAAGTAATCAAGAGTATTTACGCTCAATTTTTGAGGAAGGGCTTCCTAGTGCCTATGCAATATACCAACAATCAGAGCTTAAAAGCCGCAACAGACCTTTTTTTGTTGATATTTTTGTAGAAAAAGGCGTATTTTCAGTAGCAGACATGGAAGCCTATTTTACAGTCGCCTCTCAGCATGATTTAAAGCTAAAAGCACATGTCGATCAGTTTGAACACTTAGGTGCGGTTCCTATTGCTGTGCAGATGGGGGCAATATCTGTCGATCACCTTGAAGCTACACCTACAGAAGACTTAGATATATTGGCTCAATCAAATACAATTGGGGTCATGTTACCTACTGTCAATTTCAACTTGGGTCTTACAGCTTTCGGCAATGCTCGCCATCTTATCGACGCTGAGGGGATATTAGCATTAGCGACAGATTTTAATCCGGGCTCATCACCTACTTTGAGTTTGCCAATGGTGATGGCTATTGCTTGTCGGTATCAGAGGCTCCTGCCATCTGAAGCACTAAACGCTTGCACCATCAATGCCGCTGCTGCTATCGGAATGATTGATCATGTTGGTTCCATAGAGGTTGGTAAACAAGCCGATTTCCTACTACTCAATACGACTGACTACCGCAGCATGATTGTTGAATTTGGTCGCAATTTTGTTGAACAAGTTTATATTAAAGGAAATCTCGTATGGAACACATCATCCTAGATGGCAAAAGCCTTACATTTGAGCAGGTTCTCGCCGTAGCTTACGGTGAACCTTCAGCTCCACTAGTTATTTTAAGCGAACAAGCAAAACACAATATACAGCGCTCAGCGAAAGCTGTGCAAAAACTCATACAAAACAACATTGTTGCTTATGGCATTACTACAGGCTTCGGGGCCTTCAAAGATAAAATTATCCCCCCACATGAAGTCCAACAATTACAATATAATATCCTCGTAAGTCATGCTGTTGGTGTGGGCGAGCCATTCGATATTACTATGACTCGTGCGATCATGCTCATTCGGGCTAATACCCTTGCACGTGGTTATTCAGGAGTACGGCTAGAAACCATACAACTTCTTTTGGACATGCTCAATCGTGGCGTACACCCTATTATTCCCGAAAAGGGTTCGCTGGGAGCAAGCGGCGATTTAGCCCCCCTTGCACATATGGCGCTCCCGATGATTGGCGAAGGTGAAGCTATCTATAACCATGAACGCTTAAGTGGTGCTGAAGCGTTACAGAAAGCTAATCTACGTCCTATCACACTTGAAGCAAAAGAGGGCCTCGCCCTCACAAATGGCACAGCGGTAATGACGGCTATAGGCATCCTTGAAACTGCTCGCGCAGAACAAATTAGTATCACCGCCGATGTTGCGGGCTGCCTAAGTTTAGAAGCATTG
>RFGP01000104.1 GCA_003697365.1 Chloroflexota bacterium | reverse complement strand
TGGCGGGCTTTATTGTTTAGGGGATAGTTAAAGTGACTTCTTCAGCAGGCCCACTCACCACAGGTAACGCCTCAAAATCCGTTTGTGCGGCAATGTCCACAAAATCAACAAAGAGCCATGCGCGTTGCATATCGGGCAAAAGAGCCACACCCCACGAGCCGCTTTCATTACGCGCGATGAAATTCACTGGAGTGCCTTGTTCGAGAATAGTGATGATGTCGGATTGTGTGTTCGGCAAGGCACGCGCATTCAGACGAGGAACTGCCGTTCGTGTGCGGAATCCCGTTTCACCACCACCTGCACCAAGCACATTGAGCAACCATACGCCCCAGACTTCGCGTTCAATGGGCGCGCCATGAATGGTATATTCACGCTCGGCAACTGTGGGGCAGTCTGCAGGGAAGCCGCCCGAAAATTGACGCGCAGTGATCAATTCTCCGCTGGGATAGCTGAGCAGGGAGACGCGAAGTTGTTCGCGTAGGCGCTCTACGCGGACGTTGAGGTTGGCGCAAATACCTAAGGACTCTTGCGTTTGCTCTAAGCACACAACTGCATCTGGTGGAGTGTCTTCTGTGGCTAAAAAGCGTGGCGGAAACCAACTAAATCCTCCTGCAATGAATATGTGCTGAATGTCCGCCTCATCAGCTGAGAGTGGAGGCGCTTCAGTAGCGGTTGCACACAGGGTTGCATAATCTTCTAATTCAATAAGTGGTGTTGCTGTTGGGCGTTCAATGATAGGCAGATCATCAAGGGCAGCGCTATCTTCCCACGCGATCAGGCTGTCATGAGGCAGCCAAACAGCACCTTCACAACCTTCGCCGCTCGCATACAGGAGGTAAAGTTCATCTGTTTGGGCAAATGCAAGCAATGTTTCAAACGGCTCAATTGCACAAACTGCGGCAAAGTCGGGATGATAGCGTGCAAACATGGGCACTTCGGCAGTTCCCAGCACACCATTCACGCCTTCGTCTTGTGCTTGGCTATGTTCGATGCTGCTCATAATGCCAATTCCCAATAAGATTGCAATAAATATTCTACGCATGACGCTCTCCTCAGGGTTATCTGCGCAGGGCAAAACACTTTTATATACGTCATCATAGCAAAACTTACACGCTTTTGGCGAACGCCTATGCTATGACTGTGACACGGCTATTCAACGTTTCTTTGCTGATATTTTTAGGAAAATTTCACAAGCCATAGGCTTAACAAATGATGAATTTGGGTGTATAGTGCTCTCGGATGAGTGTCATTATTAAGTATCTACTCACCCGATACTTTATGACTGACCGACAGCCTGCCGAACCAACAACGCCTCTATCGGCGCTGTGTCCGACGACTGCCAGCCAGTTTGATTTCTAAATTCAATCGATAATGCAAAACGCATTTTCTATGACATGTGTTTGATGGAATGTGTTTGGCATTCATGAGGAGTGAAGAGGGATAACTGCGTTATGTCTACTGTGTTTTCTAAAGCATGGCAAATGGTCGTAGGCCAACCCATTCCTACTGATCAAATGGAGCACCAAACCATTAGCCGCCCGATCGGTCTTGCCGTATTTGCGTCTGATGCCTTGTCTTCAACAGCATATGCGACTGAAGAAATTATGGTGATTTTGGCCCTAGCAGCAGGCGCTACTTGGGCCGAGCGCGGGGGCGAAATTTTTGGCCTTGCAATGCCCATCGCCTTTGCAATCTCCGTGTTGTTATTAATTGTCACCATTTCTTACCGACAAACGATTTACGCTTATCCGAGCGGAGGTGGTGCCTATGTGGTGGCGCGCGATAACTTGGGCGAGTTACCCGCACAGGTTGCTGGCGCTGCATTGATGACTGATTATATTTTAACGGTTGCAGTGAGCATTACGGCTGGGGTGGCACAAATCACATCAGCAATTCCAGAGCTAATTCCCTTCCGCGTTGAGATGGCCGTGGGCGTTATTATCTTAATGACCATTGTGAACTTGCGCGGCGTGAAAGAAAGTGGTCGTATTTTTGCTGTGCCCACTTACTTTTTCTTAGGGAGTATGTTTCTGATGTTAGGAGTCGGCATTGTGCGCTATCTTATGGGAGATTTGCCGACTGTGCAAGAAGTCGAACCGCTCGAAAATACGGGCGTGCAGGCTCTAACGCTCTTTTTGTTTTTACGGGCTTTTTCGAGTGGATGCACAGCCTTAACAGGTATTGAAGCAATCTCTAATGGTATTACGGCCTTCAAAGAACCACGTAGCCATAATGCCGCCACAACACTCATGGCAATGAGTACAATTTTGATTACGCTCTTTCTTGGGGTTACTTTTATGGCCACCCAAGTTCGCGTCATTCCCAGCGAAAATGAGACGGTGATCTCTCAAATTGCGCGGACAGTATATGGCGGCGAGGGGATTTTATACTTGATGACTATTGTTGGCACTACACTGATCTTGTTGATGGCTGCCAATACGAGTTATGCAGATTTTCCACGCTTGGCGGCGCTACGCGCCAGCGACGGATACTTACCACGTCAACTTGCTTATCGTGGAAGTCGTTTAGTGTTTAGTTGGGGCATTACAGCATTAGCTGTTTCTGCATCCTTACTGGTCATTATCACTAATGCGCGCGTTTCTGCATTGATTCCCCTTTATGCGGTGGGTGTGTTTTTGAGTTTTACCATCTCACAAGTTGGTATGGTGACCCGTTTTCGCAAAGCGGGCAAGCTGAAGCCCGGCGAAACAATGGATGCCCTCGAATCTCATATTGAATACGATCCGCATTGGCGCACCAAGATGATCGTGAGTGCCATCGGTGCGACCTCGACATTTATTGTGATGTGGGTATTTGCCATCACAAAGTTCGTGCATGGGGCATGGTTTATTGTCATTCTCATTCCGACATTAGTTTTTATCTTTTCACGCATTCATCGCCATTATCGTTTGGTTGCTGATCAATTACGGATTACGGACAAGCCAGTTAAATTGCCCGTTGGGCGCAATGTGTACACGTTCGCCCTGATTGATGGCGTTCATGCAGGAACTTTCCGCATCGTCAATTTTGCAAAATCCTTAGGGCATCCTTGGCACGCTGTTCATGTGGGGGTCAATCCTAAGCGCGAAGCCCAAACACGCGAGCTTTGGGATAAATTCTTCCCCAATGAAAAACTAGTGATCTTGCCTTCACCTTATCGCCGATTGGTGGAGCCTATCTCCGAATATATCGAAAAGTTGCAGCGTGAAAATCCCAATTGTTTCTATCACGTTATCGTGGGGCACTTGGCAATGGATACCTTTTGGGAACAAGTGCTGCATCAAAATAGCGCGGCGATTTTCAGCTTGGCGTTTAGCCATTATGACAATGTCGCCGTGACAATGGTACCTTATCAAATTCATCATGAAGAGTCTGATGATGGCGGCGAACTTGTTCCTGTCAAGGCCGCTGGAGGTGTGCGGCGCGTAGAGTAATGCCGTAATAGTTCAATCGAGTGGGAGGCACACTGCAATATTATGTGTGCCGTTAGCACCACGCGCTTCTCCTAGCTTTATACTTATAAAAACCGAGTAGACGCATAGCAACATCATCGGCTATGCGTCTTTTGTGTATTCAATTTAGCGCTGTATTGATCACCAAGTGATCAAATAGGTGCGAGTGTTATATGCGATCAGTCTTGGTGTGGAATGAAATTGTTGAATATTGAGTGAGGTTTGGGGTGGGGCAAAACGTTCAGCAGCAGTGCGGATCAGCCCAAGTTCAAAGTCATCGGGGTAGGGGGTGCGTGTAGTAACACATACCATCCGCGGCCCTTGTTCGCATACGCGCCAACAGTCAGCGGGTTCGTTGTGTGTACGTACATAGTCCTCGCCTAGCTGAGTGAGCACAGCTGCAATACTTTCAACACGGCTAAATGGATAGGTGCGCCCCATAATAACTCCTACTTGTTCTGCGCTGATGCCATATTGAGGCAATAGCTCTAAGAGTTGTAACCATGTTTCCAATTCATACCATAGTTGAGGGGTTTCAGGATTCAAGCCTAACTGTTGCAAAGGTTGCGGGTTTATTTGCCATAAGCGATGCAATGTAGGCATTAACCAATTGGCATGAATAGCGGTACGCGGCTGAGTCTGGCGCATAAAAAGTTCCTATCTTTATTTTCACCGAGAAACAATGCCTAGAAAGCTGACCTTACCAGCATAGGTGAATCTCGATGATTTTACATCTATCATTTGTACGATCATTATACTAGATATTTGACTAGGACGAAAATCTTACATATAAGTTTTCAAACATTAGTAGCTAAGTTCAGAAAGTAAAAAGCGTATTGCATTGGGCAAACGCCGTGCCCATGCGATTTCGTGGTGAATGCCGCCTTCATCTTCTACATATAAATAATGATGATCATCATAGCCTTTTTGGCGTAGTAATCTATCCATTTGGCGCACACTCTCAAGATAACGTTGTGAAGCAACATCTTTTTCTTCTGGCGGCACGTTGAGATTGTCGGCTTCGCGCGTGCCCACATCCATGTAGATGCGTTTGTTAGGTGAAAGGCGCTGCTCTACTACGCGATGAATTGCGCCATTGTCAGGGGCAAAATAGGGACTAAAAACGCCTCCAAAGCCAAAAACATCAGAGATGGCTATGCCGTATAAACTAATGAGCCCACCCATTGACGAACCCAAAAGCCCGTTATGTGATGGGTGAGTTTGTGTGCGGAAATGTGTATCGATCAACGGCTTAAGCGTGTCTGTTAAAAATGCTAAATAAGCGTCACCTAACCCTTTTCCATATTCCCAATCAAAAGGGCTGTATTCTACGCGGCGAGCTTCTCCCATGTTGTTTACGCCTACTATGATCGCGCTAATGCCTTCTGAGGCGAGGGCGGTCATTGTTTCATCAAATCCCCATTCTCCAACAAAACTCAGCTCATTGGCAAAAATATTTTGAGCATCATGTACATAAATAACAGGGTAGCGACGTTCGCTTGTCGCGTAATCAGGGGGTAACCATACCAATATATCGCGCTTGTTATCTAACTGAGGACTATAAAAATCTTGCCAGATGCGAATATCACCGCAAATAGCAATCGTAGGATACACTTCCGAAAAATTACGCCATTGCTCATCGATCATGTTGTACATACTCCGCTAGTTTAGGTAACTGTAATTCGGTAAAAATTTCTTGAGCTTCATATAATAATCGATCTGCACGTTGAGGATCACGGCGGCGCAGATATTTTCCCCACGCCCACAATGTATGCGCCAATTCAGCACGATGATTCGTGTTGATGACAGCGCGTCGACTATTAGCGAAGCAATCTTCAGCTTCAATATAACGCCCGTCTAGTTCAATGGGCTCGCGGCGCTTTTCAGACACAACGCCTAACATTCGCCATGCTGCGCATAAGTCGCTGGCATTTTGAGTGCGCTTTGCCCATTCTAGCGCATGAAGCGCGTCTGATTGAGCTTCTCGTAGTTTGTTCAAACCGAGATGGCATTCACATAGGGCTAAATATGTGCCTACCATTCCCCACCAACCCAGCGGCCCCACCATACGCACCACTTGGTATAGATAGGTTTCGGCTTTTTCATAGAGCTGGTTCGCCATTAGGATGATGCCATAGTTATTCACAAAATATATTGCATGGCGGCGCGTGCCATAATCACGGGAAAGTTGAAGCGCTTCTTCTGCGTATTTCAGCGCAATTTTGTACTCTCCCATTCGATAGTGAATGAAAGCAAGATCATTCAATATACGGCTATGGATGGGCTTTATCTCAGGGGAAGAAGCGGTCATAATTTCGAGCGCTTTTTGGTTGGCTTCTAGTGCTTTAGGATAATTATTCAGATAATAATAGCTTTCGCCTAATGTATTATAGGCACGCGCCAAAAGTTGGATGTTGTTGGGCAAATTTTCAATGACTAAAAGTGCTTTTTCCGTCCATTCAATGGCAGCTTGAGGCTTGTCTTGACTATTATAGACAAGAGCAAAATTGAGATAAGCATTAGCGAGTTCTTCTCGTCCTTGTGGGCCAGCCTTCTCGGCCAATTGGGCAGCACGATCTGCATACTCTAGTGCTTCGCTGCTGACGATGAGATTCGTTTGGAGTGAAGACATGGCGTTCCAAGCACGTGCTTGCCATAGAACATCCTGTGCTTTTTCAGCAGCCATCCAAACCGCCGTATAAGCTGCCATTGCATCCGTATAATTACCTTGCGCGCCTAATACCTGCCCATAGCCATTATAAAGCCGTATCTGTAATTGCAGGTCTTCTAGATAGTCTGGGATCAACTCAAACGCCAGCTCATAATAACGTAGTGCGCGGTCGGGTAAGTAGGCGCTGAAGGCTTGTTGTGCTGCGAGCGCATACCATTTGATCGCGCGGTGAGTGTCGTTGGCACGCGCAAAATGGTGGGCGATCATGCTTGCATTTTCACCAACGCCTTCGCGCGTGCGTCCGATCAGCCATTGAGCAATGCGAAGATGATAACGCTGGGCTTGTTGTTGACGCACGCTATCATATACCACGCGGTGCACAGTGGCTTGCTGAAAGATATATTCTTTTGTATTAGCAAAAATGGAGGAAGCACGCCGCATAATCAAATTGCGTTTTTCTAGCAATGCTAACGCCTGATAGACTGACTCTTCATCAATAGTTTGAGTGCTCGTTGTTTGTAAATAAAGGAGAATTCTATCCCAGAATATGCGCCCAACAACAGCTGCTTGTTGTAAAGTTTGTTGAGCATTGGGGGGTAGGGCGTTGACCCGTGCCTGAATGACACCGTCAATAGTCGTTGGGATTTGAGGGATGTTGATCATGTTTTCAGTTAAATGCCACCCTCGCTCAAGATCATAATCTAAGATGCCTTCATCCTGCAATAAGCGGATAGCTTCTTCAAGATGATAAGGATTGCCATTAGTGCGATCAATCAAGGATTGGCGCAAACTTAGGGGCAAACGTCCGACCCCGAAAATATGATCAAGAAGTTGGTTCATCACTGTTGCTGAAAGCGAACGTAGATTGATAACCTCAAAATGTTTGCTGAGTGTGTAACAATCGAGCAGTCTGGGCTGGGCAGCAGCAACAATTACCAACGGAAAATCTATGACCGTAGACAGCAAATAGTCTAAAATTTCTAGTGAGGCTGTATCAGCGTCATGGATGTCATCAAGGCGTAAATAGACGAGCCCTTTATAGTGATGAGCTGCAGCACGAAACAACTTCACTAACATCTCATAAGCTACTTCACGAAAACGCTGAACATCGGCACGAATGTCGAGTAAATGCGGGCTGGTGGAATAATCATAACCCACTAATTGCCCGATGAAGTGTGCGGCATGATCGCCTTCTTCGCTCATCAGCAATTCGATTTGAGAAAATAATTTTTCTTGAGCCGTATAACGATCATCATCTTCTTGAATATCGAAGCGATAGCTTAAGGCATCACGGATGAGCCCGTACATAACATGTTGAGCATTGGTCGTAGATTGTGCCTCAAGATGCCAAACGTCATAGGGCCACAATTCAAGCCATTTATCCAGTTCCAGCAACAGGCGAGATTTTCCTACTCCATTATTGCCAATGATTAATGCGCCAAAGGCACGCTTTTCTTCTATGGCACGATTGAATAAATTTTTAAGCTGTGCCAGTTCAGCATCTCGGCCGATCATGTCACGAATAATAATTTCAAGTTCACGATGCTGGATCGGAAAGGCGCGATCTTTGTTTTCCAAAATTTGGTATATACCCGCTACAGAAGTTTCACGCACGATGAAAATTCCCCGAATATGTGTGTAGGCTTCTTCATCAATGTAGAGAGAAGGGAACAATGACATAGGGAGTTGTGTCCATTTTTCAGCTAATATGTCATCATTGACAGGTGCGAGCATGATGAAGAATGTGATCTCGTGGGTTTTGAGTACGCGCAGGGCAACTTGTACCGCACGCGATATATTTTCTGTTATAGAAGCACCATCAAAGGCTAATCGTTCATATTCCCCTACAGCGGGGAGTTGTTGTGCACCTCTTTGTTTCGCAAATATCAACCATGCAGCATCTACGTGCGTTTTGAAGGTTAACCAAACTGCTTGCGCTTTATCATGCGGGGTTGGAGCACTCATCGCTTCTAAGGCAGCCAGTTCTGCTTCTAGTGCTGCCATAATCGTTTGGTAAGTCGTTTTCCCTATGGTTTCTCGCTGCTCTTTTAAAGTTGAGATCGTTCTCAACAAATCTTCGCGGGTTTTCATGACACTTTCTTTGAAATGGCCTTTTGGGCGAAAAAAACATCAGTAAATATTACTATTTCTATGCTACCATTATTGAAAGTTGAAATAAAGATGCGAGGTCATAGAATGTGGATTGATGATATTATTCGCAAAGCTATAGAAGAAGGGCAGTTTGATAACTTGCCCGGTCATGGTCGCCCACTGAATTTGCATGAAGATTCGCATACACCTTATGAATTGAGGGGCGCGTATCGTATTATGCGTCAGGCGGGGGCCACGTTGCCTTGGATTGGTCAGCGCAAGCAAATTGAAGCCGACATAGAAGAAGCGCGCCAATTTTTACGCCGCGCTTGGCAATGGTACACCAAGCAAGGCAATACACGCCAAGCACAAGAACGCTGGCGTGCTGATCAGCTTCAATTTCAACAGATGGTTAAAGCGTTAAATCGCCGTATTCGAGACTATAACCTGATCGCCCCTCATCCGCAAGTACATTTGTATATGCTGGATTTTGAGCACGAGCTACAACGTGTGCAGTAACAATAAACATAAAAAAAGTGTGAAAAATAACACCTTATCACTCGTAATAATGCAAAAAACAACATATTTCTGTTACAATGTCGCTTAACAGCACGTTTTAACTTTGTGTTGATGCTCATATACAAAGGAGTCCTCATTACATGGTGACCGTTGGTCTTATCGCAGATACGCACATCCCAGATCGTTTCCGTAATTTGCCGCCGTCAGTATTTGCCGCATTTTCAGACGTGGAACTCATCCTTCATGCAGGGGATGTAGGCTCATTGCGCGTACTCGATCAGTTGGCGGAAATTGCGCCAGTCGTAGCTGTGCATGGCAATGATGATCCTGAGATTGTAACTGAGGCGCTCCCATATTTACAGTTATTGATGATAGGGGGGCGGCGCGTTGTGCTTTGCCATACACACTATCCCGATAGGACAACTGAACTCGCAAGCCGCACCGATGATTGGGATGAACATTTTGAGCGCCGTTTGCGTTTTGCGCGCCAATATCATGCTGATGTTATCGTCTATGGCCACACGCACATCCCGCTTGTTCAACAGCGCGAAGGCATTTTGATCGTGAATCCGGGGGCGATAGCCTCGCGCAATTTGTGGATGCGCCAAGTGATCCAAACTGTGGCGATCATTCATCTTTCGCCGCATGAACCACCCACCGTAGAACATATCGATCTGAATAGTGGTCAACTCTATACACCCGCCTTCGATGAAGATAGCTTTGAAGCGACGGCAAGTTATTATAACCAGCCCATTCTATCGCCCACGCTCTATGAACAACGTGGTTGGCTTTGGAATGAGCTGCGTCCTGTTGCGCCACAAGATGTGCAAAAAGTAATCCGCAACTTGGCTTTTGAATGTTGGGATAATGGTCACAAGCTACTAACGCCCGAAATTCTCGCCCAAGCCTTGCTTGCCCTAGACAATCGTCGCATTCGAGATACCTTGCGCCAAAATCCCACATTTGCTCCCTATGTTACTTAAAGCCTTTGCTCAGCTGCCGCTGGCATGATGGGTGTGTTGCTTTTCAAGCGCCTCACCTTTTTCTTGAATGCGCTGAATCGCATCTTGAATTGCGGCTCGTGTTTCGTTCCATTCAACGCGGCGGGGTGTAAATAGGTTAAGTTTTTGCCACCCACGTAATGATACATTTAACAGGTCAACACTATCAACGAGATCGAGTGCTCGTGTAAGGTAGGATTCCGCCATTTCAAAGTTTTTGCGGCTGACGCGACCGAGTATTGTGTAGCTTTGTGCCAAGTCCATCAGCAAGAAGTAGTCGTTAGGTTTGCTGCCTAGTTCGCCTTGAGCGAGCTTAATGGTCTCTTGGAATGCTTCAAGCGCTTCTGCTTCACGATTATGATCTTGTTGGGCTTTTTGCAAGAGCAGGGTGGCTAAATTCCCTTGAGGATAGCTGGAGCCGGGCGTAACCCGTAAGGCATTACGATAAGCCTCAATGGCTTCATCTAAGCGGCCCATATCCCGCCGCAAGCCACCTAATGGCCCCCAATAAGATTCTTGGTTATAATCCACAAGACGCGGGTTTTCGCCTAAGGCGATCAACAAATAGCCCTCAGCCTTACGCAATGTGTCTTCATCAATAGAGGTGGAGCGCATTCCTTTTCGGCGTAATGCCACGCCATACACCGCATTAGCAGAGGGCCAATTTGGAGCAATGCGTAGCAATTCCTCTAAATGGCGGATACCCTGCTCTTCTTCGCCAGAAATAAAATGCGTCTCTAGCCAACCTGCCATGTACAGTGCAAGCGGATTGTCTGGGTCGTGTTCTAGGACTTTACGAATGAAACGATATGCTTCTCGATGATTGCGCAACCGAAATTCTTGATCCGCTTGGAGCAGCATAGAGACATTATCGATGGTTTGTTTCAGATCATCACTTGTATTATTTAACTCTTGCCGTAATTCTTGTAGGCTTTCGAGCATACGCAGCTTAGGCTCATATTCCATGATGAGATCGAAGATTTTTTCAAGCTCGGCGCGTTGTTCTTCTAGTTCAGCGAGCTTGTCTTCTAATTTTTGGCGATCATCGGCTTGCTGTTGCGCAATTTGGTCACGCATAATATTGTATTCATCAATCAGCTCTGTGCGCAGCTGATTTGATTGTCGAATACCATAAAAGGCTGCTGCACCCAAGCCTACGGCAATTAGCACAGATGCTCCCTCTAAAAAGCTGAGCAATAAATTCACTGAATCGGTTGCATCTTGGGCGCGCTCAAGGATAACTGCAGCGTTCACTACTTCTTCGGTGGCAACCGCACTATCAGGATCGCTAGCTACACGTTCAACAGGAATGCTAATGGCGTTATTATCTATATCATCTTGGATGATACTCAGGCGTTGGTAGGTGGTATACCCTGCAAACACAGCCAATAGCAACAGCA
Organism: Chloroflexota bacterium; assembly: GCA_003697365.1. Taxonomy (GTDB): domain Bacteria; phylum Chloroflexota; class Anaerolineae; order Aggregatilineales; family J027; genus J027. The sequence goes on along the minus strand of RFGP01000104.1, from coordinate 3,343 downwards.
TTAATAACGCGATGGTTAATAAGATGCCTTCAACAGCATCATATTGTTTACGATTCGATTTTGGTACAACATAATTGTTCACCGAAACTTGCCTCCAGCTTTAGCAGGGATGAATATACTTTTTTCATTCTAACGATTCATGCCGCAACGCGCCAATGAATATCTGAACGACTTAAGTTGTTAGAAATATTATCGTTTGTTTTATATCAATAATTGAGTAAATGTTTCTTCGCATTTTGATTAAATTTAGGCTATATAGTAGATAAATCGAGCAAATTCGGTTATAGTATAAAGGTACAATCGATGGGGTAATAGGAAACGCAATGAATATTAACGAACTCATTCGCATGGTCTCAACGCTTTCACCTGCTCAGAAGGCGCAACTTGTTGAATTTATTCGGCAACAAACCACTTCTGACTTAAACGAAGCATTAGAAGAAATTATGGAGCTTTTGCGCGAGATGGGTGTACTGATCGAGCACAATGGTAATGTTGCCGACGCTCGGCAGCGTATTGAAGCGATGCGGCAGCTTGCCCGTCTGCTCTGAGTTTGTATCTGATGTCAGGCGATAATATTCAAGCGTTAATTGCGCATCTGCGGCATGATGACCCCGTCGTACGACAAAAAGCCATTGATGCGCTTGTTGCTGTTGGCCCCAATGCATTACCGACTTTAATAGCTTGTCTTGAAGATGAGGTACCTGCGATTCAGTCGGGGGCAGTACTCGCTTTAAGTGCTTTTGGCGAGCAAGCGTTAGAGGCGCTCTTCCAAGCGATTGATCATGCCAGCCCCACCTTGCAACGCGGCTTGGCAGTGACCTTAAGCCGCATGGGGGATGTTGCGCTGAAGCCTATGGTCAATGCACTAGGGTATATGAACCCATCGCAACAAACCACAATCATCACTGCGCTTGGCTTGATGGGCGATCGTGCTGTGGCGCTTCTCATCGAAAAGTTGGGCGCAGAAGAAGATGCTACTCGTATTGATGCTTCTATCGCGCTTACAGTTGTCGGTAAGTCGGCAATTCCCGCGCTTATTGATGCGCTTATTGATGCCAACTTATGGCGACGACGTTATGCAATGGTGACTTTGGGACGTATGGGGCAACCTGCAATTCGGGCGCTTATCAATGCTTTTGATAAACCTGATCCACGATTGCGCGTATCGGTTGCGATGACGCTTGTTCACATTGGACAACCTTCATTTGCGCCGTTGGTGCGTGCCCTACAAGACCCCCGCCCAACGGTCAAAATTTACGCTGCGCTCACGCTTGGCGATTTGGGTAACGCCCAAGCCATTCACCATTTGCAAGTACTGCGGCAAGATGACGACGCACGTGTGCAGCGCGCTGCCACCATTGCCATCGAAAAACTCACACGTGCTTTTTAGCGGGCTTTTAATCCTCTTCTAGGTCAATGTCCATAAAATCAGGGCGTTCTACATTTTTGGGAATATCAGGCGGATTCATCATATCTTCTTCAGTAAGTGAGTATTCAATTACCACATCGGCACGTCGATATTGAGCATCATCGTTGCTATCTATTTCTTCGGCGCGTCCTTGTTGTGCCAGTTCTTCACGAGCTTCGTTGCTCCCATAGCCTACATAGCCACGCTTATACTCAAATTTTAATGGCAGTTCGTCGACATGTTGGGGGCCTTCTTCAGCAGAGCGGGGGCTTTGCCAAGAGATGGGATGGTTGCCGATTTCATTGAGAGATTGCTGAAGCGCTTCATATACGCTTTGGGCGCGTTGTGATGAAAGCTGATCATTGCGTTCATCTGCTGAAACTTCAGGGTTGCCAGTGACGCGCCAACGTGGTGAAGCGTGCCCAATGACTTCGCCTCTTAAACGTATATTTTTGATGTTAGCTTTGTTCATAACGGCGGCGTATTCTTGGCGAACATGCAAGATCATCTGTTGAATTTGTTGCTGCTGTTCTTCAGATAGTTTGCTTTTTCCTGTGCCAAAGTAAAGGCTTTGATTGATCAATGTTCCTGTGTGTTCGATGTCACGCGGTTTATCTGGTGTGTGGCTTTCGCTTTGACCTTTTGCGAGCGGAAACGCCCAAAATCCAGAAACGCCGATGCCTAGCTTGGGAATTTGATCTTTAACATATTCTTTCAGCTTATCAATCAGTGCTTTTTTGGCTTTCTTCTTGGCATCTTTGGCATCTTCACTGCCGATAATTTGTTCAAGAGCTTCATTGAGTGCATCTTCGGCCATGCTACCAACGTCAGGTTTTTCACCTTCTTCTAACAATAGTCCATGATCAAAGTCAAAAGATTTCGTCAGACCATCGAACGTAAATTGCATTTGATCTAGAGGTTTAAAGGATGCCCCCCCTATATTAGTTTTTGCCCCAGCACTTATTCGTGCACTATAACCAGCACCTTCAAACCAATTGGGTTGCCAAAATACGCCGCCTGTGGGTTTGCTTTTTACGTTTTCACTCATCGCGTCGTCATTACCTCTACTGAAAGTAAGGCTGACGATAAGCAATTCTTTAGCGAAATGCATTCCAAGCGCATTTTCATATAAGACGGTGGCTTTCCTATAGCTCAGTGGGCTATCCTCTAGTTTACTCATGACTTTTTCAAGCACTTGTTCAATAACACCTTGTAAAGCATCATCGCCCAGCTGTACTAATAGTTCTCGCAACTTTGGAGGGAGCTTCTGCATTAACTGTTGCTTTAGTACCTTACGTATCATCTCATAGTAAAATTCACGAGCTTTCGCCTTGAAGTCATCATCTGCTGCTTCTGCATCTTGCAACACCAGCGTATAGCGGTGTTCAGGGGAGGGCGCTTCAAGACCGAGTAATGTGTTCATATCAATAAATCCGAAGGCCTCCATCTCGCGTAGATAATACATGGTTATGGGCGAAAGATTTTGCCTCATATATGGCAACAAAACCTGCTTGGTCGACACCTGTCTAGGGTCAACAAACGCTGTTGTTCCTGTAGGAACACCACCATAATAAACTTGTCCTAATGGAACATTTAGTGCTGTAACGTTTTCTACGAATTGTTTACTAACTTGTCTTCCTTCCCATATTATTTCGCGATAGTCGCTGCTTTCCATGTCTTGCCGCCAAATAAACCATTCATTGGCAATAGTCTCAAGAAAGTTGATGTAGTTATCGTATTCAGCTTTCAGTTCTGGATAGTCTTCGATTCGTCCACCTTCAGCAAGTGGTTTTCGTTCTTGCTGGGGGGCAGCATCATTTTGCTGGGATTGTTGACCTTCTGATGGCGCTGGTGGTGCGACTTCTTGGCGTTGAATGAGTGTTTGCGCGCGTTGATTGCCAACATGACGTTGCAGCGCGAGCACATCCGAAGGGG
>RFGP01000103.1 GCA_003697365.1 Chloroflexota bacterium | reverse complement strand
TGGATAGCTCAATGGCAGAGCAATCGGCTGTTAACCGATGGGTTGTAGGTTCGAGTCCTACTCCAGGAGCACAAAAACCGCCGAAAATGGCGGTTTTTTCATTTATGGTAGTTTTTACACTAAGCAATGCATAGGCAGACAAGATTAAGGTATCTCAAAAAAATCTGTGTCAATTGATTTTAATTCATACAATGAAGTTACATATACGCCCACATTATGCTCAATCATGAGTTCGGCTAGTTTTTTACCATTAATCAATATGATTTTAGATCCAACCTTCTCGGCATAATTCTCGGCTTCAGATGTAAATGTTGATGTTGTTATAAAAACACCTTTGTTTGCTTGTTGCCCATGAAGAGCTCCTACAAATTTTTGTATTTCGGGTCGACCAACAGGATTAGACCATCGCTTAGCTTGAATATAGATAACATCAAGCCCTAACTTATCTTGATTGATAACTCCATCTATACCCTCATCACCACTTCGGCCAGCAACTTTAGCGGCTTCTTTATAGCCTCCCCCATATCCCATACTAACAAGAACTTGAACAACGAGTCTCTCAAAAAATCTAGGTGTAATTTTATCGGTATCTCTTAATATAGTTAATAATTCTTCAACTAAGCTGTCAAGGTACCTAGAGTAAGCAACTTCTATTTGTTCTACAGGGTCTCGCTCTTCTGAATCATTCGTTACTATATCATTTGCTTCTTTTCGTTTAGTACTTTGAAATTCTTGGAACCCTTCATATTGTTGAAGAAATTTATTGTCTATCTTATCAATGCCGCTTTGTAGAACTTGTTGTCCGCGTTCAGTAATCTGAACAAAACCCCGTTTAGGGTAAGCAACTATACCTGCTTTCTTGAGGTATGTTCTTGCCCATCCAACTCTATTTTCAAAAATAGGTTGCCGTCCACTTGGCAAAAGTTGTTTTCGCTCTTCTTGGGATAAGCCAAATTGATCAGCTAATATTTCAATACAATCTCTTAGAGAGTGTTCTTTGCCGTCCTCTAGTAATTTTAACAAGGGATACATAATAGATTGATAATCAGGAATAGTCATCTACAGCCTCCACATATCATAGGTCAATATACTTATTCTAAACATTATAAGCGTATAGTTTAGTAGGTAGCAAAGTTTTTGGAGAAATCCCAATAGTTTTAAAAGCCTGCTAATAATTGATTGAAGGCATCGGGCTGATTGCGCAGAAGTTCACTGCCACGGCCACCACTACTATAGCGTTGCCAGATAATTCCATTAATGATGTTGTTCAAGTCAGTAGCTGCTGTTGTCCCCTCTGGATCGTCATCTGCAGAGAAGACCGATAAACGTCTGCCACTTTGCGCATAAGAGCTAGCTATGGCTGTAAAGTCAAGCTCTGGTAGGTTAGGGCGTGGACTGATGGCAACTGTTTGTGTGCAGCTTGGCATTTGGGCACAAGCAAATATTGCTACATTTGCCCCTGTCCCCAACCCTACAATAGCAACTTGCCCATTGTTAATGGTGTTGGAATTGAGTAAATTCTGAATAACTAAGCGCACATCTGAGATAACCAAAGCCCAATTTACCTCAAAAGCGTTTTTGCGCCTATCACGCAAGTTCATTAAATAGACATTGTATCCCAGAGCCTGTAGCTGAGGGGCATAAATCCCCCATGCATCTTGATCTTGATCGATGTCGTGTAGCAGCAAGATCATAGGCGCAGGACGTATGGCTGCGCCATAAAAAGATACTGAAAGTATTGTGCCGTCTTCAGCGAAAAATTGCAGTGGGATATGTTGAGCAGTTGGTTCTAGCAATGTGGGAGTGAATAGCCCCGCTGTATCAAGTTCTCCTTCAGCGGGTAACGCAGCACTAGTTGGATTGCTACGCCCTAATGCATTCGTACTATCTTCGGTGGGTAAAAACGGCAACACTGTTGGGCTTGGGGCAAGTGTTGCGGGGCCTTCGGGTGTTGGGGTGCTGATATTTGGCACACACGCCGCTATCAGCAGCACCCCCAAAAAACAACTAAGCCTAAGATTCACTGGCCAAGGCATCCACAGATGACTTAAACGCCTGACCGCGTTCCGAAAAATCTGAATAAGCATCATAGGGCAGTCCTCCCGGACTAAACAATACCACACCGCCACCATCAGCTGCACGATAAGCAGCATTCACCGCATCTTCAATGGTTTCTACAACATTGATGGTTGTTAATGCTTTTTCAACTAGCATATTTTTGGCACGTGAAATTGCATCGGCTATGTCCCCACCAAATTCACCAAAACAAACCACTGTTTCAGCACGTGCCGCCGCAGCAAGCGCAAGTGGATGCCAATCATAATGCGCATCTCTTCCACCTAAAAGCAAGATCAATGGTCTCTTCGTAATGGCTTCTAACGATATAACCGTTCGTTCAGGAGAGATCGCTGCGCTATCATTAATCCAAGTAACTTCACCTATTTTAGCGACAAATTCTAGACGATGCGGAACGCCTTTCATTGTGGTGACAATATCTCGCATGAAGTCAGGCTGAATGCCTAGTGCCCCCGTAATGGCACAAGCTGCTGCCACATTCGACAAATTATGTTCGCCTAATAGAGTGATGTCTGTATCTTCACAAACGACTTTAGCCATTCCTGTTGGAGAAGATATGCCGGCAAGGATAAGACGATGTCCAGCAAAACAAGCGCCGTTTGATACAAGCGTATGTGTTGAAAAGGACGCATGTTCGCTTGGTGCTAAGTCTGCCATTGTCGTTGCAATTTGATCGTCATGATTAAAAACGAAAAGCTCATCACGACGTTGATGATTGTATATATTAGCCAGTGCAGAAGCATACACATCGATATTCTCATAACGATCGATACCGATTGGGGCAAGATTGGTTAATACGCCTACTTGGGGACTTGTTGAAGCGTTTTCTAGGTGCGTGCTTCGCAACTCCAAAACGACAAAATCTTCAGGTTGTATGTTGGGCAAGTCATATAGCGGAATATGATCGCTTCCTCCCCAAACACGTTTATTCGCTTGATCTAATATTGCATAAACTAATGCCGCAGTTGTAGATTTACCTAAAGTGCCGCCAATGCCTATTATTTTTGCGGGGCAAGTATCCATAAACAAGGTGGCCTCATTGGCTATAGGTATATTACGCTCTTTGGCAGCACGCAAAATGGGCGCTTGAAATGCAGTATTTGATGATACACATAACATATCAACAGTGTCGAGAAGCTCCAAACCATGACTTCCCATCGCAAAACTGACGTTTGGTTCTAGCAAAAAGTCTAGAAAATCATCAGCGAGTTCACCAGCATCTCGCTCATCAGCGATGATTACATTTGCGCCTTGTGTAGGCAGCCAATGCGCTAGACGTTTATTTTCGTTATCCATGCCCGCAACTAAAATGCGTTTGCCTTCTAAACTTGACATTGTTTGTCACCTATTCATACTATTCAGCGAATTCGAGGCTTAGAATTACTTGCGAACTCGGCAATACATATAAGGTATATTTCAGCTCACTCTGAATAAGTGCAAGCGTACCTGATTCTAGCAGGAATCGAAAAGACCCAATGTAGAGATAGTGCCCATATCGCTCAACGGTGCCACTAACAGCTTGTACCCGTCCACGCATGAGATCAAGAGCCATTAACCAATTTTGAAAATTACCTATTAAATAAAATACCCCCAAGATAGCGCTGACAATGTAGCCAATCAGGGCTGGCCTTTCGTCCCATACACTGAAAATAGACTCTTGGGTTCCCCATGCCACTAAAACCCAAGAAACTGCTATAGGTGAAATAAGCAGCATAAGAAAAATGAAATTATGCGTCCAAAAACGTCTCCAAAGGCGTTTGCGTTGTCTAAGGGTTGTTCGCCCCGCACGATTCGCGCGTAAGTCATCGCTTGAAAAATTAAAAGCACGCCCTAAACGCGCAATTGGTGTTAACTCATCGTGTAATGATACACTATCCATTGGCTAAGTTTTTTGCCCAATCACGATACAAACGAACGAGAGCATCAAAAATAGGGGTGTTTGCACTGGAATAATTATCCATACCAAATTGATTATCCCCAACGCCAATATCGCGTCCTGTCGCTGAAAAACCCCATTGCATAAAGCCAGCGGCCCCACTACTTATCCATGCATTCAGCTTCATGGCAGTAAAATTTACCCGATTATGATTTCCAATAGCAGAACCGAACTCTTCAACAATGATGGGTTTACCTAAAGATTTTACAACACGAAAATCAACTAATGAACGGCCTTCTTCATCAGCCATTGCCGCGTTTGGATTGTTCATATGTTGATAAAAATGTACCGTAGCAAAATCTATTGATGGTATTGAATAGAGACGGCGAGCATAATCTTCAGCATTATGAAAAGCTGGTGTACCATGCCCTGTATTGACGAGCCCTGTAGTAATTAAATGATTAGGGTCAAGTTGGCGAATTCTTCGGCTGACAGTGTCATGGAAGGCGAGAAAAGCGTTACCATCATTGCTATTAGCTGGCTGAGGATGAATGGCAAACTCGTTTCCAATCTCCCATGCAAAAATGGCAGGATGATCACGCAAGGACTGTACTACGCGCTCAACAAAAGGCAAGTAGAATAGACGATAGCCTTCTTCATGGAAATAAGTTGTTTTGTTCACATGTCCTAAAATTTGGTTATGGAAGCGGACTCGATCTTCTGTAATGTTATAACCACTAACGCCAAGTGCATCAGTAAGCGTTACTATAGCCAGTAGATTGGCCTGATGCAGTTTATCGAGGGCATTTTTCAGCAGTTGGATGCTCGTTGCTGTGTCAATGCGATGGTGTGGTGCAAAGAGTCGTACCACCCGCATTCCAATTTGACGTAGTGCAGTGATTTGTACATCCTGATCATTAGCTGTTGCTGCGGGCAAAATATCAGATCGTGTATAGTAGGCAAATTCTCGTAGATTAGCGCCAACAAAACGAAAAGGTTCACCATCAAGAATGAATTGAGTACCCTGTGTTTGTACACGCGCATTAGAAGAAACTACAAGATCATCAATATCTTCACGTTCGACGACACGCTCTAATAGACGAAAGCCCGTATTTTCATTGACTTCTGCAACCCATTCTTCAGTATTTTCATCTGATACGATTTTACGCCATACCCAACCCTTTTCACCAACGTGGCGTGTATTGTTGTCTAAAACTATCTCATCCTCAAATGTAATGGTGCGAACAACATCACCATTGAGGCTTGGCACGTTACGGATATTTACACGTCTAACAACAACTTTCCATGTTTGAGGATCAGTTGGCGGCGGTTCAGGTTCGCTAATTTCTGAAAGTTGAATGAAACGCTCGCCGGTGCTTAAATCTATTTCAGCGATCCATTCTTGGCTATTGCGTAGTCTTCGCCAGATGATGTTGTCTACTTTTTGGGGCATATCTTCAACTTCAACGATCGTATCACGAGGAAGCACACGCAAAATTTGACTACCTGTAGTTGTTGGTTTGTTTCGTACATTGAGCTTAAAGGCAATAATTGTTGCTTTTTTAGACATAAAACTTTCCTTCTTTAATGAACTTTTATTATATTTTATTGTTAAGCAATCTAAAGTAGCGCGAGTGCAATTCCAATCATTGC
>RFGP01000102.1 GCA_003697365.1 Chloroflexota bacterium | reverse complement strand
TGAAGTCTTCAATTTTTGGATCGCGCTCGGCGAGTAAGCTCAATAGATAATCTGCTTCGTGTTCTTCTAACTTAAATAGTGTTCCCTGACAGCGATTATAGATTGGTTCAGACTGGCTAAGTATTGGATCTTCGATCAATTCTGCGTAAGTTAGACCATTTTCAATACGCTGAATGGGTTCTAGTTGAATGTATGGAGTACCATCTTTATCATCAAGAACTTTTTGGGTTACACGCGCTAGAGCATAAATGTGTTTATGAGGCGTAGAAAGATACCCAATTACTAGGTCATCGGGCTGAACTAGAACATAATTACGCTGTAGGCGACCATATTTGTAAGTAACACTGCCAGTATTAAATAATTCTTCCCAATGCCATTGTTTGGGATTTGCTACCATCCACCAAACACGACGTGAAGTTTGCCTAGTTGTAAGCTCATCTTGTGTGCGCCCTAGCCACCATTTAGCAAAGCGAAGTGCATGGTAAGTTTTGCCCGTTCCCGGTGGGCCATGTAAGATAACTTGCCCTTTGCGCTCAAGAGCATCAACAATAGACAGAAAAAGCTGAGGAGGCGATGTCTCAGATATATCTTCCTGATTTTGTTTGCGAATTTCTTTCCCATATGATGTAGACACAGCATTTTCACGAGGATCATTCCACTCATATAAGCAGTACATAAGATCACGGTTTGAAAACTGCTGTGCTTCTGGGTAGGTACGTAGTTTCTGCAACAAACGTTGATTTAGAAGAATTAGTGAAAGCTGTCTCAACTCATCTTCATTTTCACCGAGCAGCATCAAAAAATGTACGATGTGGTTTTTAGATGCGATTGGAATGATATACTCAGGATAATATATATACAGCGATTTTAGCTTTGTGAGAGCACCTCGATCGAATAGTCCTTCAGTATCCATTTGCTCCCAACTCTGTGTTTCTGCAAGCTCAAATAACCTCAGAAACTCGCTGCGAATAGCTTCCCAAGCCTCATCTTTATCTGAATACGCGCTAGAATATTTCCAATAACCATCTCTGTGATAAAAAATCATATGCTTGAGAGCAGTCCCACCGCTGATGTTCATAACGTTCTTTGTTCCAAACTCTATCCACCAGCAGTAGACATCTTCATTTGGGCGGTTTAGTCCTAGTGCATATTCCTCAAGCGTCATTGTTTGCCAACGCTCTAGAGGAAAATGCTCTAACATCTGAGAATGTTCTTGGTCGCTTATTTCAAAAAATTGACGATGTGCTTCAAAATCAAATTGCCGCAATGCTTCTCGAATATCAATCATGGTAATTCTTCTACACTTTGATTACTCATAAATATGTTAGCTTTAGCTTTGTAGTATGTTGTAAAAATATACTTTGCTGTATGCCATTTAAATTAGTTATACATATAATTTGAACACACTTAGTCTAGAGTTGCAAATCTAATCAAGTTTTTAGAAATCTTTGAGGAGTGGGAATCTTTATAATAAAGAAAAAACGGTGAAGCTATTCCTCACCGTTTGGGTAATGCTATTGTGCGCGTGGATCGCCGGGCGGCACCTGAAATTGTGCTGGCCACGGAATGTAGTTGCTATAAAACTCCTCATCTTCAATGATTAGGTTGCCTTGTGCATCATAGACATCTCGATAGACGTATACTTCAGCACCTGATACTGCATAATCAACTTGCACCGTGCCTGTAACGCCGGGTGTTGCTCGATATACTGGCGGTGGGGGTGGTTGCACGTTGCGTACATAAGGGCCATCTTTTTCGACTCGTCGCCCTGTAGAAGTGCTATAGAACTTAAATGTTACTGTATAGTTATTTAGATCGGTATAGGTTTCAATCAACAGATGATAGTCTGTGTCATTCAAGAAACGAAAATCTACAATAGGTGAATAGACGGTTGCATCCATCCCCGGACCTGTGCCATCTTGCTCATAATAGCTGACACGATAACCATGTGGCCAGCGTTCTAAAATTGGGAATCCTGCCCAAAAGGCCGCTTGAAACACTGTTGTTGATACTTGGCAAACTCCACCACCCACACCTGTAATGGTTTGATTGCCATAAATGATCAGGCCTTCTTCAAAGCCACTTTCTGTACTGACATCACCTAGCCATTGATTAAAGGAAAATTCAGAATGTGGCGGGATCACTAGCCCATGAAATCGTGAAGCTGCTACTTGTACATTATTACGCCGTGCTGCTGTACTCCCACGAAAAGAAGTTGATTGTGAAATAATCAACTCACGAATGCCCAATTCTTCAGCGGTCATGAATTGATTAATGTCTGGCAACACCTCACGAAAGACAAGCGGAATTGTGCGATCTGTTGTTGAGTAGATGGCCTGTTCAAAAGTTGTAAGAGTGGCTTCAATATCTAATGCTCGCCCATTGCGTCCCGGATCAATCACTTCAAGTTGGCGTGTGTCATCGTTGAAAACAAAACGCGCATTGACCGCCTCAAGTGTTAACTCTGGCGCGATACTTTCAAGAAATTCACGTGCTGGTTCATCTGTAACGCTAACTTCATAGCGCGCTGTGCCATCGCCGTTTTCAACACGTTCGATGATGACCATGCTCACTAATGATTCTGGAGTAGCCGTCCATGGCCCGCCAGCAATGCCTAACTCACTAGGAATATAGAAAGTAATGCCACGTGGATCAAGAATAGTATTAACAATGCGTGCTGCTTCTGTGGCATCTGCAATAGCAGGATATGTTTCATTAACGTAAAGATTGATTTCGGCACGTGGGGCTAATGCAAGAATTTGTTGACGTAGAGCATCGAGTGTGGCTGGTACATCAACTTCGCGCCCGATCTGGCTGGGGCTTGCTTCTGCACGAGTGTTATTGATCGTAATGGTGGCATCTTGCACAGGTTGATCGATTGATTCAGCAGCTATGCCCCGCAAAATGCGCTCAGCTACAGATTGGTTATAAGTAATAATAGGTGACACAGCATAACCGTTGCGCCAAATTGTCCATTGGTCGACAAGATTATGGATGGCATTACCATCTCGCCCTGCATTAAAAACGGCTTCTACCGTTGCATCTATATCAAAAGAAACCCCTAAATCAGCTGCCGTAAATTCCCAAAGTTGATCGCCATAGCGGAAAACGAATGTTGCATCTTGGGCATAGGTGAAGCGCTGTTCAAGTTCTGCGCGCACTTCATCTTCGGTCATTCCAGTCATATCAACGCCATAGACTGTTGACACGCCGGGAATTACCTTATCCTGATACATCCACTGATAGCCTGCAGTTGCCGCTACCATTGCAAAAAAGACTAGTAATATTCCCGCTATAAATAAAAGTGGCAAGCGCACCACCCATGGATTAATGGGCTCAATGACGCGACCATCAGTGATGTCAGGGTAAAAACGACGCGGATCGGTGGTTGCCATAATACATCCGTTCTTAACTTATTTAGCTGCTATATTGTTGATACACATGATCTTACGCAAAGAACTTAGCAATTGCAACTATATGATAGAGGGCTCTCATTTTGACGGTTGTGCTACGCTAATAATAGCATTATAGACATATCATCAGTAGATCAAGTAAGATAACCACTGCTATTGTCCATTTGCTATTTGATTACATTAGTAGGATTCATCACAGCATTATGAAAAAAATTATCGTGCTGATTGTTGCTATAATGACAATTGGAATGTTCACACCTGCAATTCGTTCTAATGCCCAGAATGGCTTTGTGAGTATTTTCATCACACCTAGCAGCGAAGTTCAACAAGGGCGTACTTCTATTCTACAAGTTATGGGGCCCAATATTGAGAAGGTGACTGCAACTTTTGCTGGTCGTCGCTTTGATTTATACCGTACCAATGTTGGTAATTGGGCAGGGTTATTAGCTGTCGACATGGACGCTACATTGGGCGCAAATACACTCGACATCTACTATTGGACAGATGAAAATCAGGAACCCCAAGTCATTAGCCAACAAATCGTTGTCCTACCGGGGGGCTTTGACTTCCAAGATATTCCGTTGCCTTATGATCTAGAGCCTTTGCTTGATCCTGAATTGAATGAGTACGATTTTCAATCGATTGAACGTGTGCACATGCGCCAAACGCGCGAAATATTTTTTACAACATTCCAACAACCCATTCCCGGCCCTTCTATCTCGTCATTTGGAGGGTTTAGGAGCTATAACAATGGTGTTTTAACTGGTCGACATACAGGCATTGATTATCGAGCAGTGATAGGTACTGCTGTTACGGCTGCAGCGAATGGGCGTGTGGTGTTTGCCCAATATTTACCGATTCATGGGAACCATATTATCATTGATCATGGGTGGGGAATTTTGACGGGGTATTCTCATTTAAGTGAGATTAGCGTTGTTCCCGGTGAGTTGGTTTATCAAGGGCAGACAATAGGTCTATCTGGGGCAACTGGGCGAGTACAAGGGCCACACCTACATTTTGAGGTTGCTGTCAATGGATCATGGGTCGATGGCAGCCAATTTCTAACCCTTGAGATTCCCTTACCTGCCATTAACTAAATCTTAAACATCTCTGGGCTTGTCTTTCATGGACGGCCCACCTATCCTAAAGTGACTGCATAATAATATTGGTTTTCAGATAGCTTTAGAGTTAGGGACGCAATGTCAGAGCAACCAGCGCCACAACCTGCCTCATCGACACTTACACCGACTGAGTACTTGCCACCTCATAGCGTTGAAGCGGAACAAGCGTTGCTTGGCGCGATTCTTATCAACCCCGATACAATTAGTGAAGTGATTAGCTTTTTAGATGCTGATGATTTCTATATTTGGCGAAATGGTCGCATTTATGAGGCGATGTGTCGATTGCACGAACGCCGTGATGCAATTGATGTTTTAACTGTTGCGAATGAGCTAAATGCGCTTAATGCATTGGATGATGTGGGCGGGAGCACCTATCTTACTTATTTAGTAGGGCAAACCCCTAGCTCGATTTATGCTGTTTCGTATGGACATATTGTTGAACGCGCAGCCATTCGGCGACGGATGTTAGAAGCTGCTAGCGAGATTGCAAAGCTCGCAAATGCTCAAGAAATGAACGTTGAAGAAATCGTTGAACATGCGGAAGCAACGCTTTTTGCCGTAACAGACCGCAACACCAAAAAAGATATGGTGCCGATGCGGCGCGCTGTCAGCGATTATTATAATCGTATTGAGTATTTGTATGAAAATCGTGATGAACCTATTGGGGTACCAACGGGTTTCACTGATTTAGATAAATTACTCGGTGGGATGCAGCGTAGCGATTTATTGATTTTAGCAGCACGGCCGGGTATGGGAAAAACCTCATTGATTCTTAACGTAGCGGTGAATGCTGCCAGAATTGGTGGGGCGCGTGTAGCGATTTTCAGCCTTGAAATGAGCAATGAACAACTTGTGCAACGCTTAGTCGCGGCAGAAACAGGAATCGGCACACAGCAACTTCGTCTGGGGCAACTTGATCAATATGAATGGGAACGCTTCGTGCAAGCAACGGAGTCTTTATCAAAGTTACCGCTATTTTTAGATGACACACCAGCAATAACGCCGTTACATATGCGCGGCAAGTGCCGACGACTGTATCGAGAACATGGCCTTGATTTGGTCATTGTAGACTATCTGCAACTCATGACCTTAGGAGGGAATACATCAGGCCGTTCTGAAAATCGTGTGCAAGAAGTCAGCGCAATATCGAGAAACCTTAAAGAACTAGCCCGTGAGCTAAATGTGCCTGTTTTGGCAGCATCTCAACTATCGCGCGCCGTAGAATCACGTGGCGATAAGCGCCCAGTACTCTCTGACCTTCGCGAATCTGGTTCCATCGAGCAAGATGCTGATGTGGTGATGTTCATTTATCGTGATGAAGTTTATAATGAAGATACGGATCGCCCCAATCAAGCAGATGTCATCATCGCTAAACATCGTAATGGCCCTATTGGTACTGTAAGCCTTTACTTCCGCAAAGAATTGACACAATTTGCAAATTTACGTCATACTGACATTGATCTTTCGGGATATTAGAGTAATGCAACACTTTCAAGGAATTCAGTCGACCAAAGACGAGTTTATCGGTGTTCCAAACCAATTCTTTAGTGATATATTGCCCATCATAGATGATTTGGCAGAGCTGAAAGTAACGCTTTATTGTTTTTGGGCTTTTCAGCGCCAAGAAGGGGTTTATCGTTATGTGCGCTTGCAAGAAGCACTTAATGATGAGGTTTTGTGTGCGGCAATAAATGGTATCCCCGAAATTCAAAATGCGTTTCAGCGAGCTGTTCAAAGAGGAACTTTGCTTGCGTTTGAATTGAGCTTGCAAGGGCAGGTGGATGTATTATATTTCTTTAACTCGCCGCGTGGGCGCGAGGCTTTGCAAGCCTTGAAAGAGGGGCATTGGTCACCTGATCCGCTGAAGCGATCTATACAAATTATTGCTCAGCGCCCGAATATTTATACCCTTTATGAACAAAATATTGGGCATATTACCCCTATGATTGCAGATAAACTGCGTGATGCGGAACTGGAATTTTCTAGCGAGTGGATCGCAGAAGCTATTGCTATCGCCGTAGAAAACAATGCACGTAAATGGAGCTACATTCAAAGTATATTAGACAATTGGAAGATCAATGGACGCAAAAAACAATGGCATGACTCCTCTCAGCGATCTAATTCCCAATTCGGCACAAAGAAAGGAGACTTCTCCGATTTCTTTAACACCTAATGAAACGGAAGACGTTTGCCCAATTTGTGGTGGCATGGGGTATGTAACGCGCAATGTTCCCGTTGGACATCCAGATTTTGGTAAAGCTATTCCGTGTGCGTGCAAAATTGATCAACTTACTGCGCGGCGAATGAAAAAGCTGCGCGACCTAAGTAACTTGTCAGGCTATATGCACCTGACCTTTGAGAATTTTGAGGTTCAAGAGCATGATACAGCACTGAGGGAAATTGCAGAAAGTGCCTATGCCTTTGCTGAATCGTTAGACCAGTGGATAGTGTTTCAAGGAGGTTTTGGTACAGGGAAAACGCATCTTGCTGCAGCGATCGGTAATCGCCTACTTGAACTTGGGCATTCTGATGTTATTTTTCTTACAGTACCAGATTTGTTAGATTATTTACGCACCACATATCATCCTACATCTGAAGTGACATATGATGAATTATTTGATCGTGTCCGAAACACAAATGTATTGATTTTAGATGATTTAGGAACTGAGAGCCCGACTGCTTGGGCTAGTGAAAAGCTATTCCAGCTTCTGAATCATCGTTATGTACATCGTTTGCCAACGGTTATCACAACGAATCATCGCATTGATGATATGGATGGCCGAATTGCAAGTCGTCTTCAAGATGGCGCGCTGGTCAAAGTGTTCACTCTAACAAATCCTGATTATCGACGTAACCGCCGATCGTCCACAACAAAAATTTTAGCGTCTAATCATATTACAGATTTGTCAATATATCAGAATTTTACTTTTGATACATTCAATTGGTCAGCTCTTGAAAACGGCCCAAGAGTTCAACATATTGTACATCATTACATCCAGCAAGAACCCTTGCTTGGTTGGCTCGTTATTATTGGGGGGCATGGAACAGGCAAAACACATCTTGCTGCAGCTTTAACCCATTTTCGTTTAGCGCGCTCTACGGAAAAAATCTTCTTTGTTCGATGTATTGACTTATATGACTATCTGCGCTCAGCTTTGAATAAAGAAAGCAAAGGGCTTGATGAGCATTTCCAACAGCTTTGTAATGCCGAATTACTCGTACTAGATGGACTTAGCACACGTTCAACGAGCTCTTGGCTTGCGGAAAAACTCTTTCAAATTATTGACCATCGTTACATCACGCAAAAACCGACTATCTTCACCGCAACGTCTAAAGACCTTGAAGAATTAGATGATCGTATTGAAAGTCGTCTTAAAGATCGGTTTTTATGCACATTTGTTTCATTAGGTAATCAGCATTACCCTAGCCAATTGCGTTCTCGGCATAATATTATTGGGCTTCCGATTGATGGTGATCAGGCGTTCTAGTCCTGTATGCTGGCGCGATATGTTTCGTAGTCAGCACGCTCGACTAATTCGCCGTTCACCACTTCGGTGTCACGTAAGTTACGCCCTTTATCATAATACAGTAACAATTCGGCTTTTTTGAATGTATGAGGCCCAACAACAACCTTACGGCTAAAATAACCTCCATCGTCATCTAGCGATAGATCATGTGCCAAATTCACTCGCACCTCTACAATTTCATCCGTTTCACTGGGAGCATAAGATTTATATATACGGACATAGAAAATATCTGCGCTTCGATTACGATTGCTGCCACCAAATAATCGTTTAAGCATAATGTTTTATCTCCTGAAAACTTTACAACCATTTGTTTTTACCTAAGATAGACATTTCTGAAAAGATTAAAGTTTGTTTTGTCTAAAACGTATTTTGTGTTTAGGAGTGTAGCATTGACCGCTTTAGAAGGATTTAAGATTCTAGATTTTTCAAGAGTATTAGCAGGGCCATTTTGTACAATGGTCTTAGCAGATTTAGGTGCTGAGGTTATTAAAGTAGAGCACCCTGTTTTGGGGGATGAAACTCGTCATTGGGGGCCGCCATGGGCAAGTGATATGAGCGCTTATTATCTCAGTGTAAATCGCAATAAGCGCAGTTTAACGTTAAACCTAAAACATAAGCGCGGGCGTGAGATTGCCTTTGCGCTTGCCCAACAAGCTGACGTGATCGTAGAAAATTTTAAAGTTGGGCAGATGGCAGGTTTTGGATTGGATTACGCAACGCTTTCTCGCCATCACCCAAAACTAATCTATTGCAGTATCACAGGATATGGACAACAGGGGCCTTATGCAAATCGTGCGGGCTATGATTTTGCGATACAGGCACAAAGTGGCCTTATGTCTATCACTGGTCCTACAGAAAGCGAACCTCACAAGGTAGGGGTAGCGATCTCGGATGTTATAACAGGCCTATTTGCAGCAAATGCAATTCAAGCGGCATTAATACATCGTGCTAAGACAGGTCGGGGACAATATATTGATGTCGCACTTTTAGATTCGCAAATTGCGGCTTTAGTCAATGTGGCAAGTAATTATCTTGTATCGGGCGCGCTTCCGACGCGCTTGGGTAACGCACATCCGAACATTGTTCCCTATCAAACTTTTAAGGCTTCTGATGGCGAATTCGTTTTAGCTGTGGGGAACGATCTTCAATTTGCAGCTTTGTGTGATGCTATTGGAGTTCCAGAGTTAGCTAGCGACGAGCGTTTTCGCACAAATCCTCTGCGCGTGCAACATCGAGAAATGCTCGTTCAAGAACTATCGACCATTTTCTCCACACGGACTGTAGATGAATGGCTGAAGCTATGTGAACAGCATCGTATCCCTTGTGCACCAGTAAATGATGTTGCCCAAGCGCTTAACGATCCACATGTCCTTGCGCGAGGGTTAGTGCAAGAAATTTTGCTCTCTGATGGTACTGCTGTGAAGATGGTAGGGCCAGCCCCCAAATTGTCCGAAACCAACCCCACCATTAGAACACCACCACCATTTTTGGGGGAACACACTCACGAAATTTTGCAAGAGTGGTTAGGGTATGATGATGTAACGATAACACAATTGCGAAGTGATGGTGTACTATAATAAATCATCACGCCCGTTTTCTTGTAAGATGCGAATAATCTTGCGGACGTTTTGCGCTTGGGTACGATCACATACAAATACCACATCATCAGTATCAACAATAACGAGGTTTTGTGTTCCTAATGTTACCACTGTGCGCTCAGTGATCACGAGCATTCCCTCAGAATCAACTGTAAAAACCTCTCCATTAGTGGTGCGATGTACGTTGGAATGTTGTTCTTCATCCTCGCAAAGCGCATCATATAAAGAAGACCAACTTCCAATGTCGCTCCAACCAATATCAACAGGGATAACGGCAACTTGATGCGCATTTTCCATAACGGCAATATCTACGGGGAGCTTTTCAACATGTGGCCAATGATTTTTTAATACCCTATCATATTCAGGTGTTCCTATTGCGGCTTGAATAGCTGTGAGATGTTGATATGTTTTGGGGCGTTGTTGCTTAAATTCTTGTAGCGCGCGCTCGGCTTTCCAAATGAACATGCCAGCATTCCAACTAAAGCATCCGCGTGCCAAAAACTCTATAGCCGTTTCAACATTTGGTTTTTCTCTAAAACGCTCTGAGTGATACACTTCAAAGCCATTCATTTCGCCAATTAATTCACCGCGTTCAATATAACCAAAGCCCGTTGCTGGAAAAGTGGGAGATATACCTAAAGTAACGATGTAATCTTGAGATGCCGCTTCATAAGCAGCTTTTAGCACTTCGCGAAAACGTTCGGGGTTGGCAATATGATGATCAGCGGTTAGCACAGCGACAATAGCATTTGGATCGCGTTCTTGAATATGCATAATGCCAAAACCAACAGCAGGGCCGGTATCTTGCCCAAATGGCTCTATGATAAAGTTTTCATCTGGCAAATCAGGAACTTGGGCCTTCAGATCGTCTACCATATTTTGCCCTGTAACAACAAAAACGCGCTCTAAAGGAAACAGAGGGGCAAGACGATCAACAGAAATTTTGAACATGCTATCTTCATCGACAAGAGATAGTATTTGTTTAGGGCGATGTTTACGGCTGAGTGGCCATAGGCGAGTACCACCGCCACCAGCCATGATCAATGCGTAATAGTTTTCGTACATGTTCATATACTCCTTTTGAAATATGTTGTCAAAAGTGGCACTGCGTGAACTCTTTTAATGCTCAAAGGCGTTTATAAACCATTGTGCCTTCTTCCTCAACCCACCCTTTAATGACCATAACCATAAGTTTTGCTTGTACAATTTGAATGTCCGACTGTGCACAAAAAGCGATGTCATCAACATGTAGTGGCCCGTCTTCTAGACAACCTAAAATAGCAGTCTCTATAGGATCATCACTTTGGATAGGCCTTGAAGGAGTAATATTGGCTTGAGTGTTTTGGGGTGGATGAGGTCTAGGGATGCGCGGATGAGGGGGAATACCTGTGCGTTGTTCTAGGTTAAGTTCTTCCAAAATATCCTCAACGCAGGTCACTAATTTAGCGCCATCTTGTATTAGACGGTGTGGGCCATAAGTGTTGACTTGGAATATTTGTCCCGGTATGGCGAACACATCGCGATCCTGTTCAACTGCTGCAGCAGCAGTGTAGAGTGCACCACTCCCTTTAGGGGCTTCAACAATAAGCACGCCCAAAGACAAACCGCTGAGCAAACGATTACGCACTGGAAAGTGTCGGCTGTCAGGGTTTGCTGTGGGGGGATATTCCGAAATTAAAGCCCCCCCTGATGCAACAATTGATTTTGCAAGTTGTGTGTGCTCTGTCGGATATATTTCATGTAAGCCATTGGCTAAAACAGCGATGGTGCGACCATTGGCATCTAGTGCACCTTGATGAGCTGCAGCATCAATACCCTTTGCTAGGCCGCTCACAATAGTGAGACCTGCTTGTGCCAGCTCACGAGCAAATGCGCGCGCGACATCTTGCCCATATGTTGTGGCGCGCCTTGTCCCTACAATGGCGAGACTGTGTATATCTGTTGGTAACAAGTCGCCGATGTGATATAGCATGGGGGGCGCATCGTGTATTTCGCGCAATAGCTTAGGGTAATGCTCATCATTGAGCGTGCAAATGTGAATGCCTAATTCACCTAAACGTTGATAGGCCCCTTCAACATTGAGGCGTTTTCGCCATCTTTGAAGATTTTGGATCGTTTCGAGATCAAGCCCAGCGTTGAGTAGTGTTTCTTGGCTGGCAAACCATGCTGCCGCCATATCTCCCTGAAAATAACGATATAAGCTACGCAGTCGCCCAGAACCAATGCCTTCGACAAGATTAAGAGCAAGCCAATAGCGTAAATCACTCATCAGATTTTATTGTTTATGATCACTAGCATCGTCTGCTTCGGGATCAGAAGGAAGTAGTCCCGGTAAGGGGGTGATGATTATACGTCGTTGTTCAAAATCTATTTGATGAATAACTTGGGGAATATCCGGAATCAGCACATCGCCTAGCGCTGTTCCTCGAACAATATAAACATCATTAGCACCTGTTTCAAAGATGTCTTCTAATACACCTATATAACGCCCGATGTCTGTGTAAACTTCCATGCCAAGAAGCTCGATAACATAGTATTCGCCTTCTTCTAGTGGGGCCCCTTCATTCAAAGGCACACTGACCAACATACCACGCAATGTTTCAGCTTCATTTCGATCTGCGATGCCCTCTAAAGTCAAAAGCGCTGCATT
>RFGP01000101.1 GCA_003697365.1 Chloroflexota bacterium | reverse complement strand
TCAAAAGCATCAGTTTCTTGTAAAACCTGCAGCGTTGTATATCCTGCTGTCATGGCAAGAGGATTGCCGCTCAGTGTCCCTGCTTGATACATTGGCCCAGCGGGCGCAACATACTCCATAATATAGCGCTTTCCGCCATATGCCCCAACTGGTAACCCTCCACCAATGACTTTCCCTAAGCAAGTGATGTCTGGCTCAAGATTGAAATGAGATTGCGCCCCACCTTTTGCAACGCGAAATCCCGTCATCACTTCATCAAGGATGAATAACGCCCCGTACTTATGGCAAAGCGACTGAAGTTGATGCAAAAAATCATTCTGTGGCATCACAAAGCCCATGTTTGCCGCGATTGGCTCTATGATGACAGCGGCAATCTGTTCTGGATATTGTTCAAACAAACCGCGCACAGCTTCTATATCATTGAATTGCGCAAGAAGTGTATCTGTTGTTGCGCTAGCGGGTATACCGGGCGAATCAGGTAATCCTAAAGTTGCAACACCGCTACCAGCTTGTACCAATAACATATCGGCATGACCATGATAACAGCCTGCAAACTTGATAATTTTACTACGGCCTGTATAAGCACGCGCTAAACGCAAGGCGCTCATCGTAGCTTCTGTGCCACTGTTCACAAAGCGAATCATCTCAATTGAGGGGACAATGTCAACCACAAGCTCAGCAAGTTGATTTTCAAGTAAGGTTGGTGCTCCATAGCTTGTGCCGCGTTCAACAGCTTTTTGTAATGCTGACACCACACGATCATCGGCGTGTCCTAATATCATAGGTCCCCAAGACAAAACATAATCCACATAACGGTTGCCATCCACATCCCATAAATAAGCCCCTTTGGCATGATCAATGAAAACAGGATCACCGCCAACACTTTTGAAAGCTCGAACAGGACTATTAACACCACCGGGCATCAGATTCTGGGCAACCTTAAATAATTCTTTTGATTGATTAATACGTTGATGCTCGCTCATAATAGTTCTCTTTCAATTGTTCAAGGCAAAACATCGCACAACGTTGAGCACCATGAATAATGTCAGGTACTCCTACCCCATCATAAGCACTCCCAACGATATATATACGAGGAGGCAAAGCGTTTTTGATTGCTTGTATTAGCAGATGATGTCCCACTTCATATTGAGGATAGCCGTTCTCCCAACGATCAATATGATAAGTTAGTGGTTTAGAATCTATGCTCAATATATCGTTGAGCTCTCGGCACACAATGTTAAGCAGCTCGACATCATCAACAAAAAGCATAGAGCGCGTTTGTGGCCCGCCGAAGAAAACACGTATCATCACTTGATCCGCTGGTGCGCGATGAGTCCATTTACTCGTTACCCATGTCATACCATCAATATTGCGATTTTCATGACTAGGAACGACAACACCATAGGCATCTAAGGCGTGCGGTATATCTTCGCGGCGATACATCAATGTGATTGTCCCTATCCCCTCATAACGAATCTTGTTGAGAAGTTCTGTTGCTGTTGGGACCACTTCAACCAAGAATTTAGCCGTGACATAGGCAGGTGTTGCCCAAATAACAGCATCTGCTGAAAGTATGCCAATAGAAGTTGATACTAGATATTGTCCTTGTTGATATGCTAAAGGTTCTTTGACAGGGGTTTTTAGCAGCAACTGACCTTCTAGCTGCGACGCTAAGCCTTCTACTAAGCGCATTGTGCCACCTTGGAAAGAGAAAAAGGCTGATTCAGTTTGCTTATCTGCAGATGGTTTCATCAAAGTCATACTATGGCGCATAGCACGAATAAGACTACCATACTGTAACTCTAGTTTGCGATAATGCGGAAAGGTTGCCAAAAGGCTTTGACAGCTAATATCCGTATTGTAAATACCAGCTAGTAATGGTTCGGCGAGTTTTTGAGAAGCTGCGCATCCAAAGCGTCGTTTCACGAATGCCTCAATAGATTCATCGGTTTCATCTTTGCGGGCAGGAATAAATACTTCTGACAATATTCGTGCTTTTTCTCGCCATGAAAACAAACTTGATCGCAAAAAAGCACGAATATCTGTAGGCACAAGCAAATGCACACCTTCAGGGATCGGGTCCAAACGCCCCCGATTAAGAATATAGATACGCTTCGCGGTAGGTTGTACGCTTATTTTTTCATTGCTTAAGCCTAATTCATCAGCAAGCTGGGCAGCCCAAGGCTTGCGTGTCAAAAAAGCATCTGGGCCACATTCCACAACATAAGGCTGAGCAGTTCCATTCTCAAGATAAGTCGTTTTGACTTTGCCCCCCCATGTGGATTCAGCTTCTAGCACTGTATAGCGTATCTCTACATTTTGTTCTTGGACATAACGTTGGAGATACCATGCAGTACTTAAGCCCGCGATACCTCCCCCAATGATCACAACATGCTTAAGAGTGGGCATATTTTGCGCTGTATTCATGAACAAAATCCACTAATCGCTTCACATTATCTACGGGGGTTTCTGGTAGAATGCCATGACCTAGATTAAAAATATGCCCTGCCCGTCCTTGAACTGCATCTAAAATAGCTTTCGCTTGCACCTGTAGAACTTCCCAAGAAGCAAATAAAGCTACAGGATCAAGGTTACCTTGAATCGCTTTATCATAGCCAATTATCTCCCACCCTTTGTGAATAGGAATTCGCCAATCTACACCAATAACATCCCCCCCACCTTGACGTATAAGATGTAGCATCCCACTTGTATTTACACCAAAATGAATGACGGGAATTTTAGTCTTAGCTTTAACAGTGTTAATAACCCATTGACTATAGGGCATTACCCATCGCTCGTAGTCTGCAGGTGAGAGCTGCCCTGCCCAACTATCAAACAATTGAAGCGCATCTGCTCCCGCTTCGGCTTGAGCAAGCAAATAATCTGCAACAACGGTTGCAATTTTTAACATCAATGTTTGCCATGTTTGTGGTTCATTCATCATGAATGTTTTCACTAAACGGTGATTTTTACTACTCCCACTTTCTACAGCATATGCAGCTAGTGTAAACGGCGCGCCACTAAAGCCTATTAGTGGTAAATGACGACTTTCTAACTCTGATTTAACGAGTCTAATGGCTTCCAATGTAAAGGATAAACTTTCTTGAGCTGAGGGTGTGCGCAGTTGCTGAACATCTTCAGCAGTCCGCACAGGATTATGAATAATTGGCCCTTCACCTTTTACAAAAGACAGTTTTAAGCCCATTGCTTCTAAGACTGGCAGAATATCAGCAAAGATAATCGCCGCGTCTAAATCAAAGGCATTAATAGGTTGCATAGTTACTTCGCAAGCTAGTTCAGGTGTCTTGATGATTTCCAAAATGCCATAGCGTTCGCGTAACTGACGATATTCAGGCATGTAGCGCCCTGCCTGACGCATTAGCCATATCGGCGTGGTATCAGTTGGTTGTCGATAGCAGGCCTGTAAAAATCGATTAGTCAAGATAACCTTCCTTCAGCCATAAAGCGGCTTCTAAAGCAAAATAAGTGATGATCATATCTGCACCAGCACGTTTAATGCTTATCAGGCTTTCTAAAGCTGTTTGACGTAGATCAATCCAGCCTCTTTGTGCAGCAGCATAGAACATTGCATATTCCCCACTAACTTGATAGGCAGCTAGGGGCAAGTGGTGATGCATTTTGAGCATTGCGAGAACATCTAAATATGACAAAGACGGTTTCACCATCAAAACATCCGCACCTTCAGCAGCATCTAATGCGGCTTCATATAGTGCCTCACGGCTATTTGCTGGGTTCATTTGGTATTGTCGCCGATCACCAAAAGCGGGAGCACTATCTGCAGCTTCGCGGAAAGGGCCATAAAATGCACTCGCGTACTTAACGGCATAACTCATAATCGCTGTATGGGAAAACCCCTCGGCATCCAACCCTTGCCGAATAGCCGCAACCATACCATCCAACATCCCAGAGGGTGCGATAATATCAGCTCCAGCTTGTGCATGAACACAAGCTGCTTTAGCAAGTAATTCTAATGTTGGATCGTTGAGCAAATATCCTTCAGGCAAATTGGGGTCATAATCATCATGATTAAAGGTGTTAACAATGCCACAGTGTCCGTGATCCGTATACTCGCAAAAGCACATATCAGAAATGACAATTAAATCAGGGGCTAATGTCTTAATCTTGCGAATGGCCGTTGGAATAATACCTTGAGAATCATAATTTTCTGTTCCGTAAGCATCCTTATGATCAGGCACACCAAACAAAATAACTGCGGGAATATGTGCTCTTTGAATTCGTTCGATAATAATGGGTAACTGCTCCAAGCTCCACTGATATTGTTCAGGCATAGAACTTATAGGAAACGGCCCACCATCTGCAGATTTAATAAATAACGGCATGATCAGATCGTCAACTGTGAGCGTAGTCTCGCGTACCATGCGGCGCAACGTCGCGTTCATGCGCATTCGACGAGGGCGTTTGGTCAATATATTCGTTCGTTCACTTAAGATTAATTTCATCGTTTTTTCCTAAACCGTATAGCTAAAATACGCTTCTAAAAGTTCAACCAAAGCATTCAAACTCGATTCTTGTGGTTCTAAGATCGTAGAGAAATAATAGCTGTACGCGCATTGCGCTGTTGTAGGCCCCATGACTGCACAAGGCAATTTTTCCAGCAAATCCCTATTGCCTTTCTCTCGTTCAAGTCGTTTCAAGCAATTTTTGATAGTCGAGGGGCTTGTGAAAATGATGGCATCGACGGCATCATCTTCTAAATAAGCAGAGAGAGAGATTCCCCCTTCGCCAACACTTATTTGGTAAGCAATTACAACCTCAACATATCCACCATGTTGACGTAAACAATCTGCGAGGGCATCACGAGCAATAGCCGATTGTGGCAGCAGAAAGCGCTGACCAGCTTTTGGTTGCAACGCTTCACACATCCCAATGCCTGTATGTGTTTCAGGAATTAGAGTGACATCAAACTTAAAAATTTGGCTAAATAGTTCAGCGGTTGCTGGCCCAACAGCACCAACCTGAATTTCAACCTTCTTTAAGTCAACACCTAAGACTTGTAAACGTCTTTGTAATGCAAGCACGGTATTACGGCTAGTAATCAGCAGCCAATCATATTGCTGAAGTCGTGATAATGCTTGATCTAAATCACTTGTATCTGATGGCGGCATAACATCAATGCAAGGGTAAAGCAGAGGCAAAGCTCCGCGTTGTTGTAGAAGATCAATGAGTTCTCTGGATTGATGTTTTGCCCTTGTAATGACAATCTTCTTTCCATTCAGAGGTGATGTAGAATGACGCACAACAACAGCATTTAGTAATTTTGCTGCCCCTTGATCTTTTGCCACAACAGCGACGGAACGCCCCAATTCTGAAGCTAGCGTTATATTTTCGCTATGATCCTCTGACAATGTGCAACTTTCTTTGAGGTCGATACGTTTTTTCCCATCAGGAGAGAGAATACGCGCTTGAAGTACTAATTCATTTGCTGATAACCAATGTGCATAAGCCGCAACAGGTAACGAACATCCTCCCCCTAACACTGATAAGAATGCGCGTTCAGCAGCAATAGCTAATTCCGTCTTTAAATGATTGATACTTTGGACAAGATTTTTTATTGAACTATGCTTCAAACCCTGTATGGCAATAACCCCTTGCGCTGGTGCGGGCAACATGATCTCAAAGGGAAGTATTTGCGCAATTGTCGACTGCAAACCTAGACGCTCAACACCAGCCAGAGCAACAACGATCGCATCATATCCGCTCGAAGGGTCGAGCGCCTTACGAATGCGAGTGTCGACATTACCACGAATACTAATCACATTAAGATCAGGGCGATAATGCAGTAATTGTGCTACACGGCGACGACTACTCGTGCCGACGACAGCACCTA